>JAHWJU010000159.1 GCA_019348255.1 Actinomycetota bacterium | reverse complement strand
GGCCAGGTCGTAGCCGCGATCTAGCTGGAAGCCGGCCACCAGCACGCCGTCAGGGGCGACGTGGCGGGCGCAGCCGGCCACGAGTGCGGCCTGGGTTCCCGGCGGGGTGAAGAGGGGGACGTTGCCGGCCATCACGACCACGTCGAAGACCCGCTCCAGCGCCAGCTGCGTGAGGTCGGCCTCAACCCAGGTCGAGCCGGGGCCCGAGCGGCCCTCTGAGCGGGGTGGCGGCCCCAGCTTCCTGGCGGTGGCCAGCATCGAGGCGTCGTTGTCGACGCCGACCACCTCCACGCCCCGCCGTGCCAGCTCCAGGGCCACCCGGCCGGTCCCGCAGCCCGCGTCGAGCACCGACCGAGGGGCGAAGGCGAACACGAAGTCGGCCTCGCCGTGGACGTCCACGCCCTGGGCGCTCAGGGCGTCGAAGCGTTGCTGGTAGCTGTCGCCGTCCCAGCTCACGGCACGTCAGCCCCTTGGTCGCGGAGGTCGAGCTCCTCATCCGCGTAGGCGAAGGCGGCACCCAGGAAGCGGTAGGCCCACTCCTGGGCCAGGGCGCGCGTCTCGCAGAAGACGATGGGCACGTTCGGGTAGCGGACCTGCGCGCCGGCCAACAGTTCGGCCACCATCCCCGGCGCCACGTGGCGGAGGCGGAACACGTCGGCCCACCGGTCCTCCACCACCACCGCCGCCCGGTCGACGCCGGCCATCTCGCCGAGCGTGAGAAGCAGCGACCCGTCGACCAGCCGGCCGGCGAGGTCGGCCAGCGTCTTGCGCTCCACCACCCCGACGATCCGTCCGTCGATCTCCACCGCATAGTCACCGACGGCCAGGGCCCGCTTCTCGGTTGTCGCCTGCTGGTCGGAGAACTTCCAGGCATAGCGCTCGCGGGTGTCGACCACGACGTGCAGCGCCCGCCCCGCGGCCCGGCGGGTGGGCACCCGGAGCCCGGGACGGGTCTTGCGGTTGGTGCGGGGGCTCTGCCAGAAGATGCCCTCGCGGCCGCCGGCCAACTTCGTGAAGACCAGCTGTGAGCGGTTCTCGCGGGCCCGGTCGAGTACGAGGTCGACGGCAACTCCCCGGCGCGTACACGAGCGCACCGCGACCTCCTCGACGATCTCGGGGTCGGCCGGCCAGGCCTCGGCGCGGTGGCAGTAGACCTTGGCCAGGCGGGGCCACGGCTCCTTGGCCTTGAGCACGAGGTCGCCGGAAGCCAGGGGGACCCGGATGAGGAACGGCAGGGTCGAGCCCTCCTCGGGGTTCCGGGCCACGACGAACTTGCGGCTCACGGCGCCATCTTCCCGCATCACTAGCATCGCTGCGTGGCTCGATCGAGCATCACCATCACCGACAACCGCACGGGTGAGAGCTTCGACATCCCCATCGAGAACGGTGGCGTCTCGGCCGAGATCTGGCGAAAGCACCTGAAGGGCATCTGGTTCTTCGACGAGGCGCTCATGACGACGGCGGCCTGCGAGTCGGCGGTGACGTACCTCGACGGTGACGCCGGCATCCTGCGCTACCGCGGGTACCCGATCGAGCAGCTGGCCGAGCAGTCGACCTACCTCGAGGTGGCCTACCTGCTCATCCACGGTGAGCTGCCGACTCCCGAACAGCACCAGGAGTGGGTCAAGGACATCACCTACCACACGTTCATCCACGAGAACGTGCGCAAGCGCTTCTTGGAGGGCTTCCACTACGACGCCCACCCCATGGGGATGCTCGTGTCCGCGGTGGCGGCCCTGTCGACCTTCTATCTCGACGCGAAGGAGATCCACGACTCGGATTGCCGGAAGCGCCAGATCGTCCGGCTCATCGCCAAGATGCCGACGCTGGCGGCGGCGGCCCACCGCTTCAGCGTGGGCCAGCCCTTCGTCTACCCGGACAACTCCCTCAGCTTCGCCGCCAACTTCCTGTCGATGATGTGGAAGATCGCCGAGCCCCGCTACGACGCCAACCCGGCGCTGGCGAGGGCGCTCGACGTGCTGTTCATCCTGCACGCCGACCACGAGCAGAACTGCGGCACCACCGCCATGCGCACCGTCGGCTCGGCCCACGCCGATCCCTACTCCGCCGCCGCCGCTGCCTGCGCAGCCCTCTACGGCCCCCGCCATGGCGGGGCCAACGAGGCCGTGATCAAGATGCTCAACCACATCGGCTCGATGGAGAACGTGGGGTCGTTCATCGACGGGGTGAAGGCGGGCAAGGGGCGGCTGCAGGGGTTCGGCCACCGGGTGTACCGCAACTACGACCCCCGGGCCAAGATCATCAAGCGGACGGCCGAGGAGGTCTTCGAGATCACGGGGAAGAACCCCCTCCTCGACATCGCCCTCAAGTTGGAGGAGGTGGCGCTGTCGGACGACTACTTCGTGAGCCGCAAGCTCTACCCCAACGTGGACTTCTACTCCGGCCTCATCTACCAGGCCATCGGCTTCCCCATCGAGATGTTCACGGTGCTGTTCGCCATCCCCCGCACCGCCGGCTGGCTCGCCCACTGGGTGGAGCTGCTCGACCAGGACCAGCGCATCATCCGGCCCCGTCAGCTCTACATCGGAGCCCAAGAGCGCCACTACGTGCCGCTCGACCAGCGTCCGTAGCGGTACCGTCGGGCGTTCATGCCCGACGAGCGGCCAAACGCCGCACTGGTCTACCGGTCGCTGGCGGCAGCGGTCCTCGGCTACCTCCGCGCCCAGCGGGTGCCGGAGCCCGAGGACGTGGTCGGTGACGTCTTCCTCCAGGTGGCGCGCGACCTGCCCCGGTTCCGGGGCGACGAGGCGGCGCTGCGGAGTTGGGTTTTCTCGATCGCCCACAACCGCGCCATGGACGCTCACCGCCGGCGGGCTCGCCGGCCGTCCCTGGCCGACAGCGGCCAGCTCGGTGGGGGGCGGGAGACGCCGGCGCCGGCGCCGGCCGATCCCATCGACCCGGCGCTGGTCGAGGCGCTGTCCTCGCTGAGCGCGGACCAGCGCGAGGTGGTCGTGCTGCGGTTCGTGGCCGACCTCCCCCTGGAGGCGGTGGCGAAGGTCACCGGCCGCAAGGTCGGGGCGGTGAAGGCGCTCCAGCACCGCGCCCTCGACAACCTGCGCAGGGCGCTCCCGCCGGTGGGCTGAGGGGCCAGGGGCGCGACGGACGGGGCGGGCGAACCGCTCGGCAGTTCTCGGCCGCGAAAATCTCGCCGGCACCCGTATCCTCCGGCGCCGGCGTGGCGCTTACCGACACGATGAACGACTCCCTCGACCCCCGCGACGAGCTCACCGACCGCCTCCGCGCTCTCGGTCGCCAGCCCGTCGACCCCGCTCTGCAGAGCCAGCACCTGACCAGGATGGCCGGCGTGTCGGCCGGCTCGACTGTCCGTGGTGCCCTCGCCAGCCGCCTGCGCGTTGGTGCCGCACTCTTGGGTGGCTTCCTGCTCGGTACCACCGGACTGGCCACCGCCGGCGCCCTCGGGCCGCTACAGCCGATCGCCGCCACCGGCGTGGAGGCAGTGACCCCGCTCGAGGTCCCGAAGGGCAAGTCGGCCGAGGCCAAGGAGAAGGCTGCTGCCGCCAAGGCCGCCCGCGCCGCCGACAAGGCGGCCAAGGAAGGCGATGACGACGACTCCGACGACGACGGGACCAAGGTCTCCCGCCTGGCCGACGGGAGCATCGGCACCGCCCGGTACTGGCAGGGCTGTGTCCCCACCAGCGCCGGCGGCACCACCTTCGCCGGCAACCGCGGGCTCTACCTGAAGCAGGAGCGGGCCAAGGGTGACGCGGCCTACGCGGTGGCCAAGGCCTCGGACTGCGGCAAGCCGCTCGATGCACTCGACGACGATGACGCCGATGACGCCGAGACGAAGGCCCCCAAGGACACCTCCGCCGACAAGGGGAAGGCGACCGAGGACGAGGGCAAGACCGGCGACGACGGCGAGCCCACGCGGGGTGCCAGCACCGACAAGCGCCCGGCCACCACCCCGGCCAGCCCCGAGCGGCCCAACGACCGCCACGCCAACGACCGGGCCAAGGCCGGCGCCGCCAACTCCTCCGGGCGAGGCCAGAGCGGCAGCCACGTCCCCGATGCCCCCGCTGAGGGCTCCGACGACTGACAGCACCAGCTCGATCCCGCCGGCACCCCGCTGACGGGAAGCTCCGAACCACCGGGCCCCGGGTCGACAGACCCGGGGCCCCGGTATTCGAGACGGCCGGGCCGCACCAGCGGACCAGTTCCCGGGACCCGGAGGCAGCCCGCCATGCCTCCGGGTCCCGGTCCCGCGCCCGGGCAGAAGCGCCGGCACAGCACCGGTAGGGTCTGCATCCCCATGGAGGTGCGTCCCGAGATCCGGGCGGACGAGCGAGCAATCGACGAGGTGCACCGCCTCGCGTTCGCCCGTGAAGACGAGGCCAAGCTGGTGGCCGCGCTGCGAGTGGGTGACACGTACCTTCCCGAGCTCTCCCTCGTCGCGCTCCGCGGTGGCGAAGTGGTCGGCCACGTGCTGGTCACGCTGGTCGACCTGTCGCCTCGTGGTGGCGCGCCGGCGCTGCCGGTGCTGGCTCTGGCCCCGCTGGCCGTACGGCCCGACAGCCAGGGTCGTGGCGTGGGCGGCGCTCTGGTCGAGACAGCCCTGCGTCGGGCCGCGGTGCGGGCCGAGCCGTTGGTGGTGGTGCTGGGAGACCGTGGCTACTACAGCCGCTTCGGGTTCGTCCCGGCCTCGACCTTGGGTATCGCGGCGCCCTTCGCGGTGGCCGATGACGCGCTCCAGGTCCGCCGGCTGCCCGCCTTCCGCTCAGCCGCGGCCGGCGTGATCCGCTACCCGCCGGAGTTCTCCGGGCTCTCCGGAGCTTGCGGCTAGTTGGGGCTAAGCGCCGGCGTAGCCCTCGGGCAGCCACACGTCGCCCACCACCGTGACGTAATAGACCTGCCACTGGTGGTAGGCGAAGTATGCCCGCTGGTCCTCCGCCATCCGGTCCGCGTAGGCCAGGACGGCGTCGACGTAGCGGTTGTCCCGGTTGTAGTTGAACAGGGCGTTGCGCATGTCGCCGGGCGCGCCGTTGCGCTTGAGCAGCCGGGCGGCGGCGAGGATGGCGTCGTGGTTGGAGT
>JAHWJU010000158.1 GCA_019348255.1 Actinomycetota bacterium | reverse complement strand
TTCAACACCCTCCTGCAGATCCTGGAGGACGGCCGCCTCACCGACAGCCAGGGCCGCTCGGTCGACTTCAAGAACACCGTGCTCATCATGACGTCCAACCTCGGCACGGCCGACCTGCGCAAGGCATCGGTGGGCTTCTCCCGCTCCGATGAGGCCGTGAGCTACGAGCGGATGAAGGAAAAGGTCAACGACGCCCTCAAGGCCCACTTCCGGCCCGAGTTCCTCAACCGCATCGACGAGGTCATCGTCTTCCACGAGCTGACCAAGAACGAGGTCACCGAGATCGTCGACTTCATGATCCGACGGGTGCGCGAGCAGCTGCAGAGCCAAGGGTTCGGCCTGGAGCTCACCCAGGAGACGAAGTACTTCCTGGCCGACAAGGGCTACGACCCCCAGTACGGGGCACGGCCCCTGCGGCGGGCCATCCAGCGCCTCATCGAGGACCCGCTGTCGGAGCGCATCCTCTACAAGGAGTTCACCGTCGGCGACACCATCATCGCCGACGTCGAGCTCGACGACGCCGGCGAGAAGAGCGTGGTGTTCCGGGCGCTGGCCGGGCCGGTCGAGCCGCCGCCGATGGAGCTGGCCGGCACCGGTTCCGCCGACTGACCGGATTCGCCGGGAGTCGGTTCTCGTCCCGCCGGGGCCTGCTTCGATGGGCCCTGGCGGTTCTGGCTCTGGGCACCGCCGGCGCCTGCAAGGTCGATGCCAGCGTGGAGCTGTCGGCCAGGCCGGACGGCACCGGTGAGGTGACGGTGACGGCCCTGCTCGACCGTCGCGCCGCCCAGACCGTGGGCGATCTGAAGACCCAGGTGGTGCTCGACGATCTGCGGGCCACGGGATGGGAGGTGCGGGGGCCGGAGGAGAACACCGACGGCGGGGCCGAGGTCGAGGCCCGGCACCGCTTCGCCAACCTGGCCGAGGCCCGCCAGCTTCTCGACGAGCTCGGCGGCGCCGAGGGCGCGTTCAAGGGGTTCGTGCTGGAGCAGAAACGGACGTTCCTGAAGACCCGGACGGCGCTGCGGGGTACGGTCGACCTGTCCAGGGGCCTCGGCACCTTCAGCGACGCCGAGCTGACCGCCGTCCTGGGCGGCCAACCCCTGGGCATCAGCCCCGAACAGCTGGAGCAGCGGCTCGGGGTTCCCGGGGACCGGGCCTTCGGGCTGCAGCTGGCGGTGCGGCTGCCGGGCCGGATCGAGGCAAATGCGCCCACTTCCGCCGGCAACACCGCTGTCTGGGCGCCCCGGCTGGGTGAGCAGGTGGCCATCGCGGCCACGGCCGAGCAGTGGAACCGGGCCAACCTGGTCCTGATGGCGCTGGCCGTGGGCTCGGCGGTGGGACTGGTCGCTACCCTCCGCCGCCGGCGCCACAGTCGCCAATAGCGCGCTATTTCACGGAGAGGCACCGTATGAACGCCGTTCGTCGTGACCCTCCAAAGTGCGGGCCTATGCTCGGCCGAAAGCCGCCGCTGGTGGACGGCGCCCCCCGTAGAGAGGATGCGTATGAAAGTTCGTCCAGCACCGTCGTCCGTCCGTAGTCGCACCCGGGTGTTGAGCAGCCTGTTGGTTGCCAGCCTGTTGGCCGCAGTCGTGGCCTTCTTGCCGGCCACGCCGGCGTCCGCCGAGCGCTCCGACCTGCGCAAGCAGGGCACGCTCGGCAACGGCTACCTGTTCGTCGCCACCGACGGCGGCATCTTCAACTACGGAGACTCCGAGTTCTTCGGCTCCACCGGCAACATCGCCCTCAACAAGCCGGTGGTCGACAGCGTCTCCACACCGACCGGCGAGGGCTACTGGCTGGTCGCCGCCGACGGCGGCATCTTCTCCTTCGGGGACGCCGAGTTCTTCGGGTCCACCGGCGCCATCAAGCTCAACGCCCCCATCGTGGGCATGCAGAGGACCGCCACCGGCAAGGGGTACTGGCTCGTCGCCAGCGACGGCGGCATCTTCGCCTTCGGCGACGCCGACTTCCACGGCTCGGCCGGCGCCATCAAGCTCAACAAGCCCATCGTGGGCATGGACCGCACCGCCAGCGGCCTCGGGTACTACCTGGTGGCCGAGGATGGCGGCATCTTCACCTACGGCGACGCCGACTTCCTCGGCTCGACCGGCGCCATCAAGCTCAACCAGCCCATCGTGGGCATGGAGGCCACCGATGACGGCGACGGCTACTACCTGGTCGCCAGCGACGGCGGCATCTTCAGCTTCGGCCGCACGGCCGACGACGCCCAGTTCTTCGGGTCCACCGGCGCCATGAAGCTCAACCAGCCCGTCGTCGACATGGCCCTCACCGCCTCCAACCTCGGCTACTGGCTCGTGGCCGCCGACGGTGGCATCTTCGCCTTCGGCGACGCCCCGTTCCTCGGTTCCACCGGCAACCTGAAGCTCAACCGGCCCGTGGTCGGCATGGACCGAACCCCCAACAGCCCCCTCGAAGCCCCCGACTTCGTGGTGAACCTGCGGGGCTCCGCCGAGGTGCCCGGGCCCGGTGATCCCGACGGTCGGGGACTGGGCTTCTTCGACTTCACCAACGACGAGATCTGCTACAACATGCGCGTCGACGACACCGGGACGGCGACGGCGGCCCACATCCACGAGGCTCCCGCCGGTGTGGCCGGGCCGGTCCTCGTCACCCTGGTCAAGCCCGACGAGAACGGCGTGGTCGCCGCGTGCCAGGACGTCGACCCCGCGGTCATCGCCGACATCGTCGAGAACCCGCAGAACTACTACGTCAACGTCCACAACGCCGAGTTCCCGGGCGGTGCCCTCCGCGGCCAGCTCCAGGGCGAGATCGTGCTCGCCACGACGGCCGACAACAACCTGGTGGCCTTCAACAGCGAGTTCCCGGGCCGGACGCTGTTCAACCGACCGGTCACCGGCCTCGGAACGGGCGAGACGATCGCCGGCATCGACTACCGCCCGGCCAACGACAAGCTCTATGCGTTGACCGTCAGCGGTGCCACCAACGACACCGGCAAGATCTACACGATCAGCGAGGACACGGGAGCGGCCACCCTGGTGGGCCAGTTCACCCACGACTTCCTCGGGGCCACCTCCTACGGCTTCGACTTCAACCCTGTCAGTGACCGCATCCGGATCGTCTCCGATGCCGACGACAGCGTGCAGGTGAACCCTGACACCGGGGCGCTCATCCAGGCCGACCCCGACCTCAACGCCACCTACGGCGATCCCAACGTCGTCGGCGCCGCCTACACCCGGAACTTCAACCAGCTGGCGGCACCGGCGGACCAGCGGTCGACCGTGCTGTTCGGCATCGACAGCGCCCAGGACCAGCTGGTGCAGATCACCTTCGGCACCGGTCTCACCGAGCTGCGGGGAGCGCTGGGGGAGGATGCCGGGAACATCCTCGGCTTCGACATCGCCCCGTCGCCCGCCGACGAGCCCGGCACCGGGATCGCAGTGATGCGCACCGGAACCGGCACCAACGTCGCGGTGCGGATCTACGGCATCAACTACACGGCCACCACCGACTTCGGCAACGTCCAGGGCAAGGCCACGCTTCTCGGCACCCCCGGCGACGGGACCCTGGTGCTCACGGCCGTGACCGTCGCCTGACCGGCACCACCTGAGCTTTTCGTTCTGGGGATGTCCGCGCACCGCTCAGGTGCGTGGGCATCCCCAGAATGCTGTGTCGCACCTGGTTCCTACGCTGGGACCATGTCTCGGATCCGCACCCTCCACCGTTGCACCGACTGTGGGGCTGCGTCGCCGCAGTGGGCGGGAAGGTGCTCGTCCTGTGGTGAGTGGAACTCCCTGATCGAGGAGGTCGAGCCGGCTCGGCCGGCTGTGGCCGGCGCAAGGAGCGCCGACCGCCCCGTCCCCATCCTGGAAGTCGACGCCCACGAGTGGGCGCCGCGGCCGACGGGGGTGGGCGAGCTCGACCGGGTGCTGGGCGGAGGACTCGTGCCCGGCTCGGTGACGCTGCTCGGGGGCGAGCCCGGCATCGGCAAGTCGACTCTGCTGTTGCAGGCGGCCGGGTGCCTGGCCTCGGCCGGTGCGCGCTGTCTGTTGGTCTCGGCGGAGGAGAGCAAGCAGCAGGTCCGGCTTCGGGCCGAGCGGCTCGGCACGCTGCACCCGCGGGTCCTGCTGCTGTCGGAGACCGACCTGACCTCGATACTGCAGGCGGTCGAGGAGACCGGGCCGGATGTCCTGGTGGTCGATTCCATCCAGACGGTGCACGATCCCGCCGTCGGCTCGACCCCCGGCTCCGTGGCCCAGGTGCGGGAGTGCGCGTCGCAGTTCGTGAAGGCGGCCAAGTCCGCCGCCATGGCCACCGTGCTGGTCGGGCATGTGACCAAGGACGGCTCCCTCGCCGGTCCCCGGGTGCTCGAGCACCTCGTCGACACGGTGTTGTCCTTCGAAGGTGACCGGCACCACGCTCTGCGCCTCCTGCGATCCACCAAGCACCGGTTCGCTTCGACCGGCGAGCTGGGCCTCTTCGAGATGGCGGGGTCCGGCCTGGTGGGGGTGGCAGACCCGAGCCGGCTGCTGCTCGGAGACCGCACCACCGGCGTGGCCGGCTCGACGGTCGTGCCGACGATGGAGGGGCACAGACCGCTGCTGGTCGAGGTGCAGGCGCTGGTCAGCACGAGCGAGCTGGCGATGCCCCGGCGGTCGGCCCAGGGGCTCGATCCGGGCCGGCTGTCGCTGCTGCTGGCCGTGCTGTCGCGCCGGGCCGGCGTGGCGTTCGGCAAGCTCGACGTGTACGCGTCGGCGGTCGGGGGCGTGCGCATAACCGAGCCGGGGGCCGACCTGGGCGTGGCACTGGCCCTGGCGTCGGCGGCGGCTGATGTGCCCATCGCCCCTGGCCTCGTGGCCTGCGGCGAGGTGGGCCTGGCCGGCGAGCTGCGGCAGGTCTCCCATACGCCCCGTCGCCTGGCCGAGGCGGCCCGGCTGGGCTTCAGCGAGGCGGTCGTGCCGGCGTCGGCCCCCGACGGACCGCCCGGCCTGCGGCTCCGGCGGGTCGCTTCCCTGGCCGAAGCCGTGGCCACCACCTTGGGGTAGGTGTGCGACCCACCCACGCCCCGGCCGGGAGCGGCGCAGCCGACAGG
>JAHWJU010000046.1 GCA_019348255.1 Actinomycetota bacterium | reverse complement strand
CTTCTACGTGATCGGAGCCATGGCCGGCGGCTAGCCCGGGTCCGGCTCGAGTTGGACCGGGCCGCGATCAAGATGATCGTGGCGCACAGCGGGGGGTCCTACTGGGAGAGACCCGTTCCGGCCCCGGTATGGAGCTGGCGGACGTGGCGCAGTCGTGGCGTCCCGACGGCGGAGCGCTGCCCTGGTGTGGGCCGAGCGGCGACTGCGGCGGCTGGCCAGCGACTTCCTGGGCCAGTGGAGCGTCGAGCTGGACGAGGCCGTGCTCGAACTGCCCGAGTCCGCGCCCGCGGTGCCGGGAGACGACCCCGAGGAGCTCGAGTTGCTCCTGCGACTGGCCCACGAGTGGCCGGTGGCGGATCTGCTGGTCCAGGCCCTGGCCGCGGTGACCACCGAGCGCAACCAGCAGATACTCCTGGCCTACCGGCTGCAGGCCAGCCTGGGCGATCCCTCCCCCGCCAACACCACCGGCCACCGCTTCGGGATGACCCCGCCGGCCGTGCGCCAGGTGGTCAAGCGCACCAGGGACCGCCTCCGCCACCTGATCGAGCACGAGCCCCGCTACGCCGGCCTGGCCGAGCTCCCCCTGGCCGGATGAACCCTGCCCAAGACCAGGATAGGGAGGCGGCCAAGGCCCGCCATCCCAGCGCCAACTGGTACCCCGACGTCGAGCGGATGGCCCGCCGTCTGGCGCAACGCTCATCCACCGGTCGTCCAAGATCCAGATCTGCCTTGCCCTTCGGTTCGAGGACGCGCTCGTCGAGTTCGAGGTACCGGGCCTAGTCGTGTAGAGGCCGCTTCCACCGCCCCCCGGCTGGCTCCTTCGGGGTGAGGAAGTCGGCAACGTCGAGCCCCGCCGGCCGAGCCGGAGACCTGGTTCTGTGCCATTACCGAGCGGTCACGACAGACTCTCCTCCGGTGATGGCCGCGGCCCATCGGGCGCCCGCGAGCGTCTTCGCTCGTAGAGGCCCGCCGCCCGCTCCTGCTCGCACTTCTTCGCATGGCAGTCCCAGCACTTGGGATCTTCGTTGGCATAGCTGGTGACACCGCCGGCGCACACCGGTTCGATGTGATCCCACTGCAGGTGGAACTTGCGTCCACATCCAGAGCAGGCGATCCCCTCGAACCCAGGGGCATCACCAAGCTCGAGAGCGGTGCGCAGCTCAGCCGGGATGTAACGACCCAGGTGGGTGACTGTCTGGATGTTCACGCCGTCGTGGAACACGACCTTCAAAAAGGCGTCCTTGGCCATCTCCCGCACCACATCCGGCGCCACCGGACCGCCACCCATGACGTGGCACACCGTCTCGTCGTGTTGGCCGTGCCGGTAGGTCCGCAGGTCGACGACGAAGACCACATCGGCCCTCGTCTTACTCGCCCTCTTGGTGGCCACGGAACCGCCTCCACCAGCGCCACTACCAGCCTCGCCGGCGCCAGCCTCGCCGGCGCCCGCACCAACCCCGCCCTCGCCACCGAAACCGGCCCCGAGCAAGTTGGCGAGAGCGTCGGCGGCATGGGCCGCCCACGGTTCAGTTGACCCGCTCCGGCGGGCCTCGCGGTGGAGGCGGTCGGCCTCGTCCTGGACCCTCTTCATCAGAGGTACACCCACCACAGGCTCCAGTCGGAACTGCCCGCACACCATGCCGTCGCCGTCGGTCCACGTGCGCAGAGAACGCAGCGACCGCTGCTTTCGCGCCAGCTCATCGCGGTCGGCCCCTTCCTGGCGGCGCTTACGACAGGCGTCGGCCAGTTGTTGACGGGTCGACGTCTTGGCCTTGCGCACGAGATCGCCCTCCGAACCGGGCTTCTCCTTCTCGGTCTTGGTGATCTCGCCAGCCTGGCCGAGGGACAGGTCGCCTTCGAGCGCGGCATCCTTGGTCTCGGGGCAGTCGCCCAGTCGCTCGCCCGTCTCGCGCTCCGACTTCGCCTGTTGACGGCTAGAACCGGTGATGCCGGCCATCCAGTCGTCGGCGTCGCCGAAACCCCGCCCACGGTGGGCTCCGCAATCCGCCGCCCGGGCCGCGGCCATGGCCCGTACGGCGGCGCACGTCTTCTCCACCCGGGCCAGTTCCTCGGCCACCTCGGCGCAGTCGCCACCCGAGAACAGGTCGACGTCGACATTGCGGACCAACTTCCGGAAGGTCACCGCCGCAGAGATCACCGACACGCTCACCGAGATCACCTCCCTCCACGAAGCACCCGGCCGCCCGCTCCGATAACGGAGGACGCACCACAGCTGACTTGGAGGAGAGCCGTCTCACCCGGCTACTCGAGGTGTCCTGCACGAGCCGCCGCAGCGGTCCGCCAACAACTATATCCAAACACGCGTTCGATGGTCAAGGAGAAACTTCGGTAGCGAGCACCAAAGCGATCAATGACCTGGCGAAAGGTGCTCCGCCGGCGTCGCCACCCGTCGTGGCCCTTGTAGAGGGACAACGTCCCAGCCGGCCACTGGCTCTAGGCGGACTTACGAGCAGGGGCCGAGAAGACCTGGCCACGGTGCCAGTGAACGTGATCGAGGGCGGGTAACGCGTGTCCCCGCTGTGGCTCGTGGAGCGGCTTGCCCAGGAGTTCGTGAACGAATACCTCGGCAGCGCGGCCGCGCCCCACGAATCGGGCTGACACGTCGACAGTGTGGTCGTCACCGATGCCGACCACGCCCCGGTCGAGCAGCTTGTGATGGAACGAGCACAGGCAGAGGGCGTTGTCTACGGTGTCGGGTCCTTCGAAGGCCCACCAGCGCACGTGGGCGGCATCGAGTCCGACCGCTTCTGTCCCGAGCCGGCCGTCGTAGCCGCACATGGCACAGCGGTACTCGTAGGCAACCAGAACGGCGTCCCGGAACTGGGGATCTCGTCGGCGCAGTGACGCAGCCCGCTCTCGGACGGCCTGCACCTCAACCGCCTCCAGGTCCAGCCCTACCAGGCTGCAGATGTCCGGGTGCAGGGAGTCCGGGAAGTTGGCGTCCAGCAGGAACCTTGCTGACAGGACCAGCAGGCGGGCATCAGTGCGTAGGGCGGTCTCGAGGTCAGGCGACAAGCGGCCGACGGCACATGCACGCCGAAGCTGGCTGGAGCTGCTCCCCAGATCCCCGCCCCCCGGCGACGTGACGGTCCAGAGTCCGTCCGTCTGGAGATGGTGGAACGGGTACGCGGGTGAAGAGCTGCGCCCGGGTGGCCCGAAGTCGCGAAGCAACTCGGCGAGGACGGGCTCAGCCTCGACGTAGGTCATCTCGGTCGAGCCAGTGCGCTGGAGGCGGCCCATGGCGTACAGGAGCAGGAGCGGCTTGTGCGGAGCCCTTTCGCCCCGCCGAGCCCACTGCCGGATGCCGGCGATGCGCTCCAGCCACTCGTCCGAGCTGACCACGCTCCTCACCGTAGGTCTCTGCACAGACCAGCAGTTGTAGCGTTGTGGGAGGCTGCCCGTCCGTGGAGGAGCTTCCGCCCGGGCTGTACCAGGAGCTGGTCACGGAAGCGCTGCACCGGCGCTTGGCCGGGATGGCCGGCGCGGAATTCGTCACGCGGCGGGTCGACAGGGGGGTAACCGCCGAGGTTCTGGCTCGCCACGTGGGGCGGAGCGTCGAGGCGTTGCTCGATCTCGTGGGCGACGAGCACCGGGTGGAGGTCACCAACCAGCTCCTTGATCTGGCGGCGGAACTGGTGCCGGCGAGCAGAGACGGTCTCGACCATGTGGGGTCCGGTCCCGTGGAGCTCCACGAGGTCACGCCTCCGCCGACAGCGGGGATCCGATATCTGCGGCCCCAGGTGCCTCTCGGGCGCACCGACCTGCTGATCAACGCTCGCGGCGAGCCCTCCCTGGCCCACGAGATCAGCGCGGAACTCACCTCTGCTGACCACGTCGACCTGCTGTGCGCGTTTGTGAAGTGGTACGGGCTGCGGCTCCTCGTCGAGCAGATCGAGGAGCTCGGCAGACGGGGTGTCCAGATGAGGGTCATCACCACGACGTACGTGGGAGCCACGGAGCGCCGGGCGGTCGACGAGTTGGTCCGTCTCGGCGCGCAGGTCAAGGTCAGCTACGAGACCCAACGCACCCGCCTGCATGCCAAGGCATGGCTGTTCCGCCGCAACAGCGGCATGGACACGGCCTATGTCGGTTCCTCCAACCTCTCCAGGGCGGCATTGATCGACGGCCTGGAGTGGAACGTGCGGCTGTCGCGCACGGAGAACGCAGCCGTGCTCGACAAGTTCGCGGCCACCTTCGACTCCTACTGGCAGGACCCGTCGTTCGAGTCCTATGAACCCGAACGCGACGGTGACCGCCTCGACCAGGCGCTCGGCAGTGCCTTCCGGCGGGAGCCGCTGCGTCTCTCCGGCCTGGAGGTGCGTCCATTCAGCTACCAGCAGGAGATTCTTGACCAGTTGGAGGCGGAGCGCCAGGTTCACGACCGCTGGCACAACCTGGTAGTGGCGGCCACCGGCACAGGCAAGACGGTCATCGCTGCCATGGACTACAAGCGGCTGCGAGTGCCACTGGGCGGCAATCCCTCCCTGCTCTTCGTGGCCCACCGCAAGGAGATCCTCGACCAGAGCCTGGCCGTATTCGCCCAGGTGCTGGGTGACCCCAGCTTCGGTGAGCTCTACGTCGCGGGGGAGCGTCCCGACCGGTGGCGTCACGTGTTCGCGTCCATCCAGTCACTGACCGCCGGCGGCATCGACCGCATCCCACCGGACCACTTCGATGTCGTCATCGTCGATGAGTTCCACCATGCCGAAGCCGCCACCTACCAACGACTTCTCGAGCATGTGCAGCCGAAGGTGCTCCTGGGGCTCACCGCTACTCCGGAGCGAGCCGACGGACAGGACGTGACTCGTTGGTTCGGTGGACACATCGCCGCCGAGCTTCGTCTCTGGGAGGCACTGGAACGCGAGCTGCTGTGTCCGTTCCATTACTTCGGGATTGCGGACGGTACCGACCTGGCCAGGGTCGAGTGGCGGCGAGGCGGCTACGACCAGGCGCATCTCGAGAGGATCTTCACCGGGAATGATGCCCGGGCGCGTCTGGTGCTTCGGCAGGTGGCCGAGAAGTTGCCTGACGCCCGCCGGATGCGGGCTCTCGGCTTCTGTGTCTCCAAGGCGCACGCTGCGTACATGACCCGGGTCTTCAACGAGGCCGGCCTGCCTGCCGCCGCCGTAGATGCCGACACCCCGATGCATCAGCGTCAGGACAGTCGGCGTCAGCTGGCGAACGGCGACCTGCGGGCCATCTTCTCCGTCGACGTGTTCAATGAGGGCCTCGACGTCTCCGACATCGACACGGTTCTGTTCCTCCGACCTACCGAGAGCGCCACGGTGTTTCTCCAGCAACTCGGTCGGGGGCTTCGTAACGCGCCGGACAAAGCGTGCCTCACCGTCTTGGACTTCATCGGCAACCAGCACCGCCGTTTCCGCTTCGATGTCCGCTACAGGGCGTTGACCGGGGCGTCGCGAAGGGGACTGGAGCACCAGATCCAAGAGGGATTCCCATTCCTGCCCAGCGGCTGCTCCATGGAGCTCGACCGGGTGGCAACGCGCATCGTGCTCGACAACGTTCGCCAGCAACTGCGGCTGAACACCAGGCAGCTCGTCTCTGATGTGCAGTCGTACGGCGACGTGGACCTCGCCACCTACCTGGCGGAGAGTGGGCGAGAGCTGGTCGACGTCTACCGGGCCGGAGGGAGCTGGACCCGGTTGCGTCGTGCTGCTGGGTTGCCCACGGCGGCAGCCGGGCCCGACGACGAGGCCCTGCTCAAGCGGGCGCACCGCTTCGCCCGGGTTGATGACAAGGAGCGCGGGGAGACGTGGCGCCGTTGGCTGTCTGCTGAAGGTCCGCCGGATCTGGACACCGCGCCGCCACGTCAGAAGCGCCTGGCGGACATGCTGTTCTTCTCCCTCTGGCCTTCGGGTGGCGGCTTCGCCTCCATCCGCGCAGGCCTGGAGCGACTCTGGGAGCACCCAGCCCTTTGCGCCGAGGCTGTCGAGCTCCTGGATCTGGCCATCGATGCCATCCGCCACTTGCCTGTGCCCCTGGTGCCGGAATTCGTTGACGTGCCGCTATGGGTGCACGCCAGCTACAGCCGGGAGGAGCTCCTCGCCGGCATGGGGCACGCGACCTTGGCGCGGACGCCCTCCAGCGATATGCAGGGCGTCCGTTTCGTTGAGCCGCTGCGGACCGACGTCTTCACCTTCACGTTGCAGAAGGCGGAGGCCGACTACTCGCCGACGACGATGTACAAGGACTACGCCATGGCGCCCGACCTGGTGCACTGGGAGAGCCAGAGCACTACCTCGGACACCTCGCCTACCGGGCGCCGGTACCTGACGCATCGGGAGAGTGGGACTCACGTCTTCCTCTTCGCCCGCCAGACGAGCGACGACGAGATCGGCGCCCGGCCGTACGTGTTCCTGGGGCCTGCCTCGTATGTCTCGCACACCGGGAGCCGCCCAATCGCGATCACGTGGCGGCTCGATCATCCGATGCCCGCGGACTTCTACGCACAAGCACGCATACTCGCCGGTTGACGAAGCTGTCCTCGTCGCCGAGCCACTGGTCGAGTTCGGTCCCAGAGGCCATGTCTTGTTCATCGCGCCTCGCGGGAGCACCGCACCTGTGTGGCCCGTTGCTGCGCCTTCGACGAGCCAGGTCTCTCAGGCGCTTGATGCGTTCTAACGGAAGGTACGCCGGCGCTGTGACGCGCCCTCCCCCGCTGTCAGGCCGCTTGGCCGCGCCCGATCAACACGACGGCGACGACGATCAGGGCGGCGCCGGCAAGCACTCCGGGCGTCGGCGCCCGGCTCTGTACGACCCAGTCCACGAGGAAGGCGGCGGTGAGTTGGGCGGCGAGCATGGCGACCGTCGCCCGCAGTACGCCCAGCGCGGCCGAGGCGATCGTGAGCGACAAGACGATGGAGAAGCCGAGAAGCCCGCCGAGGTAGAGCCATGGTTCGGTGGGCCAGTCGGGGGCGTCGAGGCGTCCCGAGGCCGCGTAGACCGCGACTCCCGTGGTGAGCGCGGCGAGGGCCACTGTGACGTTGACGGCGGTGGGGGCGAATGGATCGCCGACGGCGGAAGCGATTCTCCCGTTGCAGGCGGACTGGAAGGCCGACAAGGCGCCGGCGGCCACCACGAGGAGGACAAGCAACAGGGCGAACTCGCCGACGGGCCGTCCGAGCTGGGAAACGGCGACGGCGGCGATGGCGAGTACGGCCGCCTGGACCCGCGCCGGAGCGGTGGGCCTCATCCCGCCGGAGCCGATGCCGAGGCGGTCGACCACGAGACCATTGGTGATCTTGCCCCCGAAGAATGCGACGGAGAAGATGGCCACGCCGATCGTCCCGACGGCGAGCGCGCCGGAGAGGACGATGAGGACGCCGCCGAGTCCAGCTAGGAAGGTCCAACGGGGGACGGGCCATGCCCGGATGTCGACGAGGCGCCGGCGGGTCTGGGGCCGCACTGCGAGCATGACCAAGACGCAGGCGAAGGCGGCACCGAAGTTGACGAGCGCGGCGAGTCCGGCGCTGGCAACGCGTTCAGCGAGGACGGCGTTGATCTTGGGCTGGATCGCCCCAATGGTGCCGGCGGTGAGGGCGATGGCGGTGATGGGTGCGGTCCGCGGCGGCTCCGGGCTCACGCGTCGAGCAGCTCGAGGGTGACATCGACCCGATCGCCGGCGGCGAAGTCCTCCGCCCGGCGGACGTCCTTCTTGACCGGGAGGACGTAGGCGCCACGCTTCTTGTCCGGGAACACCGATGTCGTCCAGCTCGTGACGCCGATGGTCACCCGAACCCGCACAGACCCGAAGCCCCGCCGCTGGCAGGACGTGCGTACTTCGATTTCCTCGGAGAGCTCAGCGGGGACCGTCAGGAAGTGCCAGCCGCCATCATCGGCGTACAGCCACACCTCAGCATCGAAGCGGAACACGATCGGAGCGTAGGCACTGGTCGGCTGCGGTGGCGTGCTTCGGCTCATGATCCGCCGAGAACGTCATGACGGTGAACCTTCTCGCGCCCGCCGGCTGACGTTCGAGGGGATGTCGACGATCACGCCGCCAGGTGCAGCGCCAGGTGGACGCAGACGTCGTCCCAGACCAGGGCGCCGGCGGTGACCCTGGCGCCGGCGGCGTGGATCTCGTCACCAAGGCCGATACCGGCGAGCCGCCGGGTGCGGGCCGTGCGTAGATCGGCGAAGGCCTGCACCACTGCCCGCCTCCCCGGCGGCGCCACCGCGGCGGTCATGTCGACGGCGTCGAGAGCGGCGCCGGCGACGAGGGAGTCCCAGTAGGCGGCGAGGGTGGCCGCTCGGTCGAAGAGGTCGACCGAGCGGACGTGTCCGCCGATTGCCACGGCCACGCCGCGCTGCTTGGGCAAGGGGGCCGTGCCGGCGACCATGTGGCCGACGTCGGCCTGGCGGGTCTGCTGTACGTCGGCCAGGGCCTCGGTGGGTGCGGCGGCGCCGAGGCGGGTGGCGTACTCGCTCACCGCCTCCCACACGTCTCCCTGGTCGGCCCGCCGTGAGGCGGAGCCGGCGAGGACGCCGTCGGCCACGGCGCGCTGCTTGCGACCCCGCAGGGCGGCGGGGGCCATGGCCGGCGCCGGCCGTGCCCCCTCCGGGGAGCCGCCCCAGCGTCCCCGCTCCACGCAGGAGACGGGGACGGAGGCGTCGGCACCGGCGGCCAGCAGGACCGAAACGTTGAGCGTGCGGTTCTGCCATGCGCCCAGGAGGTTCTCACCCTCGACCAACAGCAGGGGCAGCAGGCCGGCGTTGGTGACCGCCAGCTCGGGCACGGTCGGGCCGGCGGCCCGCTCCGAGACACCCAGTGACCCGGCCCGCGAGGCGACGGGTCCCGGCACGTAGTCGGGCGCCACCGGCCCGTCGCCGAACAAGGGGTAGAGGGCGAGGCCGCCGCGCACGAGGGGGTGGCCCACCTCGATGTTGAGGTCGAGGGCGGTCATAGGGTGCCTCCCCGCCTCTTCTTGTCGGCCACGATGTTGGCGAACAGCCGGGCCGAGCCGGCGGCCGACTCCACGTCGCCCACGGTCAGCCCTTCGAGGTCGGCGCCGGCGGCCACGCCCTTCTCGGCGGCATAGGCGGTGGCGGCCGAGCGGTGGCGGGCGTTGCGCAGCTCGGTCCGCTGCAGGTAGTAGTGGCTAATCATGTGGAAGACCTCGCCCTGGCCGTGGCTGAACACCACGGCGACGGGGGCCTCACCCCACTGCTCGCCCAGCTGGCGGCTGGTGATGAGCACCTTCACCGGCTCGGCATCGAGGATGCGGATCGGGTAGGACGACCCTTCGAGCCACCACTGCGGGTCGTCGCCGGGGTCCATGACGCCCTGGAGGAAGCGGTTGTCACCGTCGAGGACCTCGATCCGCACCACGGCATCGGCGGTGGGCCGGTCGTTGAAGGCCAACACGCCGGGGAAGGCGGGCTCGATCACGTGGCGCAGGGCCCAGTCCGTGGTGAACAGGCTGCCGCCGGCGGCCACGAACTCCCGGATCTGCACGATCGAGCGGGCGTCGACCTGGCCGGGGCAGTTCACCACCACCAGCTGCTCGGGGCGCAGGGTGAGGCGGCGCAGGCCATCGGCATCCACCTTCTGGTGGGGGAGCCCGAGGGCAGCCAGCACCACCTCGACGTGGTCGTAGCACCCCTCGACGACCACGATGTCGGACTCCTCCACGGCGGCCAGCGCCTCGGCCTGATCGGGCGCCTCCCTGGCCATCCGCTCGCGGGCCACCCTCGCTCCCGCCTTGTACGACTGCTCCCGCCGTGCATCGACCATGGGTGTTCCTCTCTGTGCTGTGCCCCAACAGGTACGCTGCCGGTGTGACAAGGCCGTCCGGTAGCAGCGTGGTTCTGCTCACAGCATAACATGGCCACGGAGGAACCGGAGGAGGAGGCCCGGGCGCTGGGCAAGGCCATCACCATCCGTCGGGTCGAGCTGGGCCTGTCGCGCAACGACCTGCGCGACCGTTCGGGGCTGTCCTATCCCTATGTGGCCGAGCTGGAGAAGGGCCTGAAGAGCCCGTCGTCGAAGGCGTTGGACGCCATCTCCCGGGCACTGGAGATGCGGCCCCACGAGCTGCTGGCCCGCGCCGAGGAGCTGGTGGCCGGGCCGGGGACTCTGCCCATGACCGACTCCCCAACGCCGGCCGCTGCGCCGGCGGGCTCCGGACGGTGGTTCGGGCCGGCCTCCACCGCCGCTCGGCCGGCGCCGGCGCGGGGGCGGCGGGCAAGGGCGGCCCCGGCCCCTGAGCTCACCGAGGACCGGGTGCGAGAGATCGTGCGCGAGGAGCTACGTCGCCTGGTGGCCGAGGCGCCGGAGTAGCCGGCTCAACCTGGCGGGGATCCTCGAGACACCGCCGAGAACGGCACGCGATGATGTTGCAGATGGACGACGAACTCGCACGGGCAATGGCCGAGTTCCAGCGCTGCATCGAAGACCGCGACCTGTCGGCCGCAGAGCGGGTTCTCGATGACGACTATGCGCTCGTGCTGGTTGCGCCGGCTCGAGCCGTTATGCCTCGGCACCGATGGCTGGAGGTGTTGGAGGACTATGTCATCCACGAGTACGTGGTTGAGGAGCAGGTCGTGGACCAGGATGGCGACGGGGCAGCCGTCGCGCATCGCGTCCGCATGAAGGCGACGGTTCTGGGCGTGGACCGAAGCGGGATCTTCGTCATCTCCGACGTGTGGCGAAGGAGCCCAGGAGGTTGGCGTATCTGGCGTCGGCACTCGACGCCCCTTTCCGCAGGAACCCTGCCCGGCGTCAACTAAAGCTCGCACCTCTCGACCCCCTGCCTCTACCGGTTGGGTTCCTTGAGAACGCAGCGGTGCTGGCTCAGGTCCCCTTGTAGTTGAGGACCTGGCGCAGCGTGTGACGGACCTCCACCAGGTCCGACTGGTCGGCCATGACCTGGTCGATGTCCTTGTAGGCCGAGGGGATCTCGTCCACCAGGGACTCGGCCCGCTTGGCCAGCCACACCTTGCCGGCCATCTGTTCGGCCAGGTCGGCCTTGGTGAACAGCTTCTTCGCCTGGGTGCGGCTGTGGCGCCGGCCGGCCCCGTGGGAGCACGACGTCCAACTCGCCGCGTTGCCCTTGCCGGCCACGATGTAGCTGCGGGTGCCCATGGAGCCGGGGATGACCCCCAGGTCGCCGAGGTCGGCCTTGATGGCGCCCTTGCGGGTGATCCACAGCTGCTGGCCGTTGTGGAGCTCGCGGGAGGTGAAGTTGTGGTGGCAGTTGATGCGTCGGGTCTCCCGACCGAAGCCCAGGAACCCGAACACCTCGCGCATGGCGTTGTCCATCATCTGGGCCCGGTTGGCAGCGGCGTAGTCCTGGGCCCAGAGCATGTCGGCGATGTAGGCGCCGAATTCAGGCGTGCCCTCCACGAACCAGGCCAGGTCCGGGTCCTCCAAGCGCAGCTCAAGGTCCTTGGCCAGCCGGCGGGCCTTGGCGATGTGAGCCTGGGCCAGTTGGTTGCCGATGCCCCGGCTGCCCGAGTGCAGCACCACCCACACCCGGCCCCGCTCGTCCAAGCAGAGCTCGAAGAAGTGGTTGCCCGAGCCCAGCGTGCCGAACTGCTTGGCCGCCTTGACCGAGCGATCGGTGCTCAGCTCGGTGGCCGGCCGGTGGGCCGACAGCCACGCGTCGGCCTTGCGGGCGACGTCGTCGTGGCCCTTGCCCACGCCGGCGGGGATGGCGCGCTCGACCCGGCCCAGAAGGGGCTCGAGCGAGTCCGGCAGCTGGTGGTCGGTTACGTCGAGCTCCGCCGCGATCATGCCGCAGCCGATGTCGACGCCGACGGCCGAAGGGATCACCGCGTTGCGGGTCGGGATCACCGAGCCGACGGTGGCGCCGATGCCGACGTGGGCGTCGGGCATGAGGGCGACGTGGCCCTCCACGATGGGCAGCCGGGCCGTCTTCTCGGCCTGGCGGATGGTCCCGGGGTCGATGTCGCTGGCCCAGGAGATGAGCTTGTCGTTGATGTTGGTGGGCATGTCCACCCCCTCCTTCTCATTGTCGCTGGTGTGGCGTGGTCGGCGGGCGCGGAGCAGCTCGGAAGGGGTTGATGATGTTGCACCACCTAGGCTCGGCGCGGTGACGATGGACCGGTCGGCGGGTGGTGGAGCCCGCAGGTGGTGGAGCCGTAGCTTCCGAGGCCGGTTGCTCGTCGCGTGGAGTGCCGTGGGTGAACCGCCCTGTGCCGGCGTCCGCTGTCGACTCTCGGCCCGGTGACGAGCAGCTCGGAGCTGAACCGCTTCGGCGTGGTCGTTCACCGACTTGCCGCGTTCTCCGAAGACCCGGCTGCCGGGAACCCGGCCGGGGTCGTGATTACCGACGAAGGACTGAGCGACGACCTCATGCACCGCATCGCGGCCGCCGTGGGATATTCAGAGACCGCCTTCCTGGTCCCGGTGACGGGTCACGACCGTCGGTGGCGCGTGCGGTACTTCTCCCCTTTGGTGGAGGTTCTGTTCTGCGGTCATGCCACGATCGCGAGTGGGGTGGTCCTGGCCGAGTTGATGGGGCTTGGCTCCTACATGCTCGACACGGTGGCCGGCCCGGTACCTTTGGCCACCGCGCGGGAGGGTGACCGAACGATCGCCACGTTGACCTCCGTCGACCCCGCCGTTGCCGGGGCCGAGCGACGCCTCCTCGAGCCTGCCCTCGACGCCATGTCGCTCGCACCGACCGACCTGGACCCCCGCTTCCGTCCAGCGGTGGCGTATGCCGGAGAGCGTCACCTGATTCTCCCGGTCGTCTCGCGCGAGGTGCTGGACCGCTTCTCCTACGACTTCGAGGGCTTGCGGGCGGTGATGGTCGCTGGGGGCCTCACCACAGTGGCCGTGATGTGGCAGCAGGAGGCGGCCCTGTTCCACGCTCGCAACGCCTTTCCGGTGGGTGGCGTCATCGAGGATCCCGCCACCGGCGCCGCGGCCGCCGCCTTCGGCGCCTACCTGAGACACGAGGGGCACATGAAGGCACCGGCTAGTTTCGAGATCCTGCAGGGACACCACATGGGGCGCCCGTCGAGCCTGATGGTGACCATTCCAGCAGACGATGGTGGCATTGAGGTCAGTGGGACGGCGGTGCTCATCGGTGAAGGCGTGTGAGAGGACCTGCCGGTCTGCTGGAGATACCGCCTGTGGCCCAAGCAGGAACGGTGACCGAGGCTGTCGCCGTCGTGGCGCACCACCGCCCCCCGAGCCGTGCGCGCCGTCGCCCATGGCGAGGTGATCCTTGGGCAACCCATCGCACAACGACAATCACGCCATCGGGCGCAGACTGAGCATCAACGAAAAGACCGTCCGCAACCACGTCAGCAACATTTTCACCAAGCTGCAGGTCGCAGTCGCCCCCATGCCATCGAAAGCACGCGAGGCCGGCATGGGCCGGAGAGACTGACAACGAGGCAGCAGCGGCGGCCTTCCTGCTTCCGCCACGGATCGGCCAGTGCCGGTCAGCCGAGGGGCGCCGGCTCCGTCCGCGCCTCGAACCGCTGGCGCTCCGGGGCGTCCGGTAGCGCCTCGACCAGCCAGCCGCTGACCTGGACGGACACCTCGTCGGTCCCGGCCGGCGGCTCGACCGCGACCTTGAGAGCGCCCATCTGGCCGGGCGCAACCGCGGCGCGGCCGTAGAGGCCGCCGAGCCCCTGCGCGTCCGGCGTCACGAACCCGGTCGAGGGCTCGGGCACCTCGACCCACGACAGCGAGCCACCGCCGCTGAAGTGCGCCACCATCGCCGCCGGGTCGAGCTCGAGCACCACCGGCGCCGCGCCCTCGCCGACGACCGCCAGCACCACCGTGGACGAACCAGCTCCCGTGCCCGGGGCGCCACGAGCGTAGAACCGGGCGACCGCGCGTGGGGTGCTACGGCACCGCTGGCCGATCTCCGACGCCACGCGAGTGACTCCGGCCTCGGGCTCGGCGGTCGGGGGGTGGAGCAGGTCGATCGTCCAGTTGCCGGTGGCCAGGGCGTCGCGTTCCTGGGCGGAGACGTCGGTGACGAACGTCCCGATGGCGGCGGTGTCAGTTGCACCGCGGCGAACCACCAGCCATGCGGTGCCGTCGTCGTAGACCGCCAGCTCCTCGTCGACAGAGGTGGGCGGCGGCGTGCGCCAGCGGACCGTTGCCAGCCGCTCCACTCAGCGCGTCTCCGCGGTGAAGTCGCGCTCGAGCGGCTTCTTGAAGTGGTCGTTGAACTGACGGACCATCGGGCCGAACTGGTCGGGCCGCATTGCCGTCGTGGTGTTGGAGCCCATCAACCCCTGGTAGCTGTAGGTGACGTCCTGGTCCGGTGCGGCCTCACTGGCGCCCAGCGGGTCGCGGCTGTTGCTCGACGCCGTCGCCGCCTTGGCCGCGTCGAGCCTCGCTTTCATCCCTGCCACCATCGCCGCCATGTTGGGGTCGGGCGTGGTCGACGCGGCAAGCGTCCCCGCCGGGGTGTTCATCAGGCGCTCCACCTCGGCGTGGATCGACGATTGGAACGTCGTCACGCTCGATTCCAGGATCGGGGCGATCTGCGTGGACAGCAGCTGGTTGATGATGTCCTTGCCGGCTGCGGTCGTGAGGTCGGACACGATCTGCAGGGCCCGGCGGTAGAGCGCACCGACCTGCTGGACGCGGGGCTGGGTCACGATCCCCGGGATCACTGGAGCGATGAGCGCGGCGAGGTTGGCGGCCTCGAGGTTGGCGGTGAGCCGCGACGTGATGGCCTCGGGGGTGATTGCCGATTCGACCGCCGAACCGGCTGCGCCCCACGTGGCGGGAAGGGCGCGCAACTGGCCGACGAGACTGGCGGGGGGAGCGACCCTCGGTATTGCCGCTGCCGGTGTCGAGGCCGCGCCCGAGACCGCGGTGTTGGCGAGGCCGGCGGCGGGCGCGGCCACCGGACCAGTACCCTGGCCGAGGCCGTACACCGAGGTCGACGGGTTGATTCGGACGTCGCCCAGCCCCTCGACGGCCACGTTCTGCTGGTGCGGCGCCTGGAGGGCCGTCCAGTAGGCGTCCGCGATCCGGCTGGTCAGTGCCGGGCCCGCAAATTGGGCCCCGACCGTCTGCACCGCCCGCCCTCGCGGGCTGAAGTTCGTCGAGGTCTGGAAGGCGGCTACGCGGGGCACGCTCGGGTGGAGCGCGTCGGCACTCGACTGTTCGAGGCGCGTCCTCAGGGCGGCGACGACGGCGTCGTCGCGGACTCCTGCGCGCAGCGCGTCGGTCATCTTCTGGGTCACCTTCGGCTGGGCGGCCCGGAACGCGGCAACCACCGCGGGCATGGCCGCAGTGAGCTGGGCGTAGAGCGGCCTCGACACCGCCGCCAGCACCATCCGCTCCACCGTCGCCCGGTCGAGCGCGGTCATTGCCGTGTCGGCGCCCGTAGGCGATGCCTGGTGCAGCAGGAGGTGCATCTGCCGGTTGCTCTGGCTGTACTCGTCGGGGATACCCAGCAGGTGCCCGTACTCGTGCGCGTAGATGACGTTTTCCTCGGCCGGGTACTGCTTGGCGTTCCGCTGCTCGTAGAAGTTGCCAGCGTCGATCGGGTTGCCGGTGGACCCGCCGATCACCGACGACGGGTGGACGATTACGGTCGCGTTCGCCGGGTCGGCCTCGGTCCACACCGGCTCGGCCTCGAAGGTCACCGGCAGCCGCTTCGGCAACGGCACGCCGGCGGCGTCGCCGGCCGGAGCCTCTTCGCCGACGAATGTGAGGCGGCCGTTCCAGTTCGTGAGCGCGGCGGTCATGGTCCGGGTCGCCCAGTCGCGCCGGGTGTCGCCCGGCGGGATCTCGGTGCGGGGCCCGACGAGCTGCCCGACACGGGGCGTGGTGGCGGGAGGGACCGGCGGCGTCGTTTGCCGGCTCTGGCTCAGGAAGCGGATCTTCACCTTCACCGCTGCGCCGTTGTCCTCCTGGCGGGTGAGCTCGTAGTTGCCGCTGACGGAGAAATGGCCCGGCGTTGCCTGTCCGCTGGCGGCTTCGGTGTTGTACAGGGTCTCGGCAGTAGAGGCGTCGACGGTCACCCGTTGCACGTTCGCCTGGAGGAGTCGTGCCACGACTCGGTTGCCCACCATGCGCTGGAGCGCGAGCAGGTTGTGTCGAGCACCACCCGCAACCGGTGTCGTGTCACCCTTGGCCGTCGCGGCGTCGCGGGCCGCCGGTTCCTTCGTCCTCGCGTTGTCCGCGCGGTCGCGAGCGGGTTCCACCGCCTGTCGAGTGTAAACGGCCGCCTGTTCAACTGGCTCAAGGCGGAGATGGCACCAGAGCGGCATCCCGCTGCCAAATGTCTACCGGCACCTCCTCTGACTTTGCTTTGAGCAGAATGTCCGGGTCGGCCCCTTGCCGGTCGCGCCGCCCCACCGGCACTTCACCGGACCTGCGCTCCCCCGGCTCAGCCGATCGCGGCGACCGAGAGGCCGGACACCTCGGCGGCGGCGAGGAGGGCATGGCCGCCGGCCACAAGAACAAGATCGGGATCGAATATTTCCAGAGCGGCAGCGAGGTGGACTGCGTCATAGGCCCGCAGTGCTTGTGACTCGGCAAGATCGGCGGCTTGGCGAACCAGCTCATCGTCCACCTCGACGAACTCGAGCTGGAGGACCAGCCCTTGGAGCTCACGTCTCGCCGAGGCGAGGTGCTGAGCAGAGATCCTGCTGGTGCGGGCGGCCTGCGCCAGGGCGGCACGGGCTTCCACATGAGCCAGGCGCACGCTGACGAGCCGGCTGGCCTCATCCCAAAGTTGGCCAGCCGCGTCAGAACCGGCCTCGTGTATGAGCAACGGGACGATCGCGGAAGTGTCGAAGTAGGCGATCAACGCCGCTGTTCGGCGACGAGGTCCGAGACGGTGCCGGGTGTCCTGAGCGGAGTTGGGCGGTTCCGCCTTCTCTGCTTGGCCGGCGTCACGCGCCCTTCGCGGATCAAGCGGTCGATGGCACGTTCGCCGCTTACCGGAAGCACCCGCGCAATGGCCCGTCCCCGGTCCGTTACGACCACCTCCTCACCGGCCTGAACCCGCTCGAGGTAGCGGCTCAGATGATCTCGCAGCTCGCGGATTCCGACCTCTGCCATGGCGCCACTATAGCCCCATATCAAGGCGCCACTTCTTGGCGCCTTCCGCTCTTCCTCGCTGGCATGCGGCTGATCAGTTGGATTGATCAGCTGTTGCTATGAGGACTCCTCGGGATGGTCGGAGTCTGGGCAGGGCTCAGTCGTGAACGCCTCGTATGACGTCTGTTGGAGCACGGCTCGGACGGCGTCCACGCGGCCGTTACCGAAGCACTCGTCGTACCCCTTGGTCTCCTGCTGTCCGAGGCCGATGAGGTCGACAGTGGTCGACTCGAGGTAGCTCTCCACCTGCTGCGGGCGCATCACGACGTCGGGTTCTC
>JAHWJU010000157.1 GCA_019348255.1 Actinomycetota bacterium | reverse complement strand
GGCACCAAGTGTGATGGAGGATGTCCCGGCAGCTCAAGGAGGACACAATGGCCAAAATCAAGAGGGGAATCGAGATACACGCGAGTCCAGAGGTTGCCTTCGAGTCGTTGGTGAACTGGTCGACACTTGCTGAGTGGTCGACGGTGACCCACAGCCACGACGGCCCTGACGTCTGCAGCGGCGTGGGCGAGGAGTTCGACCAGCAGCTCCGCATCGCTGGGCTTCCGTTGCAGACCCACTGGCGGGTGGTGGAGTTCGACCCGCCGCGGTCGCTGGCCTACGAGGTCACCGCCATGGGCGGTGGGCGGATGACATTGCGCCAGGAGGTGACACCCAGCGGAGACGGCAGCCAGGTGGAGTTCGACATCGACTACGACCTTCCCGGAGGCTTCCTCGGAGAAGCACTCGACCGCGTCTACGTCGAGCGCCGCAACGAGCGCGAGGTCGAGCACTCGCTGCAAAACCTGAAGGACCTACTCGAAGGACGGAAGCTCCCATAGGGCGCGCCCTCCGTCTTCCGAGGAAGCGCCCAGATGGCTCCGGGCGGCGCCCTCGACGAGCTCGTAACGATCTCGGGCAGTACGACGACCTCGTGGGGGAGTGGTGGAAGCCCGACGGGGAATTCGCCGCCTTACATTGGCTGGCCCGGGCCCGTGCAGAGCTCGTACCTCCGTCGTCGTCGCCTCAAGACGTGCTGGTAGATGTCGGCTGCGGTGGTGGGATCCTCGCTGGGTTCGTGCGGGGGTATCTGCACGTCGGGGTAGACATCACCCAGTCGGCTCTGGTGGTTGCCGGGGCAAGGGGGGTCGTGCCGGTGCGGGCCGACGCTGCCGCCCTACCGCTGGCCGCCGGCGTGGCCCATGTCGTCGTCGCCGGGGAGGTCTTCGAGCACGTGGCGGATCTGGAGGGCTCGGTGGCGGAGGTGAGCCGGGTGCTCCGCCCTGGCGGCGTGGTGGTGCTCGACACCATCAACGCCACCCGGCGAGCCCGGTTTGGGCTGGTGACTGTGGGCGAGTGGCTCCCGGGCGGGCCCCCGCCCCGCATTCATGATCCCGATCTGTTCGTGGCCCCGGCCCGCCTGATGGCGTTGTTCGCTGGACATGGCGTCGACCTGCGGGTGGGCGGACTCCGGCCCTCTGCCATCGACTACCTGCGGTTCGTCCTCGGGCGTCGACGTACCGTGCGCATGCTGCCCACCCGCTCTGTGGCCGGCGTCTACCGGGGCGTCGGACGCAAGCAGGGCTTGTGACGCTTGTGGACGTGCGCCAACGAACCCAGCAGTTGGCCGAGCGCTTCGCCTCGAGGGCTGAGGAGTACGACCGCACGGCGTCGTTCCCGATCGCAGATATCGACGACCTGCGGTCCGAGGGCCTGCTGGGTCTGATGGTGCCGACCCGCCTGGGCGGGCTGGGCTGCGGTTTCGAGGACTACGTGGCGGTGGCGGCGATGCTGGCGGAGGGCAACGGCGCCACGGCGCTGGTGTTCAACATGCATGCTTCCGTCACCGGGGCATTGGCCGGGATTCCCGACGACTTGGCCCGGGCCCTCGGTGCAGGAGACGACTTCTTCGCCGTGCGTGACCAGGTGTTGCGGGCAGCGGTGGAGGGCGCCCTGTACGGCGTTGCCATCAGCGAGCGACAGGCCGGCTCCCGACTGTCGCTGGTGGAGACCACGTACGAACCGGAAGACGGCGGTTACCGGCTGCGGGGACACAAGTCGGTGTGCTCGGGTGCGGGTCACCTCGACGCCTACCTGGTGGCGGCCCGGGCCCGCCAGGCTGAAGGCCCAGAGGCGACCGTCTCCTACTTCTTGGTCACCGCCGGCGATGGCGTCAAGGCCGAGGGCAGCTGGGACCCCCTCGGCATGCGGGCAACGGTCAGCACCAGCCTGGTGCTCGACGTCATCGTGCCGAGCGAACGCCTCCTGACCGGAGTGGAAGGCTTGGCCCTGCCGATGGCCTACGCCATGCCCCAGTGGTTGGTCGCCTCCTACGCCGCCGTCTACGTAGGCCTGGCCCAAGCGGCTGTGACTGAGGCCGTCGCCTACCTCAAGTCGCGCCACGCGGCAGGCACGCGCAGCTCAGTTCCGGGGTCGGTGCGAGCCCGGTTGGGCCGGGCCAAGGCGGCGACCGACGCCGCCCGGCTCATGGTCGACCACGCGGCCCGGCTGGTCGACACGCAGCCAGGTGAGGCCGAGACCAACCGCTTCCTCTACCAAGCCAAGCTCATCGCCGGGGACACGGCGATGGACGTGGTCGCCACGCTGTCCGAGGCGTGTGGCCTGGGTGCGCTGGGGCGCGGCTCGCCGCTGGAGCGCATCTTCCGAGATGCCCGCTGTGGGGCGATCATGCCGCCCCGCAGCGATGTCTGCGCTGATTACCTGGGTACGACGGCGCTGGGGGGAGACCCGATGGCGGACATGGAGCGACCACCGTGGTGAGGGCGGTGATCGCCGGCTTGGGGTCGTCCTTTCCTGCCGTGGTTGCCCAGGACGCCCTGTGGGAGGCGCTGTTCCCGGACAACGCCTCGCCTCTGGCCCGGCGGCTGTGGCGCAGTGCCGGGGTCCAGAGCCGCCATGGTGTGGCCGTGCCGCCCCTCGATGACGTTCGCGCCTGGACGACCGAGGCCCGCATGCGCCGTTTCCGCCACGAGGCCCTGCCCTTGAGCAAGGAGGCGGTGGCGGCGTGCCTGGCGGAGGCCGGCGTGGACGCCGCTGAGGTGGACCTCCTCACCGTCGTGTCGTGCACCGGCTACACCAGTCCCGGGCTGGACGTGCTCGTGGCCCGCGATCTGGGGATGCCGGCCTCGCTGGAACGGGTCCAGCTCGGCCACATGGGGTGCTACGCCGCCCTCCCGGGACTCGCGGTTGTCGCCGACGCGGCGGTAGCTCGGGCCCGGACCGGTGTCTTGCTGTGCGTGGAGCTGTCCAGCCTGCACGTCCAGCCATCCTGTGACGACATCGGCCAGGTGGTGGCTCATGCCCTGTTCTCGGATGCGGCGGCTGCGGTGGCGGTGAGGCCGGGCGGGCCCGGGCTGGAGATCCTCGACGTCGCCGCTCGTAGCGATCCTGCGCTCGCGGAATTGTTGAGCTGGGACATCACCGACCACGGCTTTCGAGTGCACCTGTCGCCGGACATCCCTAGCGCCATCGAGGTCCACGTGGGTCCCTTGGTGGCAGAGCTTCTGGCGGCGCACGGGCTCACGACCGGGGACGTGGCCGCATGGGCCATCCATCCTGGAGGTCCACGGGTCATCGACGCGGTTGGCGAGGGCCTCGGGCTCGACGATGCCGCCTTGGCCCCGACCCGCGCCGTACTTGCCGCCCACGGGAACTGCTCCTCGCCGACGGTACTGTTGGTACTGGACCACCTCCTCACCGATGGGGTCCTGGACGATGGCGACCATGTGGTCTGTGTGGCCTTTGGCGCTGGGCTGACCTTGTACGCCGCGCTCCTCCGCCGGCGGACAGCCAAGTAACCGGGGTGAGCCCGGGAATGAAGGCGTGTGCACCTCGGCATGCGTCTTGATCACTACAAGGAGCGGCGGAGAGCCGGCTCACCCACCGGGACGTGCCGCTGCAGGGCGTCGCCGCCGTCGGCCAAGGTCCATCTCGTGCGGCGCGGGCGTTGAGCCCGTGGTTGGCCGCGCACGAGCGGACATGGGGCGTTTCTGGTCGTTGTTGTCGCTGTTGGCGCCCTCGGCGGGAGGCCCTGGTGGCCAGATCCTCCAGGCGACAAGCACCACTGCCACCGCCAGGACACCGCCGGCGAACACGTCGCTCGGGTAGTGCCCCCGGCTGCGGACCAGCGACCAGTGAGCCGCCATGGTGGCGGGGGCGAGAGCAATGAACAGCGCCGGAATCTCCTGGGATGCCGCCAGCGTGAAGGCGAGGTCGCTGGCCGCATGGCCGGATGGGAACGACGACGTGACGGGTCCCGTCCGGTTCTCACCGGCCCCGGGAGGCCGAGACCTTGCGACCAGTGGCTTGATCATGATGTTGCCCACGATCGCCGTGGCCCCGTAGCAGGCGGTTCCCCGCAGCGCTGCCCGCCGGCCCCTGTCCCCACCGCCCCATGCCAGGGCCCCAGCCAGAGCGGCCCACACCGGAGGTTGCTGGACGATGTCTCCCATCATCCCGAACCACGTCGTGCCCTGGCGTGCCCCTCTGGGCAGGAGGGACATGACTGCGTCTTCGGCCAACTGCCAGCGGCGCATGGCGACCTCCGAGATGCGGGAGCTGCTGGACACCGAACAGCCACCCTCCCCACAAGCTCGTAGGGGACAATCCGCATGCGTCCCATGGATTGCGAGTGACGTGGTCGGTGTCAACGGCGGTCGGAAGGGAGCGAAGGACCTGGCCAACGCGGCCGGCCTCGCAGCTGTAAGGCCGGGACACGGCCGTTGCAGGCCCTCGGCGGGCGTATCACCGCCGGGCATGGCACGGGTGGGGCACAGTGTGGAAGTGCCACTTCGACGGTGAGGGTAGGCCAGGTCACGACTACCGTGACCGGTTGGAGGCAGAATGCGGCTCAGGGGGCGATCCGAAGACAAGGTGATGAGGAAGCTGGTCGGCAAGGGGTCCCGCAAGTGCTCCACGCCCTTCGGCCGAGTTGGCGACATCATCCAGCATCCCCGGGTGTGGGCGGGCGTGGCCGCTGTGCTGGCCGTGTTCGGGCCCAAGGGCCGGCGAGCAGCCGTGCGCGGGGCTGCCTGCTACCTCGACACGATCGGCCCGGTTGCCACGGACGGCGGCTCCCCCGGCGCCGTGGTCGGAACCGCTGACCTCTACAAATCCCTCTGGATCAGCAGCCGACGAACCCAACCCCGAGGAGAGTGATGCCCATCAGGTTGCAGGCAATATCGCAGCGAGTCGAGGAGCTGGCGATCTTCGACCAGCCGGGAACATGGCTGGCGGGGCAGGTCGGCCGCCTCATCAAGGAGGGACCGGCGAAGGATCTCCTCAGCGGCACGTGGCTGGGCCACCCTCTCCACCCGTTGCTGACCGACGTTCCCATCGGGGCGTGGGCGAGCGCCTTGGTCCTCGACCTGTTCGGAGGCGAGCAGACCCGCCGGG
>JAHWJU010000156.1:3680-5132 GCA_019348255.1 Actinomycetota bacterium | reverse complement strand
GGGCTGCGGGCGCTCTACGTCGCCCTCACGCGCACGACCAAGCGGCTGACCATCGTGCACGCCCGCCCGCTACCGCCGGTACTGGGTCTGGGCTGACTCCTTCGAGTAGGCGAAGGAGGTCCGGGCCGTCCGGATGGCTCCCTCGGCCAGCCCAAGGTGGTGCTGGTGGGCGTGGACGGCTTCTGCCACCAGGTCCAGGGCCGTGAGCCGCCGGCCGGCGCGCAGGCCCGGGCGGTGCCACGCCGGCGCCGGGGTCGTCTCGATGGTGCGGGCCAACTGGTCGACGCTCACCGCTTGAGCGGCCAGCACCACTGCCGCCCCCTGCTCATTGGCCCCGGCCGGGGGCGTCACATGCGTTCCGGGAAGCACCGGGCAGTCCTCGCGCAGGACCCGCTGGACCCGGATGTCGAGGGCGTGGAGGACGTCGCGCACGTAGCCGGCGTGCTCGAGGGCGCTCCACCCCCCAGCCGGTCGGTGGGTGAGCAGGGCCTCGGGGTGGCGATGGTCGACCTCGAGAGCGAGGAGGCTGCGCCAGGCTCCGGGCGCAGCCCGCAGGGCGGTGACCGCCTCCTCAGGGGGTAGGGCGGAGGCGGAGAAGCCGCACTCCGAACAGACGAACGTGGCGGAGGGCTCGACCCAGAAGGTGTCGAACCGGTCGGTTCCCAATCTTGTCCTCCTCGGAGACCCCCGCCTCCTACCCTATGGCGAATCGTCACTACCCATTGTTCGGGTGCCGGGATGGTTACGGTTGCGTTGCAATGTGCGGCCGCTTCGTCTCGACGACCCCGCCGGCGGCCCTCGCCCGTCATCTGAGGGTCGACGAGGTGCGCACCGAGGCCCTCGAGCCGAGCTGGAACGTGGCCCCCACCGACCCGGTCTACGCGGTGAGCGAGACGACGGAAGGGTCCCGCCTCCTCGGGACCTACCGGTGGGGCCTGGTGCCGCCGTGGGCGCCGGCGCCCAGCATCGCCAGCCGCAGGATCAACGCCCGGGCCGAGACTCTGGGATCCAAGTTCCGCGGCCCCTTCGAGCGCCGCCGCTGCCTGCTGCCCGCTGACGGCTTCTATGAGTGGGAGCGCCGGCCCGACGGCACGAAGCAGGCGTGGTTAATCCGCCGCCGTGACCGGGCGCCGATGGTGTTCGCCGGGCTGTGGGACCTCTGGCGGTCGGCCCAGGCCGACGAGGTCCTGCGCACCTGTGCCATCGTCACCACCAGGGCCAACCTGCTCCTCGGCCCGATCCACGACCGCATGCCGGTGATGCTGGCCCCCGTCGACTGGGAGCTCTGGCTCGACCGCCACCACACCGACACGGTGTCGCTGCGCCGGCTCCTCGAGCCGGCCGATGACCGGCAACTCGAGATGTTCGAGGTCTCGAGCCGGGTCAACAGCGTGCGCAACAACGGCGGCGACCTGGTGACCCCGATCAGTCGCCGGTGATGGCCTCGGCCAC
>JAHWJU010000156.1:0-3580 GCA_019348255.1 Actinomycetota bacterium | reverse complement strand
TCAGTCGCCGGTGATGGCCTCGGCCACCAGGGCCAGGTCGGCTACGAAGCCGGCGTAGGCCACGCGGCGGGCGTCGTCGTCGGGAGCGCGGAGGATCGACGACGGGTGCACCGTGGCCGTCGCCATCGGCTCGTAGGGCCACTCCACCCACTGCCCGTGCTCGGTCGAAACCCGGAACGCCCGCCCCAGCAGGGCCTGCGCGGCGGTGGCCCCCAGGCACACCACGACCTTGGGCCGCACCACCTCGAGCTCGGCCTCCAGCCAAGGGCGACAGGCCTTCACCTGTTCTGCCGTCGGCTTCTTGTGGATGCGCACCTTGCCGCCCCGCCCCCCCGGGGCCCACCGGAAGTGCTTCACCGCGTTGGTGACGAAGGCCCGCCGGCGGTCGATGCCGACGTCGACCAGCGCCTGGTCGAGCACCCGGCCCGCGGGGCCGACGAAGGGCCGGCCCTGGCGGTCCTCCTGGTCGCCCGGCTGTTCACCTACGAACATCACCTCCGCCCCCACCTCACCCTCGCCGAAGACGGTCTGGGTGCCGACCTTGTAGAGGTCACACGCCGTGCAGTCCGCGGCCCTTCTTCGAAGCTCTTCGAGACCGTGGGCGGGCTCCATGAACAGAGCCCTTCCCTTCCCTCCGGCGGCTACACCGCCGGGGTGTCGCCGGCCTACCGACTAGTAGGTAGGCTGGTCCCCATGGACGACAGCAAGCTCCTCACGGAACTGGAGCCGGTAGCCGCCCGCCTCCTCGATCGTCATCTGGCCGCGTCCCGCGAATGGTTCCCCCATGAGCTGGTGCCGTGGAGTCGGGGCCGGGACTTCGAGCCGGGTGTGGAGTGGGAACCCGACGACTTGGCGCCGACACCGGCGGTACGCAGCGCCCTGTTCGTCAACCTGCTCACCGAGGACAACCTGCCCTACTACTCCATGGAGATCCACGACATGTTCGGCGCCGGCGAGGCGTGGGGCGAGTGGGCCAGGCGCTGGACGGCCGAGGAGGGCCGCCACTCCATCGTGATCCGCGACTGGCTCACCGTCACCCGCGCCATAGACCCGGTGGCCCTGGAACGGGCTCGCATGGCCCAGGTGAGCGACGGCGTCGTGCCCCATCCGGCCAAGCCGGCGCGGGGCCTCGCTTACGTCACCCTCCAAGAGCTGGCAACCCGCATCGCCCACCACAACACCGGCAAGTTGCTCGAGGACAAGCCGGGCTACGACATCATGAAGCGGGTGGCGGCCGACGAGAACCTCCACTACCTGTTCTACCGCGACCTTACGGCGGCGGCCCTGGAGGTCGACCCGTCGGGGACGGTTCTGGCCATCGAGGCCGAGGTGAGGGAGTTCGCGATGCCCGGCGTGGGAATCATCGACTTCGGTGCGCACGCGGCAGCCATTGCCAAAGCCGGGATCTACGACCTGTTCATCCACCACGAACAGATCCTGGTTCCGGTCGTGCTGCGCCACTGGAAGGTGGAGGAGCTCACCGGCCTGTCGGAGGAAGCGGAACGGGCCCGCGACAGGTTGGTCATCCGGATCGAGCGCATCGGCCGCGCCGCCCGCCGGCTCCGCGAGCGCCAGGAGGCTCTCACCCCCGCGTAAGATCCAGTCTCCCTACCCGCGTGCCGATGCAGTGGCGGGGCCGCACGAGAGATGGAGCTGATGAACGAGCGCGACGAGCGCGGCAGAGTGCCCGGGCGCAGGACGGCGCCGGCACGCGAGCGGGCAGGCTTGCCGGCACGTGCGCCGGCCTTGGCTCTGGTGGCTCTGCTGATCCTCGGCCTCGTCGGCGCCAGTCCCCTACGGGCCGGCGCCCAGGAGCAGCCCACCACGACCACCACGGAGCCTCCCACCACCACTGCTCCTCCCACCACCGGGCCTCCGGCCGAGCAGCCGGCCCCGCCGCCGGAGACGACCACCACCCAGCCCCAGCAGCCGCCTCCCCCACCGCCGTCGGGCGGGCAGCCCGCTGAGGACAGCGGCCCCGGGGAAGTGCCCCAGGACGAGGTGGTGGTGCCGCCGCCCGAGGGGCCCCAGGAGCCCGACCCGCTGGCGCCGCTCCTCAAGCAGCTGGCCGGCATCAGCCTGGCCGAGGTCCAGAAGTCTCTGCGCCAGGCCGCGGCGGCCCGGGCCGCGGCGGCAGGGCAGATGTCCACGCTCGGCCGCGAGGTGGCCGAGCTCGAGGCCCGCCTGCTGAAGCTCGAATCCGAGCAGGCCCAGGCAGTGGCCCGCCTGCAGCAGTCCCGCATGCAGCTGCGGAAGCGGGCGGTGGCCGGGTACATGGGCTCCCCGGCCTCCCCGATCAACCAGATACTCGACGCCACCGACTTCAACGACCTGTCGCGCCGCTTCGAACTGCTCCGGGCCGTGGTCGAGGCCGACCGCGTCCGCATCGACGAGTACAACGCCGCCAAGGAAGCGGTGGGCAACGAGCTCGACGGTGTGGTGGCCAAGCTCGACGCCAAGCGATCGGCCATGCTCGTGGCCGGCAGCGTCCTCGACGGGGCCGACTCGGCCCTGCTCGCCAAGCAGATCCAGCTGGCGGCGGTCCGGGCCGGCGGCAACGCCGTCGGCGGTGGCTTCGTGTTCCCCGTCGGCGGGCCCCACTCCTACAGCGACACCTTCGGGGCGCCGCGCATGTTCGGCACCGCCTATGCCCACCTGCACGAGGGCACCGACATATTCGCCGCCTCCGGCACGCCGCTCCTGGCGGTGGAGCGCGGCGTCCTCATCAGGGTCGGCAGCGACACGCTGGGTGGGACGAAGCTGTGGCTGGTGGGTGCCAGCGGCACCCGCTACTACTACGCCCACCTCTCCGCCTTCGCCGAAGGTGTGGCCGAGGGCAAGGTGGTGGCCGCCGGTGACGTGGTCGGCTTCGTGGGCAACACGGGCAACGCCGCCACCACGCCGGCGCACCTCCACTTCGAGGTGCACCCCAACGGTGGGCCCGCGGTCAACCCCTACCCGCTGCTGCGGATCGTCGACGACGCCGCCAAGAGGCTCGCCGCGTCGAGGCCCCCGCAGGGCCCGGGCGGTTCGGGGCCGGGTGGCTCCAACACCGGTCCTGGGGGCTCCAACACCGGCTCCGGTCCCGGTCCCCGTACCTGAGCGACTCCGGGCTGAACCGGGTTGTTCCGCTGCCCGGTCTGCAAGGAGGCGCTCGCCGGTCCTGAGCGCGCCGGCGCCGCCGCCCCACCGGCGGCGTCGTGGTCCTGTGCCAGGGGGCACGTCTTCGACGTCGCCCGGGAGGGCTACGCCAACCTGCTCGTGACCCACCAGCGCCGGCACCGACAGCCCGGCGACAACGCGGAGATGCTCCGCCACCGGCGGGACTTCCTCGACGGAGGTCACTACCGTCGGCTGGCCGAGGCCGTGGGTGCCTTCGCCCGGCCCGGTCAGGCCGTGCTGGACGCCGGATGCGGGGAGGGCTACTACACGCGCTCCTGGCCCCGCGCCCGGATCGGGTTGCGCCTGTGGGCGGTGGACATCGCCAAGCCGGCGGTGAGAATGGCCGCCCGTCGCCGCGAACCGGGCTCGTCCTACGCCGTCGCCTCCGTCTACGACCTGCCGGTGCTCGACGCCAGCA
>JAHWJU010000155.1 GCA_019348255.1 Actinomycetota bacterium | reverse complement strand
GGGCGGCGGCTTCCGGGTCGTACGAAGGCAGGGAGCTGTCTGCGAAGAGATGCCGTTATACGGGTGATCGAAGATCACCTCGCCCTTCGGGCTCGTATAACGCCTGATCATACGGGTGATCGAGTCCGCAGAGGCTGAGCAAGAGGGTAGAACGATCACCCGTATATCAGGTTGGTCTCCGCGGTAGACGAACAGCTCGGCAAGTTCAGCCCCGACCGTCGCTACCAGCTCTCGGGCGGCGTCGATGTCGCCTTCCAGCGCAAAGAACGGGTCATTGTCCATGCCGTGGATCTGAACGAAGACGCCGTCTGGCCACGGGCCGATCGCCCATTCGCCGCTGATGGGGAGGCACGACCCGTAGAGAAGCGCACCGCGGGCACCGGGCCGGGTCTGGGCTAGCCGTTGCGCCGTAGCGGCACCGAAGGAGAAACCGGCGTACACGAGCTCGTGGGGCAGGTCCATCACGGCTCGCTCGGCGCGTTGGTTGAGCACGTCAGACCCAACCAGCTCGACGAGCGCGATGCCTTCATCAATGGTTGCGGGGCGCTCGCCGTCGAAGAGGTCCGGCGTGTGGACCGCATGCCCGTTTGCGCCCAAACTCGCGGCGAAGGCGCACACCCCGTCGGTGAGTCCCTGCACGTGGTGAAACAAAACAACCTGCGCCATTCCCGCAGTCTTGCATCCGTCGCTTGATGACCACGCCCGACCGGTGCCAGCCCGCCGGGAGCTGGCCTGCGGTAATCAGCGCTCCGGCTGGTCGTTGCCATCGCCGCAGAATGGCGACGCAGAGGAACGCCTACTCCGGGCTGCCCAGCGACCGACCAACGGCTCTTGTTCCAGCGAAGCGAACAGAACGCGCGCCCGAAAACCCCCTTCGATGCATACTCGACAGGCGAACCGATCGGCGCATCGTGAGCACGTCCCGAGCCGGCGTTTGAGGCGTTGGAGCGTGCACACCACGGGGGCGTCGTGCGATGCGCTACCGGTGGAGTCGGTACAACACATGGGGTCGCAGCCGGTGTCCTTCAACGACTGCAGGGTGATCAAAGTCGTCTGAAGCGTCATGGCTCATGCCGAGCTTCTCCATCACCCGTCGCGACCGCAGGTTGATCTTCGATGTGAACGACACGATCTCGGCGAGCTTCAACCGTTCGAATCCGTCCGCCACGGCCGCGCGGGCCGCTTCGGATGCGTACCCGTGGCCCCAGTGCTCGTAGGCCAGTCGCCACCCGACCTCGACAGCCGGGGTGAAGCGGGCCTCGAAATCGGCCGGGGCGAGGCCGACGTAACCGATGAACGCTGCCCGGCCGGGAACCTCGACTGCCCAGAGTCCCAAGTCAGCGCCGAACCGGTCTTCGATGCGGTCAACCATGGCATTGCTCTGGGCCGTCGTCAGCGTAGACGGGTAGTACTCCATCACGTGCGGGTCGGCGTTCATGGCCGCGAACGGTCGGCGATCCTCCTCGCACCATCTTCTGAGAATGAGTCGCGTGCTACGGAGTTCGGACGGCATGGCCACCGTGAGAGTCTGCCGGCAGCGGCCATCCCAGATGCGTGCCGGTCCGGGACACCACCTATCAGCCGCTCGATGTCGCGGTGGCCCGAGAGCCCGAAGCCGTACCGATCGGCGCGTCTGTGACGCCCCCGCCCGCCAGACGCTCGGCCTACTCGGCGCTCCGGAGGAAGCGGAGCGCAGCTTCTGATGGGGTAGCCCCTTCGTTCAGATACGACCACGTCGAGGCGAGAGTCCGCAGCTCCTCGAGGTCGAGCTCCCGAAGGCCGAACCTGATCTCATCGACGATGCGGATGACGAGCCCCATGATCGCTTGCCGCGCCTCATGGTCAGCGGTGTACTCCCTCACGACGCCAGCGACCAGGCGCTGAGCCCCAGTGAGCGCGTGAAGTCGCTGGTGTCGAGCCACACGGCCTCACTGTTGGCGCGCGACGCGGCGCATAGCTAGCCGTCGCGGTCCAGCGTCAAGGGGCGCGCGAAGCTGAGCTCGTGGCCGCTCGGGTCGCGGAGGTGGAAGTAGCGCTCGCCCCAGGGCGCATCCGCCGGCTCGGTCGACGGCGAGAGGCCGGCGGCGAGGGCACGTTCGTGCATGGCGTCGACGTCGTCGACGCAGAAGATGACCCGGCCCCAGGCGCCGTCGGGGCGGGCGTCGGCGTGTTGGAGGTTGAGGAAACCGCCCCCGGTGCGGAAGCTGGTGAAGTCGGCGTCGGGGCCGCCGTAGCGGCGTTCGAAACCGAGCGCCTCGTAGAACGGCACCGCCAAGGCCATGTCGGGCGTGGCCAGGGTGACGGCGCTGAGGTGCTCGACGGGGGCGCTGCGGTCGCTGACCGGCGGCTCGTCGGGAGGGGTCTTCAGCGGGCGAGCTTGTAGTGGGCGAGCTTCTCGACCTGTTCGATGAAACCGGGGCCGCGGCGGAAGCGGCGGCCGATGTCCTCGTAGCTCTCCTCGGCCCCTCGCCAGCGGAGGATGCGGCGCTCGACCGGGCGCAGCACGTCGCCCTGCTGGAGGCCCTGGACGTCGGGTCGGTGGAGCCGGCCCATCGCCAGCATGCGGCCGATGGTCTCCGGCTTGCGGCGGAAGCGGCGGCCCAGCTCGTCGTGGCCGATGCCCTCACTTGCCAGTCTTGCCAGACGCCGTTCCACGGGCCGGCGGAGCCCGAGGTCTCGACCGTGCGGTGCGGATCCGTCCATGGTGCGCCCTCCCGGGGTTCCTCGATCAACTTCCATCCTGCCCGGTTCGGGTAGCCGCATTCGGTTCAGAAGTCAGCACCAAGCTAGGTGGACACTATTGCCACCTCCTTCATGAGGTGGTGGGTACGAGGCGCACCCATTATCGGGCTCCACCCGGCCCTGCCCATCGGCCGACGCGAAGGCGAGGGGTGCCGGCGCACCGATGGTTCTCTCGCACTCCTCACCTTGTCCCGGCGTTCGGAGATACCGGCCTGCGTCAGGGCGGGTCGTGGTTAGGAGGCACCATCACAGCGCCTGCCACTGAGCGGTGGGTCCATTGCCGTCAACCAACGGGTCGACGCCCCCCGCGGCAAGATCAGAGGATGGCTTCACCGACCCATGCCACCTTGGCAACGTTCCGGATGGACCTCTCGCGGGAGGCTGAGCAGCGTGAGGGCCTTCAGCGCATGATCGTCCCGGGCGTGAAGCAGTTCCCAGGATTCGTTGGGGGGAACTGGACTGTTGACCGCCAGACCTCCGAGAGCATCGTGCTCCTCACCTATGACTCGCTCAGCGCCGCCGAGTCAATGGCGGAGAACATCCGAGGCAACGCCGACAACCAACGCCACGTGGGGTTGGACCTGGTCGGTGTTCGCATCCTCGAGGTCGCCGCCAGCGCGTAAGGCGTGCTGGCATGCGCCCACCTCCGGCGGTGTGGGACGGCCTCATCCGACCGGCCCGCGCATTGTGGGGCACCGTTCGGCGCACGTGGATGGTGAGCAGATCGCCGAATCGGGTCCGTGTGAACGAATCGTCTAGCTCGAAAGGCGCGTGTGGCGCGAGCTCAACAACTCGAGCGTTTGGCCCGCTGGGTCGACGACGTACGCAGCCTCACACTCCTCGGCGGGACCTGCTGCTGCGCCCAGCGATCGGGCGCGCTCAACGAAGGTGCCCAGATCGTCGACCGCGACGGAGAACATGACAGCGTGGCTTCCGGGTGACGAACCCCCGATGGCTCCTGCGATTCCACTGGGGCCCGTGTCCACCTCGAGGCAAGAGGCGCCGTCGGGAAGGGTGCCAGGTCGTGCCCGCCATCCGAAGACCTGTCGGTAGAAGCCGACGAGCGCGTCCGGGTCGGTTGCACTGAGCCGGAAGCGGGACACTGGCGGCTTCTCGCCCTCGGAGACAGTGGACTCGTCGCCCCGCTTGACCAGGCCCACGATGTTGCCCTCGGTATCGGCGAAATGTGCGAACGTCACCACTTCGTGGAGCGGTGGCAGCGTTGTGGTGCCGCCGGCCTGGTGGATGTGATCGAGGGTCGACTCGAGATCGTCGGCGCTGACGTAGAACATGGGTCGGCGCGAACCGTCGGGCACCGAAGCGATACCGCCGTAGATGCCGGCGCCGGCGCATGTGTCGATGTGCACGTAGCCGATGTCGGGTATGAGCTCCGGGGCCCAGCCGAACAGCGCTTCGTAGAAGCGGGCGAGGCTGAGCGCGTCGGGGGCGAAGAGCTCCCAGTGCACCACCGGGTTCACGACGCCTCGATCCCCGCGGCTGCCATCCAGCCGTCCAGGTCATGCTGACTGAACTCCGGCCACGGATCAGCCTCGGGTGCGCCGCCCAGCACGGCGAACGCTCGATCAATGTCTTGGCCTCGAATGGCCGGCGCATGACAGCTGGCGACCACATCAATGGGCATGGCCTGCACACGCTGGAGCTGCGCATTCCATCTGGCGGGGTCGAGCCACTGGTGCCACGGCGCGATGAGGCGCGCTCCGAACAGCAACGCCTCCTCGACATAGTCGCGGCCGAGATCGGCGATGTCGTCCACCGCCTGTGGCACGCTCATCGCGAACGCGTCCGAAGCCCAGTACACACCAGTCGTCGCGTCGAACAGCCCGCGAGTGGTCGGGTTGTCGAACAGCGGCGGCCGAACCGCGGCGAGGTTGCGGTCGCCAGCGTCGAAGGTGTCGCCGTCGCGCACGAACCGCACGCGTTCCATCGGGACCTCGAAGTGATCGACCATCCGTCCGACGCCGAACCAGGTCGTAACCAACACGGCATTCGGACACCTCTCCAGCACCGGCATGAGGTTGCCCGTGTGGTCAGCATCATCATGGGACAAGAACACCCACCGCACGTCCGCCGGGTCCACGAGCGCAAACACCTGCTCCAGCCAGACGTCGCGGTTGATCAGCGTGCCGGTGTCCACGATCACCGGCTCCCGTCCCTGGATGACGAGCGAGTTCAGGTAGAAGAAGCCAACTGGTGGCGCCTCCATGAGCTGGGGAATCACGTAGGTCCCCTCCGCCACTCGATAGGGCTCGATCGTCCTCTGCGCCTGGTCGACGTCCGCCATGGCCATGGTCACCCCTTCCGATAGGTCGCGCTGCAGCGGGTTATGATATAGACAGGTCTGTATCAGAGGGTAGAGAAAGGTCTGTCTAGTGTCAAGCGCGCCGACGCCGACGGCCAGGGAGCGGGTCCTTG
>JAHWJU010000154.1 GCA_019348255.1 Actinomycetota bacterium | reverse complement strand
CGCCAGCCGGCGCAGGAGCCAGGTCGTGGAGGGCCCCAGCACGCCCAGCCAGAATTTCTCGCGCATATTCATCTGATGCAATGCTCCGGACGCGGTTGAAGACCCGTCCTAGCAGGACGTTTCTGCTGGTAGGAGGCGGCACCGCCGTCGATCTTGGAAGGGTCTTTGCACCCCTGAGCAGCGGGTATCCGCGCATCCGCGGCCATCATGAGAGAATCTTGCATCAGATGACGCCGTGAAAAGGGGGACAGTCGGTGGCTGATGAGAGCGCTGTGCCAGGCTGTGCCCACCTCCAGCTGGTGGATGGTGTATCGCTCCTGCAGCCCGAGGAGCAGGTCTTCGAGGCGATGCGGCGAGGCTTCGCCGTCCAGCAGCGCTCCCGTTACCTGTCGGCGCTGACGGTGAACCAGCGCGACGCTCAACTCCGCCGCTTCGCCGCGTGGACCAACGACTATCCCTGGCGGTGGCGGGCCCAGGACGTCGATGAGTGGACCGCTGCGGCGGTCGGCGAGCGCCACCTTGCCTGTTCGACGGTACGCGGCGTGCATCTCACGCTGAAGCTGTTCATGGAGTACCTGATCGACGATCGCTATGGCTGGGTCGCCGAGTGCGAACGGCGGTTCGGCACCCATCCGGTGCAGGTCTGCCACGAGTGGAACACGGTCAAGCACCTTTCCGACTATGAGGGTCGGCCCACCAACCGGCCACTCAGCCGCCCTGAGCTGCAGACCCTGTTCGACGCCGCCGACGATCGCACCGAGCGGGTCCGCCACCAGGGCCGCAAGGGATGGTTGGCAGCGTTCCGGGACGCCACCGTGCTCAAGGTCGCCTACGGATGGGGTTTGCGCCGCCGGGAGGTCTCACGCCTCGAGGTCCACGACTGGGGCCGTAATCCGAAGGCGCCCGAGTTCGGGGGCCTCGGAACCCTGTCCGTGCGCTGGGCCAAAGCCCTCCCAGGCGGGCCGCCCCGGCGCCGCACGGTGCTCACCGTGTTCGACTGGGCCGTGGAGGTTGTCGAGGAGTACCTCAACGAGATCCGTCCTCTCTACAACTTCGAGGGCTTGGCGGCGATGTGGCCGACGGAGCGAGGCGGAGCGACGGCTGACGCCAACATCGGCCAAAGCTTCGCTCGGATCCGAGACGAGGCCGGCCTGCCCCGGGAGCTCGGGCCCCACTGCTTGCGCCACAGCTACGTGACCCACCTCATCGAGGACGGGTTCGAGCCCCTGTTCGTCCAGCAGCAAGTTGGGCACGCCTGGGCGTCGACGACGGCGCTCTATACCGGCGTGAGCTCGGACTTCAAGAACCACGCACTGCGCCAGGTCCTCGACCGGCGCCTCGGCCTTCCGACGACGGGGGAGCGATGATGGCAAAGCTTGACTACCGCTGGCGACTACGTGAGGTCATGGGCGCCCGGGGACTGTGGGCCACGACGGATCTGGCCCCGCTGCTTCGGGCCCGAGGCATCGAGCTTTCCGCCGCCCAGGTGTATCGCTTGGTGACCCAGAAGCCCGAGCGTCTGTCGCTCAAGACCCTGATGGCGCTGTGTGACGCTCTGGAGTGCACGAGCACCGACCTCATCGAGCCAGTCGAGGCGACCGCCGCTCCCCGCAAGCGCAAGGCTGCAGCCTCCTCCGGCGGCGATGGTGAGGTGCGGCCGCTACGTCCCAAGCGGGCCAGGGTGGTCCCCGAGCAGTGACCTCTAGTTCACCGCCCTGTTCCGAGTGCAACCGGACCGCGCCTTTGCGGGGACGCGGTCCTCGAGGACGGCTCTGCAGTGCCTGCGCCGCCCGCGCCCGGCGCACCGAGTGCTCGCTCTGTGGCCGGTTCCAGCCGCCCCGTCGTCGGGATTCCGAGGGCAGGCCCATCTGCGCCACCTGTGTCCACCAGCACATCGCCAGGGCGCGGATCGAGGCCATGCGGGTGGACATCGCCGCTGTCGTGGCTCAGGTGGAGCCCGAACTCGACGAGGCGGCCATCACCACGGCGGTGGCTCGGGTGACGTCGAACCTCAGATACACCGGGTGGCTGGCCGATGCCCTCGCCGTGGGGCCCCAGGCGATGCTCGGCGGTTCGGTCGCTCCTCCGGTGGTTGATCGCCTGGTGGCCGAACTGCGGGCCGCGGGCGCCACCACGGTGCAGCCAGCCACCTGTTTCGCATGCGGAACGACGCGATGGCTCGACCAGCGGGTTGACGGGTTGCGCGCCTGCGCTTGGTGCGCCGCCAAGGCGCGGGCCGAAATCTGCGGGCGCTGTGGCAAGCAGGCGCCCGTGGCGACCAGGGACCCCAACGGAGCGCCGGTATGCGGCGACTGCTTAAGCAACAACCCCGCCAGATTTGAGGCGTGCGCTCGCTGCGGTCGTCATCGGCGCGTCGCCTACCGCAACGACGACGGGACCCCGCTGTGCGGAGGCTGCGGGCGGCCCCATCCGATCGTGGCCTGCAGCGTCTGCGGCGAGAGGAGGCCAGCGACCTCCAGCGGCCGCCACAGCCCTCCAAAGTGCTCCTCGTGCAGCCGGCGAAGGGCGCGATGCACCGTCTGCGGGGGCGAGGACCGGCGCGTGGCGATGGTGTTGGCCAGCGGACCGGTGTGCTCCACCTGTCACAAGAAGGTGCTCTCCGCCAAGGGAACCTGCAGCGGCTGTGGCCAGCGTCGGCGCATCGACCCCCGTGATCCGCGCCAGCTGGGCCTGTGCTCGGACTGTGCCGGGCTCGACCCCTGGAGCGTGTGCCTCGGCTGCGGACTCGAGGACCGCATCTACGACGCGGGGCGGTGCTTGTCCTGCACCCTCGAATACCGCCTCACGGAGCTAGTCGGCGATTCGGCCATCCTGGATCCGCTCCGCACCGCCCTGCTCGGCACCGACCAGCCCCGAGCTGCGCTGCGTTGGATCTCCAATCCGCTGGTTGCAGAGGTCCTCACGGGGATCGCCGACGGCGACCTCGCACCGACTCACGAGGTGCTCGACGACCTTGGTGACGGCAGTTGGCTGGGTCACCTTCGCCAGGTACTGGTCGCTGCGAAGGTGCTCCCCGAACGCGACGAGCAGACAGCCCGGCTGGAGACGTGGATACAGAAGCAGGTGATCGCCATGGCGGTGGACGAGGATCGCCGAGTCGTCGAGGCGTTCGCCAACTGGTGGGTACTGCGCCGCTACCGGTGGCGGATGAGCAAGAACGGCGTGGCGTCCCATCAGCACGCCCGGAGACTCGTGCTGGGCGCCGTCAGCTTCCTCGGCTGGGTGAGGGAGCACGGCCTGACCCTGGGGACGTGCAGCCAAGCCCACGTGGAGCTGTGGCTGGCCGGTCCCCCCGCCCGCCGTCACGCCAGGGACTTCCTGCGCTGGGCATGCCGGCGAGGGCTGGCTCACGACCTCAACATCGTCTGGCAACCCGACGCCACTCCGGGGCGCAACGGCGATACGGAGTGGCACCGTTCCCTCGCTCGCCGCTTCGCCACCGATGAGTCCCTGCCACTGGGCGACCGTGTCGCTGGGCTCCTCCTCCTTTGCTACGCCCAGCCTCTTGCTCGGCTGTCGAGGTTGAAGACCACCGACGTCACCGTCGACACCGCCCATACCTTCATCCAGTTTGGGCGCACATCCGTGGAGCTGTCGGAGCCAGTCGGGCGCCTCGTGCGAGAACTCGTGGCACGTCGCCGCGGGCGGGCCGCAACGGGGGCCCCGGATCACACGCCATGGTTGTTCCCTGGCGGACGACCATCGCGTCCTCTCCGGCCGGACGCGATGGGACTCCGGCTCGCCCGATATGGGCTCGATGCTCGGGTGGCTCGCACCTCTCTCCTACTCGATCTTGCAGCGGAGCTGAGTCCCGTCGTCCTGGCCGATCTTCTCGGGATGCAACAGCGCACCGCTGTGCGCTGGGTCCGCTCTGCCAGCGGCGACTGGTCGGGCTACGCAGCAGCGCGAAAAACCAGCCGGTTGTGAGACACCATGCAAACGAGACGGGCGTTTCGGACGCCAGAGCCCTGACTTGCCGCTCATGAACACACTTTCGGTTCGGGTGGAGAGCCAACGCCGAGCGTCGGCGCCTCCATGACGGAGCCGCTCCCGAGCCGGCATTCGGTCGGGAGTTCGAGGGAAGGAACTTCGGCATGGGGAAGCTCGGCGACAAGCTCGGAGGATTCGATGACACGTCGGTGGTCTATCGAGCCGATGACCCTGAGCAGCGCGTCTCATGGGTGCGGTTGGTCGGGTCCTATCTGACTGCTTCCCTCATCGTCGGCGCTTTGGTGGTGGCTGGCCGCGTGATGGACGTCGAAGGGCTCGTGATCGCTTCGGTCCTGATCATCGTTGTTGTTTTCTTGGCCTTCTACGTCGTGTGGAGACGCCGCCGAAACGAACGGCTAACCGGCTCGCCCACCCGATGGCCGTCGGAGTAGGGCCGTTCTGAAGGCGCACCGACGTGCCGATCACGAGCGCCTCGAGCGGCGGCTGCCAACGACTCGCCATCTCGGCACAGCAGCACCGATCATCCGTTCGCGATGGGCTCGCGGCGGTAGATTCACCCGGTGAGCGGTTCGCGCTTGGCACTGTTGCTGCTGCAACTCGCCCTTGGCGTCGGGCTCGCCGCGTGGCTGTGGCATGACTTCGCATCACCTTCGGCGCCGAACCGACTGCCACCTCGTACGGTCGCCGTGATTGTGCTGGGAGCTTTGGCTGTGACTGCCGTGCTTGGTGTGACGGCTGTCACCGGCCACGAAGGACTGGCCAGTGGAGTCCTCCTGGGCCTTGGTGCCGCCGCACTCGTGGCCGCCGCCCTCCGATCACGCCGCCGCTAGCCCCGAGGCGCCGGGCGCGGCCCGTGGAGAGCGCATAGGTGCCGTTCGGGACCGCCCGTGCGGTCGCCAGCAGTGTGCCGCTCGTCGGTCGCCAAGAGCACCTATCTGGAGATCAGCACCGTGGGTCGGTACGGCCACCTCTGCATGGCCGTTCTCGACGAGGGGGCCGTGGAGGGGGAATTCGGCCCGTTCGAATCTCTACTGGCTACCGGTCTTCCCGCGCCGTTTCGGACACCAGAGCCCTGACTTGCCGCTCCCGAACGGACTCTCGGTTCGGGTGGGGGGCCGACGCCGAGCATCGGAGCTTCATGACGGAGCCGCTCCCGAGCCGGCAATCGGGACGGGTGAGTGACTGGCATTCTTGTCTCGGTGGCTTGGTCGTC
>JAHWJU010000153.1 GCA_019348255.1 Actinomycetota bacterium | reverse complement strand
GCCACCTGCGCCGGGCGCACCCGCTCCAGGGCGAAGATCCGCGAGTAGCGGTCCTACCAGCAGCTCCACGCCACTGATTCTGCCCGCCCCGGGGCTGTGCCGGGTGACCCGACATCGGAAGCGGGTTCACACCCCCGGCACCGGGCCGGAGCACCGGCAGCACTACCATCGTGGTTCTGGGGCCAGTCGACGGGAGGACCGTGGGCAGACGGACGGCCGAAGCGGCCTCGGCCACCGATGAGTGACGACTCGGCCTTCGAAGTGGCGGCGGCACCGGTGCTCGCCATTCTGTCCGCGGCCAAGGACCGGCCCGGCCCCCTGATCGACTTCGCCCGCAGCGTGCTGCGGCGGGTGCCGCCGGCGCGACTGGCCTCGGCCGATGCGGCCCGGGTGGCATACGCCGTGACCGCTGTCTTCTCCTTCGTCGACGGGCGCCAGCCCGACCGGATCGGCGTACGCCTGACCCGGCCGGACGTGACCCTCGACGGCTGGCGCCCGGCCGGCACCGTGGTCGAGGTGAGCTGCGAAGACCGCCAGTTCATCGTGACGACGGTCAAGGAGGAGTTGCATCGCCTGGGTCACAGGATCGTCCGGCAGATCCACCCGGTGTTCGGAGCTGAACGCGACGCGACGGGACGGCTCGCCGCCGTCCTGCCCGCCCGAGGTGCCGACCATCGTGAGTCCCTCCTGCAGATCGAGCTGGCGGTCACCGTGGAGGAGGAAGCCGGTTCCGAGCTGATCGACGCCATCCAGGCGGTCCTCGCCGACGTGTTCGCAGCGACAGGGGACTACGCGGCCATGCGCCGGGCCGTCGTCGCGGTGGCAGCCCAGGCTCGATCACGGGCGGCGGGGCCCTTCTCGGCGGAGGAGGTCATCGAGGCCACCGACCTGCTGGAGTGGCTCCTCGACGGTCATTTCGTCCTGGCCGGATGTTGCCGGATGGCTGATGGCGGCGTGGTCGAGGGAGCCCTGGGCGTCCTGCGCCGACCTGGCGCGGTGCTCCGCAGCCTCCCTCCCGGCCAAGAACCTCCCGGCCGACTCCTGCGGATCGCCCCGACCTCTCAGATCAGCACGGTCTACCGCCAGGTTCCGATGCATGCCGTCGACGTGGTCCTGATCGGCCCGGACTCGGAGGTCACCGGCCTGTTCCGCCTGGTCGGTGTCTTCACCCGTAAGGCCAACGCCGAACCGGCTTCGACCACGCCGGTCCTCCGCTTCAAGCTGCGCCGCATCCTCGAGTCCGAGGACGTGGTCGAGGGCAGCCAGGACGAGCTCACCCTCACCTCGCTGTTCCAGGTGCTGCCCAAGGACGAGCTCTTCCAGGCCGACGTGCCCTCCCTGCGCCAGAGGCTGCTCGAGCTGCTGGCAGCCGAGGAGCAGCACGGCGTCTGGGCGCTGCTGCAGGTGCAGCCGGCCACGAGCACGGTCTCGGTGTTGCTGTCGGTGCCTGCGGAGCTGTACAACTCTGCGCTGCGGCGCCGGGTCGAGCGGTTCCTGATGGCTCAGCTCGACGGTGACCGCATCGACACCGATGTCGTCCTGGGCGACCGTCCCGAGGCCATTCTGCGCCTGTTGGTGCACGTCCGAGATGACCTGCCGGACCAGCCGCTCGACGCCGTCGGGCGCGAGCTCCGGCTCTTGTGCCGCACCTGGGACCAGGAGCTCGCCTCCGCCGTCGTCGGCCGAGCAGGAGAAGAGCGGGGCCGGTATCTGGTCCAGGCCTGGGCCGACTGGTTCCCGGCCGCCTACCGCGACGTCGTCCCCCCGCACCAAGCCGTCGACGACGTGCTTGGCCTCGACGCGCTGGGCCACGCCGAGGACGGCATTCTGGTGGTGCTGGCCGACGACGCCGGCGGCCGGGGCCACGCTCGCCTGAAGATCTTCACCAGCGGGCGTGACCGCATCGAGCTGTCACGCTTCCTGCCCATCCTCGAGAGCCTCGGGCTCTGGGCCGTCGAGGACCGGCCCCACACCTTGGGAAGCGGTGGCGCCATCGTGCACCTCCACGACTTCCTCGTCACCGACCCGACTGGTGGCGACCTCGACGTCGCCGGTGACGGGCCCCGCCTGGCCCAGGCAGCGTCGGCGCTCTGGCACGGCCAGGCCGAGGTCGACTCGCTGAACCGCCTGGTGCTGCGCTCGGCCCTGTCATGGGACGACGTGGCGGTGCTGCGGGCCTACCGTCGCTATCGCAGCCAGGTGGGCACGGCCTTCACGACCGGCTACGTCGACCAGGTCCTGGTCGACAACGCCCCGATCGCCGCCGGCCTGGTGCAGCTGTTCTCGGCTCGGTTCGACCCTGCGGAGGAGATGGGGGCCGGCGAGGTCGCCGACCTGCGGCAACGGTTGGTCACCGCGTGCGACGCCGTGGCCCGCCTCGACCACGATCGCATCCTGCGTGGCTTCTTGGCCCTGGTCGACGCCACCTTGCGCACCAACCGGTACCTCGGCCGCGTCCGGCCCCTCCACCTGGCGCTGAAGTTCGACAGCCACGCCGTGCCCGACGCCCCCCGCCCGGTGCCGTATCGGGAGATCTTCGTCCACGGGCCATCGGTCGAGGGCGTCCATCTGCGGTGGGGGCCGGTGGCCCGCGGCGGCATCCGCTGGAGCGACCGGCCCGACGACTACCGCAGCGAGGTGCTCGACCTCATGCGAGCCCAGGTGCTGAAGAACGCGCTGATCGTGCCCACCGGCGCCAAAGGGGGCTTCATCGTCAAGCGCCCAGCCGACGGGTCGGTCAAGGACGCCTACGAGACCTTCGTCTCCTGCCTGCTCGACGTCACCGACAACGTCGTCGGTGACGAGGTGGTGCCCGTTCCCCGTCGGGGTGACGGCGACGACCCCTACCTCGTCGTGGCCCCCGACAAGGGCACGGCCTCGTTCTCCGATTGCGCCAACCGCGTCAGCACCCTCAGAGGGTTCTGGTTGGACGACGGCTTCGCCTCGGGCGGGTCCAGCGGCTACGACCACAAGCGACTGGGGATCACCGCCCGAGGGGCGTGGGTCTCCGTCACCCACCACTTCGCCGACCTCGACGTGGACCTCGAGAAGGAGTCCGTGACCGTCGTGGGGATCGGGGACATGTCGGGTGACGTCTTCGGCAACGCCATGCTCCGCTCTGATCGAATCCGGCTGGTGGCCGCGTTCGACCACCGCGACATCTTCGTCGACCCCGGTCCCGACCCTCTCGCCTCCTACCGCGAGCGCTCCCGGCTGTACGCGCTGCCGGAATCGTCGTGGCAGGACTACGACCGCTCGCTGCTCAGCCCTGGGGGTGGCGTGTGGTCCCGACTGGAGAAGCGCATCGCCCTGAGCGACCAGGCCCGCGCCGCCCTGCTCGTGGACGCAGAGGTGGTGACCGCGCCGGAACTGATCAGGGCAATCCTCCGGGCTCCCGTCGACCTCCTCTTCACCGGGGGCATCGGGACGTTCGTTCGCGCCGGCACCGAACCGGACGAACGACTGGACGACAGGCGCAACAGCGAGGTCCGTGTGGAGGGCGCAAGCGTCCGGGCCCGGGTGGTGGGGGAGGGCGCCAACCTGGCGTTCACCCAGCGAGCCCGGGTGGAGTACGCCCGGCGGGGCGGGCGCATCAACACCGACGCCATCGACAACTCGGCCGGCGTGGACATCTCCGACCACGAGGTCAACCTGAAGATCCTGCTCCGCCTGGCCGTGGACGCCGGCGAGCTCGCCACCGACGAGCGCTACGGCGTGCTCGCAGGGGTGTGCGAGGACGTCGTCGAGGACGTCCTGATCGACAGTGCCCTGCAGAGCGCGCTGTTGACCCGGGCGCACGCCTCCAGTCCACACCGGATGGAAGCCCTGGAGGCACTTCTGGCCGACCTGGAGGCCGACGAGGTGGTGGACCGCCACGTCGAGGCCCTGCCCACCGCCGAGGAGATGCAGGGTCGAGCCCAGGCCGGCGCGGGGCTGACCCGGCCGGAGCTTGCCGTGCTGACCGCGGGGGCCAAGCGCAGCCTGGCTGCTGGGCTCCTGGCCTCGTCGGTGCCCGAGCAGCCCGCCCTGCGCTCCGCCCTGGTCTCCTACTTCCCGGACCGCCTGACGGCGCGCTTCGGCCACCTGGTCGACCGTCACCGCCTGCGTCGGGAGCTGATCTCGTCGGTGATGGCCAACGACGTCGTCAACCGCATGGGACCGACGTTCGTGACCCGGCTCTCGGCCGAGACCGGTGACAGGGCCGATGCCGTGGTCGCCGCCTACTGGTCGGCGCGGGGCGTGGCCGGCGGGCCCGCGTGGTGGGCCGTCGTGGACTGCGGCTTCGGGAACTGGCGGACCGAGGCGCTGGTGGCCGCGGCCGACGCGGTGAGCGCCCTGCTCGAGACCCTGACCCGCCACTACCTCAGGCGGGGAGGAACCGATGACATCGCCACGCACGTGGCCAACGACCGACCCACGTTCGTGGAGCTGGAACGGGCGATCGGAGGCATCGGCTCGCCCTACCGTCGCCGGCTCCGGGCTCAACGGGCCCGGGCGCTGGTCGACAGTGGCCTCGAGCCCGCCCTCGCCGCTCGGTGGGCCTGCCTGCGCGACCTGGACATCGGGCCGTCGGTGGCCGAGTTGGCCCGGGTGACCGGGCGACGGGCCACCGGCGTGGCCCAGGCGATGCTCCAACTCGGCGAGTCGCTCGGAGTCGACCGCCTGGTCGACCAGCTGGGCCACGCGACGCCCCGTGATCGCTGGTCGCTGGCCGCCTGGCGCGGGCTCCTGGACGACCTCGACGACCTTCGCCGCCTCAGCGCCCGACGAGCCCTCGAGGACCACCCCGACGAGGAGGAACCAGATGCCGTCGTGTGCTTCCTCGCCGCTCGCACACCCCAAGTGGCCGAGATCCACCGCCTGCTGCGGGAGATCGAAGCCGACGCGCCCGCCTCCCTCGACGCCGTCACCGTCGCCACCCGCGCCGTCCGCGGCATGATCGACTGAGCAAGGGCGTCGGCGTCGGCGTCGACGGGAGTGCCGGAGGCGTCGCCTCCGCGTCGGCGAGTTGGATCTAGGCTGGTCGGCCAGAGTCCGACGCCGACCGGGGGGAGTAGGCAAGTGGAGTCGAAACAACTTGGCCTGGCCGGACTTCGGGGGTGGCGGGGCCGGGTGGCCGACCGGGTGGCGCCGGGCGTGGCTCGGCATACCTCGGCCGATGTCGAGCAGGTGCGCACGGTCATCGGTGGGCTGTTCCTGGTG
>JAHWJU010000152.1 GCA_019348255.1 Actinomycetota bacterium | reverse complement strand
TGACGTGGGCGTAACGCAGGGCGATCAGGCAGAACAGCCCGGCTGCCGCGATCTCGCCGCCGATGCGGGCCTTCCTGCTCAGCCCGCTGCTGCGCTCCTGGCGGACCTTGCGCCAGTCGTCGCTCAAGCCGATGGCCGCGCAGCAGACGACGGTGACGAGGATGGCGAGGCCGCCCCAGGTGAAGATCTGGCCCGGTTGCCCCGGGCGGGTGGGCAGGTGGCCGGCCACGTAGCCGGCCACGGCGCCGGCCACGATCGCCAGCCCGCCCATGGTGGGTGTGCCCGCCTTCACGAAGTGACCCTGCGGCCCGTCTTCCCGAATCGGCTGGCCGATGCCGTTCGCCTGCAGCCACCTGATGAGGAGGGGGGTGCCCACCAGTGAGACGACGATCGACACGGCGCCGGCCAGGAGCAGGGCGATCATGCCGGCGCTGCCTGACCCAGCAGCTCCCGAGCCACGGCCCGGTCATCGAAGGGCACCACCTGGTCGCCTGATATCTGCACCGTTTCGTGACCCTTGCCGGCGATCACCACCACGTCCCCGGATGCCGCCCGTTCGAGGGCGAGAGCGATGGCCGCCCGACGTTCAGGTTCGACCACGACAGGGGCGGTGCCGACAGCCCCCCGCAGCACCTCGTCGATGATGGCCAGGGGATCCTCGGAGCGGGGGTTGTCGGAGGTCACCACCACCAGGTCGGCGCCCTCGGCAGCCACCCGTCCCATGGGGGCCCGCTTCGAGGGATCACGGTCGCCACCGCAGCCGAACACCACGATCACCCGGCCCCCTTCACCGGTGGCCCGACGAGCCGACTCCAGCGTCCGTTCCAGGGCGCGCGGGGTGTGGGCGTAGTCGACGACGACTCTGAACCCCTGCCCGGCGTCGACCGGCTCGGCCCGGCCGGCCAGAACCGGTAGCCCCGCCAGCCCCCGGGCCACCGCCGCGGCCTCCACACCGACAGCTCGGGCGCAGGTGGCGGCGGCGACCGCGTTCTCGACGTTGTGGGCCCCGTCGAGAGGCAGGACGACCTCCACGCCCTCCCACCGGAAGCGGGACCAACCGACCCCGAGCTCGAGATCGTCGACGTGCTCCATGGAGAACGGGTACATCGGGATGGCGGCGTCTTCCAGCAGGCGCCGGCCATGTTCGTCGTCGGCGTTGACCACACCGAGAGCGGCCCGCTCGGGGCGGAACAGGCTGGCCTTGGCCCGGAAGTAGGCCTCCATGCTGCCGTGGTCGTCCAGGTGCTCGGGTGCCAGGTTGGTGAAGACGGCGGCCGAGAAGTGCACCGCGTCGACCCGGTGCTGCACCAGCCCCACCGACGACACCTCGACCGCCGCGGCCACCCGGCCCTCGGCGACGAAGCCGGCCAGCGATTCCTGCAGCGCCGGCGCCTCAGGTGTGGTGCGGGCGCCGGTGGTGGTGCCGATCACTCCCGTCGGGAGCCCGGCGGCCTCGAAGATGGCCTTCACGAGCATGGTGGTCGTGGTCTTCCCGTTCGTCCCGGTGACGCCCACGACGGTCAGCTTCTGCGAAGGGTCACCCTGCAGGGTGGCGGCTACCGGGGCCATCGCCGCCCGGGCGTCGTCGACCACCACCTGGGTCACGTCCAGCGGGAGCAGGCGCTCACCCAGGAGGGCCACCGCTCCCCTCTCGACGGCCGCGGGGGCGAAGTCGTGACCGTCGCGGCGCAAGCCTCGAAGGCAACAGAAGAGGGATCCGGGCCGGGCATCGGCCGAATCGAACGAGACGTGGAGCACCTCGGTCTCCGAGGGGTCACCACGGGTTTGCAGCACTGGCACGCCGGCGAGCAGGCGGTCGAGTCGCAACGGAGAGGCGCGTCCTCTACGGAGACGGAACGGGGGCGGATGCTGACCCGCCTGCAGGGAGGTTAGCGGCGGCGGCGGTGGAGACCAGCGAAAGCGGCGGCGGCGGGATGCGGAACTGGCGCAGGCCGTAGCGGGCCACCTCTGCGAAGACCGGCGCCGCAACCAGACCCCCGTAGATGGGCGTCGGCTCGTCGAGCATGACGACGGCGGTCAGCGCCGGCCGCTCGGCGGGGACGAAACCGGCGAAGGAGGACACGTACGCACCCTCTTTGTAGCCGCGGGCACCTTCGAGGGGCTTGCGGGCGGTTCCGGTCTTGCCGGCGACGGTGTAACCGTCGATGGCCGCGTTGATGCCAGTGCCCCTGCGCACCACCTCGCTCATCATCTCGGTCACCTGCGCTGCCGTGTCGCCGGAGATCACCCGTCGACGGACGCTGGTGGGGGTGGGCTTGGAGCGGCCGTGGGCATCTACGGTGGCCTTGACCAGCTTGGGCGCCACGTACTCTCCGCCGTTGGCGACGGTGTTGTAGGCGGCCAGGGTCTGCATCGCCGTCACGGCGATGCCCTGGCCGATGGGGATGGTGCCGATCGAGGTGCCCGACCACTTCGCGGGGTCGAGCATGAGCCCGCGGCTCTCACCGGGGAACCGGAGGCCGCTGCGCTCCCCGAACCCGAAATCCCGCAGGTACCGGTCGATACGGTGCTTCCCCAGCTTCTGGGCGATCATGATCGACCCGACGTTCGACGACTCGGCCATGATGTCGGTGATCGACCACTGCACCGTCGGGTGGGGGTCGTGCTCCTTGAACACGTGGTCGGCCACCTTGATGGTCCCCGGCACCGCAAGGCGGGTCTCGGCCCCGACCACACCCTCTTCCAGTGCCGCGGCGATGGTGATGAGCTTGTTCACGGATCCCGGCTCATAGACGTTGGTCACGGCGAGGTTCTTGGCTGCCGGGAGCGGGGGCCCGGTCGGGTCGGGATTGGCCACCAGGTTGGCCAGCGCCAGCACCTCGCCGGTGTGGCTCTCCATCACGATGGCGATCCCACCTTTGGCGGTGGAGCTGACGATCTGGGACGCCAACGCCCGCTCTGTCTCGAACTGCAGCGAGCGGTCCAGGGTGAGCACCAGGTCGTCCCCAGCCACTGCCGGCGTGCGCTTGCGGACGCCGTCGTAGGGCGTACCGGCCGGCGTCTGCTCGACCACCTGGCTGCCGGCCCGCCCGGCCAGCACCTTTTCGAACTGCAGTTCCAGGCCCGACAGCCCGTCGTTGTCGATGCCCACCCGTCCGAGCACCGGGGCCGCCAGGTCGCCCGCCGGGCTGAAGCGCTTCGGCTCCGGGACGAGGTGGATGCCGGCCAGCCCGAGAGCCTCGACCTGATCCGCCACCGGGTCGGCAACGGTGCGAGCGAGATAGACGAAGGCCGCGTCCCTGCTGAGGCGATCCTGCAACAGCGCCGCGTCCAAGCCGAGCACGGGAGCCAGTGCGGCCGCCTGGCCGACGGGATCGGTGACCTGGCGGGGATTGGCCCATACCGTCGCCTGCCGGACCGACAGGGCCAGCTCGCGGCCGTTGCGATCGAAGATGGCTCCGCGGGCGGCAGGAAGCTCCATCCGCTTCATGAGCTGGCGCTCGCCGAAGGCCCGGTACTGCTCGGGCGGGGTCGCCTGGAGGAACACGAGCCGCCCGGCCAGGGCGCAGAAGGCCACCAGGCTGAACACGAAAAGCGCGATCAGGCGATGGCGGCTGGAGGCGGACGAGGGGCCGGGATAGGCGTCCGCGCCACGGCGCTGGGGTGGGCGCCTCTGGGGTGGGCGCCTCTGGGGTGGGCGCCGGCGGGGCGGCCCGGGTGGGGAGACAGCTCGGCGGCGGCCCGCCGCTGAACCTGAAGGCGGGCGCGGCCGGCCGGCCGTCTGGGTGCCGGTGGGCGGCATCAGCCCTCGGCCAGATGGGGTTTGACCGTCGACCAGCCGCCGGCGGTGGAGCCGGCGGCGTCCGATCCGGCCGCGGGCGCCAGCGCGTGGGTGCCTGCCGTTGCCGCCGGTCCTGCCGGTGCAACCGCCCCCTCACCGGACTGTTCGGGGGCCGGCGCCAGGTACACGACCTTGGGCGGAGTGACCATCCCCAGGCGCTGTTGGGCGTCGGCCACGATGCGGCGAGGGGACTCGAGCTCGGCCACCTGGAGGCGCAGACGGTCGTAATCGGCCTGTTGCGACGCCGACCGGGCCCGAAGTTGGTCCAGGCGGAACTGGTTCTGGGTCAACACCACGTGGGCCACGACGACGCCGAACAGGCAGAGGGCGCCGGCCACGGTGGCCGCCACCGCCAGGCGGCGCACCCGCCGGCGTCTGCTTGCTTCGGCCAGCCGCTCGGCCCGCACGACCTCCAACTTCACTCTGCGGCCAGGAGCTACCGTCGGCTGTCGAGGAGCCCGGACGGGGGCGGTCACGAGAGCTTCTCCAGCACCCGGAGCCGGGCGCTCTGCGCCCGGGGGTTCATGGCCAGCTCCTCGGGGCGGGGCTTGCGGGCGCCGCGGTGCACCCGCCGAGCCACCGGTCGGGAGCCGCAGCCGCAGGGCAGCCCGGGCGGGCAGGTGCAGCCGCCTGACTCTGCGGCCAGGAAGCACTCCTTGACGATCCGGTCCTCGCCGGAGTGGTAGGCGATGACCACCAGCCGGCCGCCCGGGGCCAACCGGGCTATGGCGGCGTCGAGCGCCACCGGGAGCACGTCGAGCTCGGAGTTCACCTCGATCCGCAGGGCCTGGAAGACCCGCTTGGCGGGGTGGCCCCCGCTGCGGCGGGCCGGCGCCGGAATGGCGGCTCGGACGACCTCGACCAACTGCCCGGTAGTGGTGATGGGGCGGGCGGCGACCACCGCCCGGGCGATGCGCCTCGCGAACCGCTCCTCGCCGTTCTGGGCGAACAGCCGGGCCAGCGCCTTTTCGTCGTAGGTGTTCACGATGTGAGCGGCGGTTCGCACCTCCCGCCGGTCCATCCGCATGTCGAGAGGCGCCTCGCTGCGGTAGCTGAAGCCTCGATCGGGGCGGTCGAACTGGGGCGAGCTGACGCCGAGGTCGAACACGGCAGCCGACAGCTGCTCGACCCCCTGGTCTTCCAGGACCTCGCCGAGTTGATCGAACCGGGCCCGACGCAGCACGGCCCGCTCGCCGAAGACGGCCAGCGTCGCGGCCGCGGCAACCAGAGCGTCCTCGTCCCGGTCCAGGCCCAGGAGGCGCAGATGCGGGTAGGCCTCCAGCACGGCCCGGGCATGTCCCCCCCCGCCCACGGTGGCGTCGAGAACGGTCCCCGCCGGCGCCGGCTCCAGCGCCCCGACGACCGCGGCCAGCATCACCGGCCGGTGCTCGTACGGCGCCTGGCTCATCCGCAGCCCCCCGACCTGACGGTCGCCGTCGGGATTTCTCC
>JAHWJU010000151.1 GCA_019348255.1 Actinomycetota bacterium | reverse complement strand
ACCAGATGCAAGGTGGCGGGAGCCGGGTGATGCAGTTCGGCAAGGCCAAGACCCGGCAGGTGTCCAAGGACTCGCCGCAGGTCACCTTCGCCGACGTCGCCGGGGCGGACGAGGCCGTGGCCGAGCTGCAGGAGATCAAGGAGTTCCTCGAGGCGCCGGGCAAGTTCCAGGCCATGGGGGCGAAGATCCCCAAGGGCGTGCTGCTCTACGGGCCGCCGGGCACGGGCAAGACCCTCCTGGCGAGGGCGGTGGCCGGCGAGGCGGGCGTCCCCTTCTTCTCCATCTCCGGGTCCGACTTCGTCGAGATGTTCGTCGGCGTGGGCGCCAGCCGCGTGCGCGATCTGTTCGAACAGGCGAAGTCGAGTGCTCCTGCCATCATCTTCATGGACGAGATCGACGCCGTCGGCCGCCACCGGGGCGCCGGTCTGGGCGGCGGCCACGACGAGCGTGAGCAGACGCTCAACCAACTGCTGGTGGAGATGGACGGCTTCGACGTGAAGACCGGGGTGATCCTCATCGCCGCCACCAACCGCCCCGACATCCTGGACCCCGCGCTGCTGCGCCCCGGTCGCTTCGACCGCCAGATCGTCGTGGACCGTCCCGACCTCGAGGGCCGCAAGAAGATCCTCGCGGTCCACGCCAAGAACAAACCGCTGTTCGAAGACATCAACCTCGACGTGCTCGCCCGCCGCACCCCCGGCTTCACCGGCGCCGACCTGGCCAACATGTTGAACGAGGCCGCTCTGCTGGCTGCCCGTCAGGGGACCGAGCACATCACGATGCGCCACATGGAAGAGGCCATCGACCGCGTCATAGGCGGGCCGGAGCGCAAGACCCGGGTGATGTCGGAGCGGGAGAAGAAGGTGATCGCCTACCACGAGGGCGGTCACACACTGGTCGGCCACGTGCTTCCCAACGCGGACCCGATCCACAAGGTCTCCATCGTCGCCCGGGGTCGCGCCCTCGGGTGGACCCTGGCCCTGCCCACCGAGGACAAGTACCTGGTGACCCGCTCGGAGTTGCGCGACCAGCTGGCCATGCTCCTGGGCGGCCGCACCGCCGAGGAGCTCATCTTCGCCGACCCCACGACGGGCGCGCAGAACGACATCGAGAAGTGCACCCAGATCGCCCGGGCCATGGTCACCGAGTACGGCATGAGCGACCTCCTCGGGCCCCAGCAGCTGGGCCAGAAGCAGGGCGAGGTCTTCTTGGGCCGTGACTACGGCCATCAGGCCAACTACTCCGACGAGGTCGCAGCCAGCATCGACGCCGAGGTGCGGGTCCTGATCGACGAGGCCCACAGAGAGGCCGAGGCCATCCTGAACGAGCACCGCGAGGTCCTCGATCGGCTGGCGGCGGCGCTGGTGGAAAAAGAGACCCTCGACACCCCCGAGTTGGCCGAGATCATGGGGCACCTGCCGCCATGGGCCGGCCGCGCCGGCGGCACCGCTCTCGCCCGAGGCAACGGAAGGGCCCTGCCCGAAGCCGACGGGAGAGCTCTACCCAAGGGCAACGGCAAGGCGCTGCGGTCTCCCAAGGCGCTGCCGCCGGCGCCGGAGCCCGACGATCCGCCGGCGTCGGGACGCCGGCGCCGGTCCCGCACCCGGGCGAAGGAATAGAGGCCCTGGCCGTCGACCGGGAGCGCGTGGCCCGCGCCGTGCGGGAGATCCTCGAAGCCATCGGGGAGGACCCCGGTCGCGACGGAGTCGAGAGGACTCCCCAGCGGGTGGCCGACATGTACGCCGAGCTGTTCTCGGGACTGGACCAAGAACCGGGTGAGCTGCTCAACGTCACCTTCGAGGCGGACCACGACGAGATGATCCTGGTGAAGGACATCCCGTTCCACAGCATCTGCGAGCACCACCTCATCCCCATGGTGGGAACTGCCCACGTCGCGTACATCCCCAACGCGGACGGCCGCATCACCGGGCTGTCGAAGCTGGCCCGGGTCGTCGAGGGCTACGCCAAGCGCCCCCAGGTCCAGGAGCGCATCACGTCCCAGGTCGCCGACACGCTGGAAAAGGTGCTCAGCCCCCGCGGCGTCCTGGTGGTGCTGGAGGCGGAGCACCTCTGCATGTCGATGCGGGGCGTCAACAAGCCGGGCGCGCTCACCGTGACCTCCGCCGTCCGGGGGCTCTTCCGCGACGATGCCCGCACCCGGTCCGAGGCCATGGCCTTCATCCACGGGCGCTGAGCTTCCGCCGGTAACCTGACCGCCGCATGGCACTCGTGATGGGCGTCCTCAACGTCACGCCCGACTCCTTTTCCGACGGAGGTCAGTGGTTCGGGCGCGGGGCGGCGGTCGCACGGGGAATGGAGATGTTCGGCGAGGGCGCGGACGTGGTCGACGTGGGCGGGGAGTCGACCCGGCCCGGCGCGGTACCGGTGGACGAGAACGAGGAGCGTCGACGGGTGGTGCCCGTCGTCGAGGCGCTGGCCGCCCACGGGCGGGTGTCGGTCGACACCCGCAAGCGCTCGGTGGCCGAGGCGGCGGTGGCGGCCGGTGCCAGCCTGATCAACGACATCTCGGCTTCCCTGTGGGAGGTGGCGGCCGAGGCGGGCCCAGGCGTGGGGTGGGTGGCGATGCACCTGCAGGGGACGCCCGAGACGATGCAGGTGGACCCCCGCTACGACGACGTGGTGGGGGAGGTCCGCGGCTTCCTGGTCGCGCGGGCCGCCCGGGCCCGCGCCGCCGGGGTGGACGAGGTGTGGATCGACCCGGGCATCGGCTTCGGCAAGACGGCTGAGCACAACCTGTCGTTGCTCAGGCATCTGGACGCGTTCGTCGCCACCGGCTGGCCGGTGCTGGTGGGGACGTCACGCAAGCGGTTCCTCCAGCGCCTGCTCGAGAGCCCGGCTGACGACGTGATCGAGGCCAGCCTGGCCACCGCGGTCATGGCCATGTCGGCCGGCGCCGCAATGGTGCGGGTGCACGACGTGGCGCCGACGGTGCAAGGCGCCCGGCTGGTGGCGGGGCCGATCGCGTGAAGGGGAAGTGGGAGCGCGGGATCGAGCCCCGCAACTTCGCCTGGATCATCCGGGACAAGCTGGCCGTGAGCGAGCGGCCCGGCGGATACGCCCGTAACCACCGCAAGGTCCGCCGCCACGAGGAGATCCTCTGGCTCCGCAACCAGGGCTTCACCCGCATCGTCTCGTTGCTCCCCTCGCCCCACAACCTCCATGCCTACGACGAGCACGGTGTCGTGTGGTCGCATTTCCCCTTCGGACCGGCGGCCGACAGTAGGGCCACCCTCAGCGACCTCTACGCCCAGCTGAACGAGTGGCTCGGGGCCGGAGAGCGCCTCCTCGTGCACCAGGAGGAGGTGAGCGACCGGCTGATGGGGGTCGTCGCCGGCTACCTCCTCTTCAGCCATCTCATCGAGGAGGGCCCCCATGCCGTCATGGTGGTGGAGCAGATGCTTCACCGCCAGATGGGGCCGCCGGGGCGGGAGCTCGTGGCGCTGGCCGTCGCGCTGTAGCCGCCCATGGACGTGATCGAGCTACGGGGACTGCGCGTGCTGGGCACCCATGGCGTGCTGGCCGAGGAGCAGGTGCGGGCCCAGCCCTTCGAGGTGGACCTCGACGTGGAGGCCGACCTCGCCGCGGCCGCCGCCTCGGACGACCTCTCCGACACCCTCGACTACGGGCAGGTGGCGGCGCTGGTGGCGGAGGTCGTGGGCGGCCCGCACTTCCAGCTGCTCGAGGCGCTGGCGGTGCGGATCGCCGAGACGGTGCTGGCCCGGCCCGGGGTCCGGTCCGTCACCGTCACCGTGCGCAAGCTGCGTCCCCCCGTGCCGGTCGACCTGGCGTCGGCGGGCGTGCGGGTGAGCAGGTCGCGGCGGCTCGGCTGATGCGGGTGGACTGATGCGGGTGTTCCTGGGGCTGGGGTCGAACCTCGGTGACCGCTGGCGCTACCTGAGGGAGGCCGTGCACTCCCTCCCCGACGTGGTGAGGGTCTCGCCGGTGTACGAGAGCGAGCCGGTGGGTGGGCCCGGCGGGCAGGGGCCTTACCTGAACTGCGTGGTGGAGCTCGAGACCGACCTGCCCCCCCGACAGCTCTTGGGGATCTGCCACCGTCTCGAGTCGGCCGCCGACCGGGTGCGGGCCCATCACTGGGGGCCGCGGACGCTCGACATCGACATCCTCATGGTGGGGGAGCTGGTGGTGGACGACCCCGACCTGAAGGTGCCCCACCCCCGGATGCGGGAGCGGGCTTTCGTGCTTCAGCCCTTGCGCGACGTCGCCCCGGAGCTGGTGCCCGAGGACCTCGACCGTCTGGGAGGAAGGGTCCGGCTGGCAGGTACCATCTAGTTCACGAACGGCACCCCGGCGACGGGGGCCGGAACGTGAGGAAGAGCGCCTTGTCATCTCCCCCCAGTGGACCCCATCGGCCGTGATGCAGGTCCACGACACCATCGACAGCTTCCGCAAGGCGCTCGACGCCGAACGGGCCGGTGGCCGCACGGTCGGGCTCGTCCCCACCATGGGCTACCTGCACGAAGGCCACCTTTCGCTGCTGCGCCGGGCCGTGGCGGACTGCGACGTGGCGGCGGCGACCATCTTCGTGAACCCGCTGCAGTTCGGCGCCGGTGAGGATCTGGCCACCTACCCCAGCGACCTCGAAGGCGACAGCCGCCTGGCGGCCGGCGCCGGCGTGGCCCATCTCTTCACGCCGGCCACCTCCGAGATGTACCCCGGCGAGGTGCTCACGACGGTCACGGTGGCCGGTGCGAGCGAGGGACTGGAAGGCGGGGCCCGGCCCACCCACTTCGCGGGCGTGGCCACCGTGGTGGCGAAGCTGTTCAACATCGCTGGGCCCTGCCGCGCCTATTTCGGCGAGAAGGACTGGCAGCAGCTCCAGGTGGTGCGCCGGCTGGTGACCGACCTCTCCTTTCCGGTCGAGGTGGTGGCGTGCCCCACCGTTCGGGAACCCGACGGGCTGGCCCTGAGCAGCCGCAACGTGTACCTGTCGACCGGCCAGCGGCGGGCGGCGCCGGTGCTGTACCGGGCGCTGCTGGCGGGCCGGGCGGCCGCGGGGGCCGGCGCCGAGGCAACGGCCGTCGAGGCAGCCATGACAGAGGTGGTCAGCGCCGAGCCGCTGGCCGATCTGGACTACGCGGCGGTGCGGGACGACCGCCTGCTGATCGCCGTCCGCTTCGGCCCCACCCGCCTCATCGACAACCTCGCGATGGAGGAGTAGATGCGCCGCCGCATGATGAAGTCCAAGATCCACCGGGCGACGGTGACCGACG
>JAHWJU010000150.1 GCA_019348255.1 Actinomycetota bacterium | reverse complement strand
CGAACCGGCGCCTACCGAGGCGACGGGGAGCATGCATGGCACAACCTCCTCTGCGACCCACCCGGGCCCCGAGGCGGGCGATGGTAGCCCGCAGGAAGCGGTGGACGGCGCTGGACTGGTGTGAGCCCACGGCCGGAAGGTGTGAGGCGACAGGAAGATGACAGTGGCAGCGCCAAACAGACGACAGTGACCGCAGGTGACGCTTCGGTGCGCTGCAGGCGCCGGAGCTCGGCGAGCAACTCGAGGGCAGCCTTGGGTGCGAGCCCAGCTGGGTCACCAGGCCTGAGCATGGCCACCGATCGCCGGAGGCGGGCGACCCTCACCGGGCCGGGAGGTGCCCGTCGGGTAGCGCGTCCGCTTGCTTCAGGTGTCCGTCAGAAGACCTCCGAGGGCCTGGCCCTCTACACCGGTCTGTTCGCCGGCAATGCGCTGCCGGCACCCGGACGCCAGCTCCGGGGTGGGAGCACGAAGCGCTCGTCAGATGGCCGTCGTGGCGTCCGTCCACACCGTGCCGGTCCCCTCCACGTCGGTGCCCACGTTGCGGGCAGCGGCAGGGCACGCTCCACCTTCGGTCTGGCCATCGACAAAGACGCCTGGAAAGCTGTAACACATCGGTGGCGACCTGGGGAGGTCACGATGGGCGAGAATTACAGGTTCCGTTACGGGGACAGCCTGGCCCGCTCTCCCGGAGCACAGCTGCCGACCGACGGAGGGACGCCGCCGTCCTTGTTGGACCTCGCCGCTCCAGTCGAGAGTCGAGTCAAGTTCCTCGGCCATGCTCTCCACCAGCAGCTGATCCCCTTTCCGTTCGGGCTCCTTGTCACCGCTGTCATCTTCGACGTCTCCTACCTGATCACCGACAGCCAGGAGTTGGCCAACGTCGCCTACTGGATGATCGCGGCGGGAATCATCGGCGGCCTCCTGGCCGCGGTGCCCGGACTCATCGACTGGACCGCCATTCCCAAGGGCACGCGGGCCAAGAAGGTGGGCGCCCTCCACGGTGTCGGGAACGTGGTGCTCCTCGTGCTCTTCGTGGCGAGCTGGTTGCTCCGTCGTGACCAGCCGACGGCACCAGAGGCTCTTGCTCTGGGCTTGTCCTTCGCCGGGGTTGCCCTGGCTACCGTCACCGGCTGGCTCGGGGGCGAGCTCGTCGATCGCCACGCAGTCGGCATCGACGACGGTGCCCACGCCGACTCTCCACATTCGCTGTCCGGCCGGCCCGCCAGCGAAGGTGGGCGTGCATTGGCGCGGTGACGAGCCCAGCTGCCACCACGTCGCGGCGCGGCGACGACGTGCACCACGCGAGAGTCGAGCAGCTGGACCGTAGGCACCAATGCGGCCGACGGGGGAACGCCGACCGGCGCTTCCTTTTGGTGTGCAACGTCAGGAAATTGACAGTAGTGACGCCAGGAAGATGACAGTGCCCCAGTGTGTGGCGGGGGAAGCCATCGGGACAGCACATACTCTCAACCCGTTGCAGCGAGGGCCTTCGCCACCGCTTCCGGAAAGGTAGGGATGGAAAACTCGAAGCCTTCCTCGAGCAGCCGGGCGGGGACGCAGCGACGACCGGTGAGCGCGAGTGCAGGATCGGACCCCAGCAGGATGGCACCCAGGTAGGTGAGGGCAGCCGGCGCCGGCACGCCGACCCGCCGTCCCAGGAGCTCCCGGTAAGTGGCCATCATCTCGGCGTTCGTTATCGGGTTGGGCGAGGTGACGTGGTACAGCCCGGCCATGGAGCCGTCGTCGATAGCCCGCACCATCGCCTCGAGGAAGTCGTCGAGGGCCACCCACGACACCCACTGCGTCCCGGTCCCCGCTCGGCCACCGAGGCCACGGCGTACCAGCCAGGCGAGACGGTCGGTGGCAGGGTCGCCCGACCCGCCGATCCCGATGCCCGCCCGGAGCAGCACCGTGCGGGGAATCCCGGCAGTTGCCCCGGCGAAGGCGGCCTCCCAAGCCAGGCAGACCTGGACCATCTGCGCCGGGCCGCGGCCCGAAGGCGGCGTGGCCTCGTCGATCACGGCGTCGCCGCCGTCGCCGAAGATGGCCAGGGACGACAGTCGCACCCACACGGGTGGTGGCGCATCGCACGTCTCGAGAGCGTTTCCGACCGCGCGCACGGTGTCGACTCGGGAGGCGATGAGCTCGTTGAGGTTGCGACGGGTGGGGCGGCAGTCCACGCGCTTGCCGGAGAGGTGGACGATGGCGTCCGCACCCTCGATCGCTCTGGCCCACGCGCCGGGGGAGCGGCCATCCCAGTGGACGAACTCGCAGCGCTGACCAGGTGCCGAACGACCGCGAGTGAGGATCGTCACCCGGTCTCCGCGGGCCGTCAGCCGGTCGGTGAGCGACCGGTTACCTATTCAGAGGGAGCAACAATCGCTGGGTCACTGATCACCGGAGTGATCGCGATGCTTGTGTCCGGAGCTCTCGGATTCATTATCTGTCTCTACGCGACCAAGCGGGGTTGACGGGCTCTGATTCGTGTGGCAGGGCCAGAGTCTGTTATGTCTCCCGACAGCGCAGAAGGAGCCGGAGCCGATATTGAAACTGGCGCCGATTTGGCGGCTCAGCGGCGGGCGAGGCCAGTCGGAAGAAGCGATCAGTGCTCCCGGGCCGTGACCCCGAGTCCATCGGCCGCCGCCGGTCGGGACCCGCGCGAGCGGCACTTGGGTACTACTCCGCCGGTCTGTCCTCCGCCTCCTCCCGCCTCGTCGAGCTGCCTGGGGCATCTTCGCCGGGATGCAATGGACCACGTTCGGTATCCTTGCGCCGGAAAAGGCTTGCCAACTTCGCAAAGCCCACTCCCAACGCTCCCGCTGGGCCTGCGAACTCATTTGCGGCGTCAGCGGCGTTCGACCAATCAGACGACTTGCGCGAGCCTCCGATATTCAGAGGGTCAAACGTATTCTTCGGCCGAGGTGGCCTCGGTGCCGGGTCATCAGGTGCCATGGTCTTCTCCCTCTTGGGATGGTAGGCCGCAGCCAACATGATGCCGGTTGCGGTGTGGACCGTGGAGGCCAGCGCGAAGACACGTTCGGTGCTCCTGACCCCCGACACCCAGCCGCCGGCCGTCCCTGCCCGAGGCCCACGCCGACCGGCACGTCTGAGCGGCGTAGGTCGGCGGCCGCCGATCCGAGGGATCGCCGCGTTGGGACGCCGGGGTGGGACGCCGGCAGCGGCCGCCATGTTGGTCCCGACTCGGCGGACGGCATGCTGGCGCAGACACCCTTTGCGCCACGCCGCCCGCCGTGCTGTCGTCGTAGCGCTCGACATGTGGCTGCCCGGACGGGGCAGGCCAGAATGAGCCCCTAGCGCGAGTCGCCTGGATCGATGTCACGGTCCTGTGTTCCAGGCGTCATGAGGGACTGGAGGAACTCCGCCCTTTTCGACCCGAGACTTTCCGTGTCCACCTCGGACAGAAGAATTCCAGCCACAAGCTGCGCCTCGTCGTGACGGTTGCTTTGCCAATAGGCCGCCGCCAAGCGGGTACCGCTCGCCACCACCGCATCACTGCACGCTGCGTTGCGTGCCTGCGCCCAGGTGTCAGCCAGCAGGTCGATGGCCTGGCCCACGCGGCCAACCTTCAGCAGGTATCCGCCGAGGTTCGTCGCGGTTTGAAGGGACAAGTCACTCTCCGGCCCATGCAGCCGTTGCCGGGACGTGAGAACGTCCCGGCCGACTCGGATGGCTGTGTCAACCTGGCCCGCCTCGGCCAGCGCGAGGCTGAGCTCGTGACCGGCCCACCACGTGGGCCGTTCCGCGTCGGGCGCGCGCTGCCTTGATTGCTCAAAGGTGTCGCCAAGGACGGAGATGGCCTCCTCCAACTGTCCGGCCGATCGCAAGTAATGCCCGAACCTGCTCGCCGCGTCAAGCGACAAGTCGTGGTCCGGCCCATGCAGTCGTACCTGGGCGGCAAGGACCTCACGGCCGACTTGGACGGCATCGTGGGTACGCCCCTGCTGGGCCAGCGCCCAGGCAAGCTGGTCTCCAGCCCGCCAAGTGGGCTCGTCCGTGTGCGGCAGCACCCGCTTCGCTCGCTCGAAAGTATCGCTGAGCAGGCAGACGGCATCCTCGAGCTTCCCGACCGATGTCATCTCCGCTGCGAGGGTCGTTGCCCGCTTGAGCGCAGCCCGGTGGTCCGCCCCCCGACGTCTACGGTCCTTATCAAGCAGATACCTCGGCCATGCCAGCCGGTCTACCAGGCCCTCCTCGTCACACCCGCTGGAGGCCAGAGCCCGGAGCCGGCGACGCCTCGGCCATCTTGAGTGGCTGAGTACGGACCCTATGATCATGCCGCCGATCAAAGACAACAGCAGCCAGACGAGCACGTCTGCGATACCTGGGCGCCAGCTGGGCGGGCCCTCAACAGCTGGCAAGAGCGGCCCCCAGATGAACAGAAAGGCCAGGAACGTCGCCGCTTGGGAGGCCCACATGCGGCCATACATCCTGCGGGACCAACCGGGGCTGAACAGATCGTCCAGCATCCAACGATGCCACCGAGGGGGCAACCCAGCGCCGTACATTGCGTAGACCCACCAGTGCTGGAACGGCGGGTGTGTTCGCCACCGCGCCCTGAGCCCACCGAAGACAACACTGGCGGCAAGCCTCATGGGGAGCCGGTCTTGGCCGTGAGGGACGAGATCCAGCGTGGTGGCGACGATTTCCTCTCCACGCTCGGTGCGATCTGGCCGGGGCCAAGCCCTCAGCAGCAGCCGGACGCGCCGTTCAGCCGAGGTCATGTGGACGCCAGGCCCAATCGCGACTCGGCCGCCTGGAGCACTGCGCTGCGGCGCGTGGCCTCCTCACGCACGGCGATCCGGCCAGCGTCGTTGATGGCGTAGTAGCGGCGAAGCCGACCATTCACCACCTCGGTACGAGTGGTCCGGATCAGGTTCTGTTCGCTCAGTCGGTCCAGTGCGCCATAGAGACTGCCGGGTCCGAGCTTCAGTCGACCTTCGGACAACTCCTCGACTTCACGGATGATGCCATAGCCGTGGCGCTCGGCGTCGGCCAACGCGACCAGGATGAGGAAGGTGGGCTCCCGCATGGACGTGTCCATCCAGACCGATAATGTATCGCTCAGCGACATATGTCAAGCGGTCTAGCGTTCCGGAGTGGGATGTTTGAGTGACCGTGAGGGACGCAGCGCCGATCGGCCGACGTCGCCCCCGGCCTGGGAATCAGGCACTTCTGACTCAGTCGACGAGGCCGGTGACTCCGGTGACTATCGACATTCCAGCGAAGACGAGCAGGCATAGGTCAAGTGCGACCCGGCCGCGCCCTAGGGAAGGTTGCTCAGTTCGGAAGTGACCTCCACTGCCCTCCATAGTGATGCTCCTAGGGATGTCAAGCCAGTCGTTCTCGAGGTAGATGAGCGAACACCT
>JAHWJU010000007.1 GCA_019348255.1 Actinomycetota bacterium | reverse complement strand
TTCGCCTTCGACCAACCGAACAACCCCGTCGACATCTTCAAGGTCGGTTCGTTCAGCGGAAACTGTGCCTCGAAGCCCGGGACGATGAAAGCGGCACGATGAGCGCGATGTCAGTGGAAGGTCGACGCGGATCCGGCCCCGTTCGCAGAAGGTGGGCACGGCTCGTGACAGTCGCGTTCGCCGCAGCGCTGCTCGTGCCGCTGATTGGCAGCGGAGTCTCACCAGTGTCGGCGAACCAGCAACCCTCCGGCGAAGTCGCCTGGATCTCGTCGCCGGAGAGCAACTCCGTCGTCGGCGGCCAGGTGACGGTGCGGGTGCAGCACCGGTGCCCGCTTCCCATCATCGAGGCCGTCCTCTTCGTCTCGAACGGGACCTTCGCCAACTCGTACTACGTACCGGTGAAGTCACTCGACCCGGTGGTCTTCGAGTGGGACACGCCCCGCACCGGTCTGGGCACCATTGCCATCCGCGCCCGCCTGAGCGGTTGCACAGCCGCCCTCGGAGTCTTCGTGACGAAGCCCCGCTACGTCATCGTCGGCCCAGTGGCGGTCCCTCCTCCGACGACCGTGCCTCCCACGCCTTCCGTGCCCCGGGTGCCTGATGTGTCGGCCCCGACGGTTCCCGCGCCTCCGCCCACACCGTCGGTCGTTCCACCGCCTCCTCTGGCGCCCGGCACCGGTGTCAGAGCGACCGTCCGCATCTGGCACGGCGGCGAATCGAATGATGGGTCGGGACAGCTCCACGCGTCCTGTGCGGTGGAGGTTCTCCCGGGGTCCGGGGTCGCCGCAGTGCTAGACGCCGCACAGGCCACCGGGTGCATCCGAAGTTGGGTGCCCGACATCTACGGTGACCGGAACAACGTCTTATGCATCGACGGGCTGTGCGCCGCGCTCGGCGACAACACCTGGCCGTTCCTCTACGACCGATGGGAACACCCCAGGCCTCTGCAGGTCTCGGGCGGTGAGACCGTCGATGTCCGATATCAGCTACGGAGCGTCAACAGCTGCTCCCTCTGGTATGCCTGCCGGTGAACCGGCGGCGGGTGTCGCGACAGCGGGACCGGTCGGTTTCACACGGCGGTGACACGATGGACGGGGATCGACGGCGGTGGTGACAGTCGAGTCACTTCGAGTCACTTTGCTTGGCCGCGGCCGCCGCAGCCAGTTGCGCTCGGTTTGACACGCCGAGCTTGCGGAACGCGTGCGAAACGTGCGTTTCTACGGTGCGACGGGAGATGAACAGGCGTACGCCGATTTCTGGGTTGCTCAGCCCGTCCGCCACGAGCTTCACCACCTCGCGCTCCTTCGGGCTGAGCGACTTCCATCCGTGGGTGGCTCGAGTCGGGCCCGCGCGGCGGCGGGGGGCGCCGCATGCGCGGAGCATGGCGTCGACGCGGGCCAGCAGGCGGGCGGCACCCACCTCCACATAAAGCTCTGCCGCTTCGTCCAGGAACTTGACGGCTTGCTCGGTGTCACCCGCCGCCGACAACTCCGCCGCCGCTTCCTCGCACGCGACGGCAAATTCCATCCGCCGGGGGCTGCGGCGGTAATGAGCCACTGAATCGACGAGTAGGCGAGGATCATTGCGAGCAAGTCCCTGCGCCAGGAGTGCGGCGGCCGTTGCGCTCACCGAGCTAGATCGGCCGGCGGCCTCCTCCATGGCCGCCGCTACGGCCGAAGCCCGCTCCAGGTCGCCAGCGGCCCGGGCGAGCCGAACGAGGTCTGGGCCGAAGTTTCGGTACTGCAGGAGGTAGCGGATTCCCTCGGTCTGGTCCCACAGGTTCGCAAGCAGCGCGAGGGCGGATGCAGGGTCCCCCTGTGCCTCCAAGACGGCGGCCTGTGTCCACACCAAGACGTCGGCGCCGAAGAGGTGACCACCGAGCGCCAGAAGCTGATGACCGGCGGCCAGGTGCTCCTCGGCGACGGGAAGGTCGCCTCGGCCGAGAGCGAACCGCGCGGCGAGGGCGTGACAGAGCATCGTCATCGCCTGCCCCCCGGTCTCGTTGGCTAGAGCGAGGGCCGCTTCGACCTCCGAAGCCGCGTCCTCGGGCCGCCCGGCGAAGAAGTCCAACCCGGCCCGGGCGCCGTGGATCAGCAGCAGTGACGCCGTGTCACCCCGCCGCTCGGCCCGCTCCCGGGCGACAGCGAGGGCCACGGCGTCCTCATCGAGGCGGTCGAGGTAGCCGAGGACGACGCCCTCCCAGATGTCGGGGATGAGGAAGGCCATGCCCGGAACGAACTGGCTGTAGAGGATCTCCCGGGAGGCGCGGGCGTGCAGGAGGGCGTCGTCGTAGCGGGCCTCGGCCAAGGCGACGAGGCAGAGCGCCTGCTGCGTCCAGCACTCCAGCGCGGCGTCCGACGTCGCCTTCGACTCCGCCAGGGCCTCCTCCGCGATCGCCCGCGCCTCGCTGGCCGGCTGCCCCACGAGCATGCCCATGCTCGCCGCTACCACCCGCAGCAGCCGGGCGTCGGCAGGTGTCACACCGGCCACCCCCGCCGCCGCCTCGCACTCCGATGAAGCGGACCGCAGATCGCCGGCGGCGGCGAGGGCGGCGGCCAGCCCCCGGCGGGCGGCGAATTCGGACTCGCCTCCCCCCGCCCGCTCCAGCACCTCCGCCGCGAGCGCACGGGCCTGTTCCACCCGCCCGCTCAGCGCGAGCGGCTCCAGCAGCGCTGTCTCGATCCGCCACCGCGCCGGCCCCCGAGGAGCGAGTTCGAGGGCGCGCTGGAACAGCGAGACCGCCGTACCGGGGTCGAGGGCGAGCGTCTCGTGGGCCGCCCGCTCCAGCCACTCCACCGCGGCGAGGTCTCCCGGGCGCGCCCCGAGCGCGAACTGGCGGGCCACCTGCAGGGGGAGAGCTCCGGCTGCCGCTAGCGCCCGCCCCGCCGCCGCGTGCAGGTCGCGGCGGATGGCCGGGACAATGTCGTCGTAAATCGACTCGCGGATGAGGTCGTGGCGGAACGAGAGCGTATCGCCCTCGCCGCTGAGCACTCCGGCATCGACGGCCTCGTGCAGATGGGCGGCGACGGCGACCACGCTCTGACCCGACACGGTGGCGAGGTCGGCGAGCACGAACTCCGAGCCGAGCAGGCTGGCCAGCCGCAGCACCTCCACCGTGGCGAGCCGCATCGACGAAAGCCGGCGCACCACGGTCTCGCGTACGTTGGCGGGCAGGGCGCGCTCGTCGGTCTCGGCCATCCCGCCGGCCACCCGTAGCGCGCCCTCGTGGTCGAGCGCCCGCACGAGCTCCACGACGAACAGGGGATTACCGCCCGTGCTCTGGAGGCGGGCGCTGAGCCGCGGTCCCGGGGCGGCACCGGTGAGGCTGGCGACTACGGACGCCACGGCGGCGGCGTCGAGGGGACGGAGGGGCAGGTGGGCTGCGCCGGCGGCGTGGAGTACCTCGAGCACCCGCTCGAGCAGTGGGGGGCGCGGCACCGGCCGCATCGTGGCCACGAGGGCGATCGGCAGGGGCTCGACCCGGCGGGCGAGGGCGGCAATTCCCCGCAGGCTGAGCTCGTCGGCCCACTGCAGGTCCTCAGCCACAACGACCACGGGGCGCTCCGCGGCGGCCTTCTCCACCGCGTCCATCACGGCCTCAACGACGGCGAAACCGCGGCTCCCCTCGTGAGCGCCGACGTCACGCAGCAGCCGGGCGAGCGGCACGTCAAGCCGGTCGGTTACCGCTAACAGAATGCGCCCCGGCCGGTCCCTCTCGATCTCGTCGCCGCCGCCTTCGAGCACAGTCGCGCCGGCGCCCGACGCCCGGGCGCGGAGCGCATCGACCAGGTGCGTCTTGCCGATGCCGGCCTCGCCCTCGAGTATGAGGATTCGGCCGCTCCCGTCGGGCAGGCTCGCGAGCACCGAGTCGAGGGCCGCGAGCTCGGCGCCCCGCCCGAAAACGGGCTTCGCGGGCACATCGCCGTCGCTCGCCGCCACGGCGTAGAGGCGCCACTGGTCGGGGAAGCCCTTGAGCCGCGTGCGTCCCCGGTCCGCGAAGCGCATCCCGGGCATAGAGGCGACGAGCTGGCGGACGACGTCTGACACGAGGACCTCGCCGCCACCAGCCTTAGCCGCCATGCCGGCGGCGGCGCTCGCGACTTCCTCGACCACGTCGTCCTCGGGACCGACGACCTCCCCGGTGTTGACGCCGATGCGCAGGCGCGGGTGGCACCCGGCCAGCGAGGTCTGTAGGCCGGCGGCGAATGCCAAAGCCTGGCGGGGGGCGGGGAACACGACGATGAGGCCGTTGCCGACCGAGTGGACCTCGCGGCCGCCGTAGGGCTCAACGCGCTCGCGCACCGCGCCGAGCACGTCGTTGATGGCGACCCTGCCGCCGGCGTCGCCCCGCCGAGTGAGCAGCTCGGTCGAGGGCTCGACGTCGACGAACACCACGGTGACGAGCCCCGCACCCACACCGGCAGGGTACGCAGGCCCGCCAGCTGGAGGGAAGGGTTCCCCGCCGAAATCCGTGACCTCCCCGATGTCGGGGACAAACCCTCCTCCTTACGTTCGCGCTCATGAACACTTCAGCGCCGGACCGCGTCCGTCTCGGCATCTTCGTCACCCTCGCCGTGCCCCAGCTCCTCATCGGCGTGTGGGCGGTCATGGCGCCGAGGAACTGGTTTCAGACCTTCCCCGGCGTCGATCCCCGGCTGGTCGCCGCCGAGCCGCCGTTCAACATGCACCTAGCCACCGACGCCGGCGCGGGCTTCCTCGCCACCGGCGTGGCCTTGGCCGTGGCCGCGCTGTGGGGACACCGGGTCGCGGTACACATGGCGCTCGTCGTCTTCGCCGCCTTCGCCGTGCCACATCTAATGTACCACGCGCTGCGGCCAGCGCCCGGTCTTACATCAACCGACGACGCGATGAACGTCTTCGTGTTGGCCTCTGGGCCCGCCCTCGCTGTGCTGTTCGCGTGGTGGACCCGTAGCTCGGCGCCGAAAAGTGATCCGCTCCGTGCTCGGTCTTCTCGTGGTGACCGGTCCGTTGCTTCCTTTGCCGCGCTCTCTCCCGGAACGGACGGCTGATCGGCGGTGACGTCGCTCGCACGCCTCAACAAACAGAGGAATCGTGAATGAAGCGCAAGGTGATGACGGGTTGGCTCTATGGCTCGGGGGAGTAGCGTCATCGCTGCCCGGCGCGAAGCGAGGACCTCTCGCTGCCCGCGCTTCCCGATCAGCTCGCCCTCGACGAGCACAACGGAGCCCTCGCCCGCGCGACCGCCTCGAGAGATGCGGGCACTCTTGGAGCTCACGCGAACGGCCTAAGGACGAGCTTCCCGCCACGCGTGCATCCGCCTCAGCGGCCGCTGCGTCGGCGTGCCGCATCTTGCTCGGAAGGCCCCGATGTCCGCCGACCAAGGATCCGTGAGATCCCGGATGTCCCGGTTCGGGCCCACCCGCACAATCAGCCGCGATCCTCGACACGAAAGGCACCAGAGATGCCCATCAGCCAACAACGAATTCAACGGCGCTCGCTCCGTCGCCTGGCCCTCGCGGCCGCAACGAGTGCGCTCATCGCAGCGTCAGCCATGCCGGCGTCGGCGTCGACGGTCGACCTCCCGGTAGGGAGGATCGACGGAGCCGTGGTCTCCCTGGCGGACTCGCTCGTCATCACGGCGACGACCGACGGCGGCGGCCGGGGAACGGCGCTTTACACCGGCCGAGGTGCCGTTAGCGTGACGGTCGACTGCGTCCGGACCTACGCCGCCGTCGGCGCCATCCTCTTCCCGATCGTCGGCGCGTACGGCTACGCCTCGGGGATCGGCAGTGATGGCCACCGCTACTACATCCTCGTCAATGAGGGATACGGCGTGTCGGTGTCACGGCAGGCGGGGCCTCCCCTCCCGTTCGACACCTGCGGCGTCGGCTACGTGATCCCGCGGGTCGCCGCTACCGCCGTCGCCATCGTCCCCCAGACGAGCCATGTCTGGACGTGGCGAGGGCTCGTGTGATGGCCCGCGCCAACGGTGCCCGGAGAGGGGAGAAGCCTCGTCCATGCACCCGGCGCGGGTGGCGCCTGGCAGCGTGGGGGTCGCCTCGGCTCTCGGCGTCGCTCGACGCCGCCGGCGGCCGGTGACGACGACTAAACGCAATCGAGCCCACCCGATCCACTACACGCTGCACGTGAAGTGGCTCGACTCGTTCGGCTTCTACTCAGGGGCGTGGTCCGGTGCCATCGAGGCTCCCGCCCGGGTTCGAGCTCGACCCTGCGTGAAGCATCGAGTCCCCGGGGATAGTGGCACCGGGGGAGGACTTCGTCCTCGAGGTGAGCCAGGCGCACATCATCGAGCTCGACGCGACCACGAGCTTCGGGTCGCTGCTTACCGCGGTGAAGCTTCGGGTAGCTGCTTACCTGAGTGAAGCCGCCGCCTGACCTTGAGTACCGCATCCGATCCCCGACTCAGGGTTCGTCCCTCGGGGAGCAGCGGACGTGTAGTCGTGCTGGTCGCTGTCCGCGGCGACGACGACTCTGCTGCCGGTGAAGCGACAGAACGCGCGCCCGATATGCGGCCACCGGTTGAGCGAGCGGCCGTACAGATCGGCGCGTCGCGGAGGGCTCAGACCGCGGACTAGGGAGCGCCTGGCGCAACTGCGACCCGTGTTACCGGTCACCCGGCAGCTGCCGTAGTCGGGCGAGGCCCACCGCGGCAACAACGAGGGCTCCTTACGCGTCCGCCCGCCTCAGTCCACACTGGTAGTCGTGGCGGAACGCGGATTTATCCAGAACACGGCGGTCTCTCGTTCGCAGCTCCTTAGCGTGAGCCATAACCCAGGAGAAGTGCACCGACGACGGACGCGCATTGACGAGACGCACGTCAAGAAGTTGAACGATTGGGTTCGGCAGGTACGGGAATCTTCGCTGTTGCCTCAAGGGGCAGGTGCAACAGTCCCGTGGTTCGACCCGAACGGTGGAGGTGAGAACGCCGGCCTTCTCTTCCTCATGCAGGACCCGTCGGAGGTCGCTTACGGCACTGGCTTCATCAGCCCAGACAACGACGACTACTCCGCTCGCAACGCGACGGTCGCCTGTCGGGCGGCGGGCCTGCCAGCGGAGGTGCGCGTCCACTGGAACGTCTTCCCTCACTGGGTGAATGTCATCAAGAACGGCTCACCAGTGGATCCAACGCGACCCCCCCAGACGTATGCCGGGGCGAAGGCCTCGGCGGTCCACTTCCTGGGGTCTCTACTGCAGGACAAGCTCCCTAGACTGCGCGTCGTCGTGCTGCTCGGCAAGCAGGCGCAGGACGGGTGGCGCCTGTACCGCGGCGCTGGTGGCCCGGTGCCCCGCCGACTGAAGGTCTTGTCCTGCCCAAGCACCTCGCCGCAGGCGTGGAACAACCGTGACAAACTCACGGGCCGGCCCAACTCGGGCATCACGATTGACACCTTGAAGCTCGCCGCCGGGATGCTTGACAGCTACCAGCCCTAGCGCTCACTGGGTGACCCCGGCGGTCCCAAGCGCCGCACCAGTGCCGTCGTAGGGCGCGGCCGGGGATGCTCAGCACCTCTGGCAGGAGCGGCTCGAGATGCGGGAGGGGCGTCGTTCGTCAACGGCGTGGAGACCGACACCTCGGGTCGTCCCGGGTTGCCCACTGCGGCCGGGCGTACGCCAGACTGGAAGCGCACCCAAGACGCGTTGCCCTGCCCGGGCGGTGTGTGTGAGCTTCGCTCAGCGACAGTTGTTGACTTCCACCCAATAAAGGTGATGATCGTGCCAAACTCCAACCGTCGCGAACGATTAGGTCTGGACGGCGTGCTCTTCAAGCTGGCCGTAAGGAACTTGGAGTGGGCGAGGAGAGACGATGCTGGGGATACAGCCGCCGCTGAGCGGCTAGGTCTCTCCGTCAGCGACATGCAGATGTTCTGTCGACTTCTGATCAAGTCAGGCCAACTCACAAAGGACGAAGTGGAGCTCTTCCGCCGCGTCGCATCGGTGCGTCGATCGGACAAGGATGCGCCGGCGCGCGGACCGGCGGCAGAGCGCCGAGACATCATTCCGCAACGCTCCAACGACGTGGTGTATGTCACGACGTCGGGCCGGGCCGGGGTGTTTCACCTACGTCCCGACTGCCCACTGCTACACCGAGGACAGACGGCGGCTGCGACCATGGGCAAGGAAGTGTGGCCGGTGGAAGGGATTCGCCAGCCCGATGCTGAGCACGACGGACGTGATCCGTGCACGTTCTGTATCCCAGCGCTGGGAGCTGGAGAACTCCTCGGACGACCGGTGCTGAAGGGCACGGCGGTACAGCAGACATCCTCCGGCCGCCGGGGAGGTGAGCCCGCCCACAGCCAGAGGCCGGAATCGAAGAACCAGGCGAAACGCGAGCGGGACCGAGCCGAGGCGGACCGGCTCGGAATTACAGTGCCGGAACTCAAGGCCCGACGGAGGGCCGAAAACGAAGCGGCAGCTCGGCGGGGGAGGACCTGACCGGCGCCTGACGCCGCCTGGTGCATGTCCTCGCCGACCCAGGTGGCCGCCAGCGGGAAAGGCAGCTCGGCGATGACCACTACTGCCCCGTGGGACGGACGACCGGCTACGCGGCATGCCCATTACGCGCGGTTCTTGTGCCGAAGTGGGGCATCGTGTCCGGGCTGGGAGTGGCAATCAGTGCAACGACGCAAGACCCTCACGGGCCTCTTTCAGCGGATCTCTGTGCAACCCCCCGAACCAGCCGGGACGACCATGCAACCCTGGTTCCTCACCGCCGTAGTGGGTCCGGATGCCGGTGTCCTTGCCTGAGCCAGGGACTCCAGTTTGGTCTCCAGCCACACCGCCACCGGGCTGGCGGGGTCGGGGGCGGGACGGCGTCGGATCTCCGGTACCCTGCCGCGTCGTGGATCACGCACGGACAGTCGAGGTCTATGGGATCCTCCGGCGCGGGCGAGGATGGGTCATCGAGGCTCCGGATCGAAATTGGATCATCCATACCGTCGAGGAGGATGTTCCCGGCAGCTACGTGGACAAGAAGCGGCACTGGTTGATCGGCTATAACGAGAACGGCACGCCGATGGCCGTCATCGACCGACGGACGAAGGCTGAACGGGAGGCAGACCATACCCATGGACGGCCCCCGCGGTTCCGGTTGCCTCCGCTGCGGCCAGATGGAGGTTCCCTCGGCGCTCCGGGCACTGGAAAGCGACGCTAGCTGGGTTTCCTCGAGGTTGTTGATGACTCGCCTGACCGGTGACCGGAAGCTGTCAACGCTCTGAGACAAGTTTCGCCAGCGGTTCTGTATGAGCGACTGCTCGAGCTCGTTGCCACAGGCCACCGTGGGCAGCTTCGGTGGCCCGGCTAGGGCGGCGAAGCGAGCGGGGTATTGGCGGAGCTGTGAACGCCCTCATGATCCTGGCCGGATTCACCGACTATCCCAAACGTCACTCCGGTCCCAGAGCTCCTTCCTGGGACGGCAGCGTTCGCTGCCTCCGCCGGTCTGTATCGAGAGCCTCGGTCGCGGGGGCTGCCGGCTTTCCCCTTGGAACACGCGGGAGTCGCTCCTACGGCGCGATGCCACATTGCCTTCGAGGCCCGCGGCACTGACTGCCCGTCGCCGCCGACGACGAGTCGCCGCCTAGCCTGGCCGTGGTGGAGGAATCCAACCCGGCGAAGCGACTTGCGTGGCTCCTAGCGCAGCTGCGCGAGCGGAGATCGATCTCCACCGAGAACGCGCTGGAGGTCACCCTCGGCATCGACGAGCAGGATGACTCTGCCCTCGCAATGCACCTCGCCGCAATCGTCAGGCTGCCCGGCGAAATCGAGCGTGACCTCGGCCGACTGCCCTTTCCTACCGACAACTTCGTCGTGAACCTCCAGCCTCTGTACGGACACGTGCGGACGCTGTTCCAGCTCGGGCAGTCGATCGACCAGTTCAACGGCGCCCTCGGCGAAGGCGTACGCGTCAACCTCGACAACTGCGCCGACCTCCTTGCCAGCCTCGGTCCGGAACGTGTCCCCACGAGAGAGCAGCTCGACGAATGGCGCGACGAGATCACCGACCTCGCCGACGAAGTCCGCACCGCTGACGACATCTCCGACGAACTCCGCGAGTTCCTGCTCGGGCACCTCGAGGAAATGCTGATCGCCATCACCATGACCCGCGTGAGTGGCAGTGGCCCGCTGCGCGACGCTTACTACAGGCTCCGTGGCCACGCCGTCGTCGCGCCGGCACACGTAGCCGAGGAGGCGAAGAAGTCCTCAGCCTGCACGCGGTTTTGGGACGTCGTCGGTCGGATCGCCGACGTCATCCAGATAGGGACCGCACTCGCGTTGCCGTTCGCCGCGCCGGTAGAGCTGCCACCAGCACCGGCGCCTCCGCCAATCGTCATGGAAGCTCCAAAGGAGCCGCCGTTGGTCGACTCGCCGATCGAGGTTCCGCCGGCGCCTGCCGCCGAGGAAGCACCACCTGGCTGAAGCAGGTACCCGTGGCCGGCCACCGCCGCTCCGGCGGCAACCGCACCGGAAGACGTCCTGTTCGCCGCACCGGCGGCCGAACGCCAACTCAGCGTGCAACAGCGGGCACCAGCGGCTGATGCGAGCACCCACGCCACGAGTAGCCCCTCAATCCTGGCCGTTTCTCGGGGCACCCGGGCGGGAGCGCCGTGAGAAGGAACCTATCGCCGGCTCAATATGCCGCCCAGCGATCAGCACGCCAGCCAACAGATCGGCGCGTAGGACGCGCTCTTGAACCGGCCATACGGGGCAGTGCTCCATGGCGACGGACGGTCCAAGGACCGGCCGCGTCCGGCCTCTCGTCGAGTTCCGTTGGACGACTTCGCACTGGTGCTCCCCAGATGATCAACGAGCGGCGAAGATGGCCCCGGTGCCTTGATCGGCCTTGAGGGAGGGCCGGTGGGCGTGGATGTGAAACCGCTCGTCGAGCGGGAGCGGGACCGGGTTGCAGCGGTAGGCGAAGTTCCCTTGCAAGCTAGGCTGCAGACGCGCTTCTCAAACATCACGCAGGACGTGAGCGCCTCATGCCGGGTTTCCCAGAGTCTCCCCGCAAAGTTCGTGCGTGGAGACAAGGAATTGAACATGGCAACCGGAACCGTGAAGTGGTTCAACGCAACCAAGGGCTTTGGCTTCATCACGCCGGAGGACGGCGGCGAGGATCTCTTCGTCCACCAGAGCGAGATCCAGGTCCAGGGCTATCGCGAGCTCGCTGAGGGTCAGCGCGTGGAGTTCGAAGCCACCAAGGGGCAGAAGGGCATGCAGGCCAGCGCGGTGAAGCCACTCTGATGAGGCGGTAGCCCACCCCAATGATGACGACGGAGCGGGCGGAAGCCCGCTCCGTCGTCGCGGTCGGCCTCAACAGCCAAGCCTTACGCGGGGCGTCAACGGTGAGCGGTCGACGGTCGACGCACAGCAACTATCGGCGCTTCTCGGACGGGAGGTCCCGGTAAGCCCGACCGTGCCCGATCGCCGACAGGCGCCACGGCTGAGGGCCCTTGCGTCGTGCCTGTGCGGCGTCGCACGCTGGGCGGTGATGACCAGTCGGCGCCCGGTTGTACTCAGCAGGACACAGGTTCTCGCCCACCGGCGGCGGGTCGGTGCGCTCGACCGACGGCTGCCGCCCAGCCCGGCCTCGATCCGGCGAGCGGCCTGGGCCGGGCTGCAGGACAGCATGCCGCGCGCAGCGTTGCTGTCCCTCCACGCCCGGGTCGAGCGCATCGGACCCGGCGACTGGGAGCACCCGGCGCTGGTCCAGGTGTGGGGACCTCGCTTCAGCGCCTTCGCTGTCCCAGCGGGTGATGTCGCCCCGTTCACCTTGGGCCGGCTCCCTACCGACGGCGCCGGGAGGCGGCGGGCGGAGGAGACCGCGGACCGCCTGGAACGGTTCCTCGCCGGGCGCCGGATGACCTACCGGGCTGCCGGTGAGGGGCTCGGCGTCGATCCGAACAGCCTGCGCTACGCCGCGCCTACCGGTCGGGTGCGGCTGCGCTGGGAGGGCACCGGCCAGCCGGTCGTGTGGACGGTCGACCCGCCCGACATCCCCGAGCAGGAGGCCCGGCTCGACCTCGTCCGGCGCTACCTCCACGTGCTCGGGCCCGGCACGGCCGCCGGGTTCTCCCGGTGGGCCGGCGTGAAGCCGCGAGCGGCCGGAGCCACGTTCGAGGCCTTGGCTGACGAGCTGGTGGCAGTGGAGACACCGATCGGCCCAGCTTGGATGCTGGCCGGCGATGCCGCCACAGCCCTCGCGTCGTCATCCGACCCGACCGCGGCGGCGAGGCTGCTCCCCAGCGGTGACGCCTACTACCTCCGATGGGGCGCTGATCGCGACCTCCTCGTGTCCGACGCCGGGCATCGCAGCGAGCTGTGGACCACGCGAGTTTGGCCAGGAGCCGTGGTGGTCGACGGCGAGATCATTGGCACCTGGCGCCGCTCGGGGCTCGACGTCGCCCTCACCGCATGGCAAGCCCTGACGGGCCGCCAGCGCGACGCCGTCGAGGCGGAAGCCGCCGCACTTCCGATCCGCGACGACCACGCCTCCGTCAGGGCATGCTGGTCCGAGACCTGACTGGCATCGCGGCCTACCGTGAGCTCGGCCTCGCGGAGGCCGGCGCCGAAGAGGTCGTCGGCACAAGCCGTGTACCGCACCGAACGCGCGCCCAAGAAAGCGAACCGGGTTCGCTCGGACCCATCGCCTAACGGCGCGTCGCGAGTGCTCCCGCCGGCGCGTTCTGGTCACATGGCTCGGGGAAGCAGAACGCCGAATCTGTGGATCTACAAGGCGCGTCGTGCCTCGGAGGAACGGTCCAAAAGGCACTGCTATTGTGCGGTGCCGTGGCAGGCCGCTGACGAACGTCGAGTCCCATCCGTTCGTCGAAAGGTTCTCCCTGCCATGTCCCGACCTCCGCTCGATGGCCGCGTGGCCGTCGTCTCCGGCGCCAACCACGGAATCGGTGCCGCCACCGCCGCGGCGCTCGCCCGCCTTGGCGCCGATGTCGCCATCACCTACCTCGCGTACACACCTACCGACCACGATCCCGGACGACCTGCTGAGTACCGCTCCCAACGAGAGCAGGGCGCCCAGGCGACTGTGACCGCCATCGAGGCCGCCGGGCGGCGGGCACACGCCGTTGAAGCGGACCTGATCGACACGGATACACCGGCGCATGTGTTCGCCGAGGCCGAGTCAGCTCTGGGCCCCGTGTCGATCCTGGTCAACAACGCCAGCGGCTGGCGCAAGGACACCTTCTCCCCAGGCCGCCACGATCCTCTGCGTCGTCACCACGAGGCACTCAGCGGCGACACTGCGTTGCCACAGCTGCTCGTGGATGCGCGCGGCGGCGCGCTGATGATCGCCCAGCTCGCATCGTCGGTACGTCGCCACCACTTGGGCTGGGGACGCATCGTCAGCCTCACCAGCGGAGGCCCGATGGGCTTTCCCGGCGAGGTGTCCTACGGCGCAGCGAAGGCTGCGCTCGAGAACTACACCATGAGCGCGTCGATCGAGCTCGCTTCCGACGGGATCACCGCCAACGTGGTCTATCCGCCCGTGACCGACACGGGCTGGATCACCGACGACGTTCGAGCGCTCGTGGAAGCCAGCACTGACCACGTTCACATCGCTGAACCAGCCGATGTGGCAGAGGTCATCGGCTGGCTCTGCACCGACGCGGCGCGCCTCGTCACCGGGAACATCATCCGCCTTCGATAGCCGAAGGGCCCTGACCATGACTCCTCGCCCTTCGCGAGGGAGCGCGGCCAACGGCGCGACCGATCGACGGTTCTCGGACATTCGCATAGTCCCGAGTGCGAACCGAACGCGCGGACCAGAATCCGAACCCGCCGAACGCCTTGGCCGACCTAACGGCGCGTACGGGCGGGTCGTGACAGTCATCCCCACACCGCTCTGAACCGCGGGCGCTTGGAGGTGACGCTAAGGGCACTCACATGAAACGACCCGTTCGGCGGCAAGACCGTGGGCCGCCGAGCCTGCCGCCCCTGGAGCGCAGGGCGCGGTTGTGTCATCTCAACAACACCGTTCACGGTCCAGGCCGGTTCCCCCGGGGCCAGTGCTGCCCCGATGCCCGCCTGCGTGAGGTCCGTTGTGATCACGGCCCGCGGCGGCTTCAGAAATTCCTCGGAAATGAGGAGGATCGTGAGCGACTACGTGAGGGTGGCGGTGAGGGGTCCGGCGGACCCTGTCGGGCGATCCGCTCGATCGAGGAGCCGCCCATGCCCCCGCCCTTCTTTGCTGCCCTCGACCAGGAGTGGCGCCGCCTGGCGAGGTCGGGCAGCGCTCGGCGCGTCGTTCGTGCGTGGGCCGAAGCCGAGCCCGACGCAGCCGCCTTCACCACCCGCGCCGAGCTGGTCGAGGCAATCCAGCTCCGGGGGAGGCCGAGGGCCAGAGACCGCATCCTCGGTGCGGTAGTTCGTGCCGGCCACTCCGATCCTCTGGCCGCCCGGTGTGGCCTTCAGGCGCTGGTTCCAGGGCTCCGTGCGATCGGTTGTGCCTACGTCGGACTGGACGATCCCGAGGACCTCGACGCCCGCTTGGTGGCCGCTGCCTGGGAGGAGATCCGGCGCACGCCACTCCAGGGACCATGGGTGGCGAGGCGAGTGCTGCGTGCTGTTGCACGTCGGCTGGCTCGGATCGTGGAGGCGATGGCGGAGCCGGGCGGCGAACCACTGCCGGTCTGTTGCCGAAGAGGCGCTCGTGCTCCTAGTCGGGGGGGTCCAGAGGGGGGTCGTCAGCCCGGAGGACGCGACCCTCATCGCCGCCACCCGGCTCACTGGCGAGCCCATCGTCGCCGTGGCTCGGCAGGGTGAGTTGGTCTGCGCGTTGCAGCAGCGTCGGTTCAGGGCTGAGGCTCGACTGGCGGGGGAGTCCCGGTGAGCCTCCGCCTGCTCCTCACAGTCGTAGAGGCCGCCGAGGTCCTCGGCATCGGCCGGTCGACGATGTATGAGTTGATCCGGGCAGGCGAGGTAGAGGTTGTCCACCTCGGGCGGTGCGCTCGTGTCCCTGCCACCGCTCTCGAGGAGTTCGTCGAGCTCCTGCGGGGATCGAAACCTCTTGATACTGCGGGCGAGGTGGCGTCGTAGTGGCCATCAGAGAGCGACAGATCAAAGGCGGCCGGAAAGCCTACGACGTCATCCTCCGAAGGCCCAACGGCAGCCAGTACTCCCGTTCGTTCCGCTCGAAACGCGAGGCCGTGCGATTCGAAGCGCAGGAGAACGCGGACCGCTCCCGTGCTGACTGGCGCGACCCAGCTCTGGGAGCCGTGCGATTCGAGGACTACGCCGAGCAGTGGCTCCTCTGTCGACCGGGGCTACGACCCCGAACGGTCGAGCTCTACAGGAGCGAGCTGAAGTGCCACCTGCTGCCCGCTTTCGGAGCGAAGGCCCTGAGCCAGATCAGTCCTCAAGAGGTGCGGGCCTGGTACGCCGGTCTCGCGACGCGGCGCAGCCAGGTCACGGCCGCCAAGTGCTACCGCTTGCTCACCGCCATCTTCAACACCGCGGTCACCGACGGCGTGGTAGCGAACAGCCCCTGCCGCATCCGCGGAGCGAGTGTCGAGAAGAGCCCGGAGCGCCGCCTTCCGACGGTGGAGCAGGCCGTGGCCATCGCCACCTCGATCGACCCGCGGTACCGGGGGATCGTCCTGCTGGCTGCCTTCTGCGGGCTGCGCCTCGGGGAGCTTCAGGGACTGACGCGAGCCGATGTGGATCTGGCCAGGCGCAGGATCTCAGTGACGAAGCAACGACAAGAGGTTTCCCGGGCGGGCATCATCGTCAGCGAACCGAAGTCGCGGGCGGGGGTTCGCCAGGTGACCATTCCCGAGTCCATCGTCCCCGCGCTTGCCGAGCATCTGGAGACCTGGTCAGGACCAGGGCCGGACGGCAGCCTCTTCGCTGGAGAGCGAGGCGGGCTTCGCCGGGCTAGCTTCTACCGCGCGTGGCGTGCAGCGCTGCGCGCCGTGGGTCTGCCGAGCACCGTGCATCTGCACGACCTCCGCCACGTGGCCAACACCCTCGCCGCTCGCGTCCCCGGCACGACCACCAAGGACCTGATGGCTCGGATGGGGCACGCTTCGCCGGACGCAGCGCTGCGTTACCTGCATGCGTCCCCGGAGGCGGATGCCGCGATCGCCGATGGCATCGACGCTGAGATCCGCCGGCGCAATCCGGGCCTCGACATCGGCGGTCCCGGACGTTGAGGCGGCGGCCGCGTCCAGGAAGGAGCCCAAGCCTCGGAGGACGTCCCCGGACGGCAGCGCGCGACAGCAAATGTTGGATAAATGTTGGATGGAACTACCCCCGGATCCGAGGCGTTCCCCGGAAACAACTTCTGAGCAGCCCTTTTGCGAGAGCGGGCGACGAGAATCGAACTCGCGTTCTCAGCTTGGGAAGCTGATGTTCTGCCTCTGAACTACGCCCGCGTAAAGCGCCACAGTATCGTGCCGGACCAGGATGGCCCTGAAGCGGACGTTGAACGGGGCGCTGTCACCGGAAGACCCAGCGGCCGGAACCGGGGGTCCCGGCGCGGCGCAGACGACGATCCAGGCGCTACTCGAGCCCGGCACCGGCATGCGATCGGCCGCCGGCTCTGGCCGCCTCACGGCAGACGACCCGGTGAGCGCGTTCGCGGCACTCGAGTCCGACGGTCGCTTCCGCCGCGACACCGGGATCGGGCGGATCTTCCACGCACGGTCGCTCTCGTTGCGGGAGGTCTCGAGGGCCAGCAGCTTGCACATCTCCATCACTGGCAACCGGATCAGCGCGCACGTCGACCGGTTCTCGCCGTTGGGCCGCGGGGCACGGGGGATGGCCCGCTACTCGCTCCGCTCCATCGCGGTGCACAACGCGGCCGGCATGGCGGAGGACCTCGTGCGCCTCTTCCGGGGCCGACAGGGCCACCACCGGTCCCACCTCGACTGCCAGTGGCTCTGGCCCCAAGAGGTGGCGCTGGAGGCGGCCGCGGCCCGCGAGGTGGGGGCGGCCCACTCCGGGGTGCAACTGGAAGTCGCCGTTGGTGTACACCTCGACCAGGGCCGGCTCATCGCCGCAATGGCGGACGCGCTGGGGCGAGAGGAGGCGGAGGTGCCGTTGACGGTCCAGGAATGTCCGGACGACCAGGCGCTGGCCGAGGTCCGGGAGCAGCTCCAGTACGCGGAGGTTCCCCTCACGAAGGGGCCTCCGCTGCGGGCGGTGCTGGTCCGGCTGGAGGACGGCGATCTCTTCATGCTCAACATCAACCACGCCGCGGCCGACGGCCCAGGTGCGCTGCACGTGGTGCGCACCATCGCCCGCGCCTACGCCCGCGGCGGGAAATCTCCAGCCCGACTCGAGTTCCTGGCCAGCTCGGACCTGCCGGTGCGGCCCGCCCGGGCCAACTCCTTCAAGGGCCGGCAGGGCTACCGGATCATGATGGAGAAGGTCCGCGACCTGCTGTCTCCGCCTGCCCGCATGACTTCGGAGGGGTCGAAGGATGAGCCCGGCTTCGGCTTCCATCACGTTCGCCTGACAGAAGACCAGACTCGGGAGTTGGCCGAGCGAGGAGGTGGCGGTTCCGAAGAGGAGCTGCTACTGGCGGCCCTGCACCTCGCGGTCTCGGAGTGGAACGCCGGGCACGGCCGGAGCAGCGAGCAGGTCAGCGTCCTCGTCACGAATGACCTGCGACCGGATGGTTGGGATGCCAACGCGGTTGGAAACTTCTCCATCACGGCCCGGATCTCCACGAGCCGCAACGAACGAGCCGACCCCCGGGAAGCGGTTCGTTCCGTGACCGCGGAGACGGCCCGCAACCGCCGCAACCACAGGGGACGGGCCCTCATCGGCGGCCTCGACCGGGCCGGCTTGATCGGCTTGTGGGCCAAGCAGTCCACGACCGTCCTGCTACCGCTGTCGGGCAACCGGCTCGTCGACACCGCGTTGCTGTCCGACCTCGGCCCGTTGCCCGACCCGGACTGGTTCGGCGCGGAGGTAGGGGCGGTGAGCGAGGTGTGGTTCTCGCTGCCGCCGAGGGAACCGGTGGGGCTGTCGGTGGGGGCGGTCACCCTGTCGAAGAGGCTGCATCTGAGCTTCCGGTACAGGCACCGGCTGTTCGGCGCCGACGCCGCCGCCCGCTTCGCCGAGTGCTACGTGGCGCAGCTGCAAAGGGTGACAGTCGGCTAGATTCCGGCGCACTGTGGCTCTACCGCCGCGCAGGCTCCGCCACCGTTTCTCGAAGACCCTTGCGGCGGTTGCCATTGCTGTGGTGGCGGCCGGGTGCAGCAGCACCCGGTTCTCGGCTCCTGACCCCGTGACTCGCCAAGGCAAGGAGATCCTGCGTCTCTGGCAGGGCTCGATGATCGCGGCCCTCTGCGTCGGCGCGCTGGTGTGGTTCCTGATCGTCTATTCGATCATCCGCTTCCGCCGCCGCAACGACGAGCTGCCCGGCCAGTCCGGGTACAACATCCCCATCGAGGCCCTCTACACGTTGGCTCCGCTGGTGGTGGTGGCCGGGCTGTTCGCCTTCACCATGGCCACCGAGCGCGACGTCAACGCGACTACGGCGCAGCCGGATCTCGTCGTCGACGTGGTCGGCTTCCAGTGGCAGTGGCAGTTCCGGTACCCGGACCAGCAGATCTCCGTCACCGGCGGGCCCGAAGCGCCGGCCACGATGGTGCTGCCGGTGGGCAGAACCGTCCGGCTGCGCCTCCAGAGCCCTGACGTGGTCCACTCCTTCTGGGTCCCGCGATTCCTTTCCAAGCGCGACCTCATTCCCGGAATCCGCAACGAGATCGACGTCGACGTCGACGAGGCCGGCACCTGGACCGGCCGCTGCGCGGAGTTCTGCGGTCTGGACCACTACAAGATGAACTTCTCGGTGCGGGCCGTGCCGGTCGAAGATTTCGATAGGTGGGTCAGCGAGCGGCAGGCCGCCCAAGGCCAGGAAGGGGTGGAGCCGTGACGATCCTGGCCGAACCGCGGGCGGCCGAAGAGCCGGAGGTTCCCGAGCACCAGGGCGGTGGCATCCTCACCTGGCTCACTACGACCGACCACAAGCGCATCGGCGTCAGCTACATGGTCACGGCCTTCGCCTTCTTCCTCCTGGGCGGCGCCCTGGCCCTGATCATGCGGGCCGAGCTGGCGGCGCCGGAGCTCCAGGTGGTGACGCCTGGGCGCTACAACGAGCTGTTCACGATGCACGGCAGCATCATGATGTTCCTGTTCCTGGGGCCGTTCGCCTTCGGGCTCGCCAACTACCTGGTCCCGCTGCAGATCGGGGCCCAGGACATGTCCTTCCCCCGGCTCAACGCCCTCAGCTACTGGCTGTACCTGGGCGGCGGCCTCACCATGATCTCGGGCTTTCTCACCGCCGACGGAGCTGCGGACTTCGGGTGGTTCGCGTACGCGCCGCTGTCGCTCAAGACCTACGCCCCGAGCGTCGGGGGGGACCTCTGGATCATCGGCCTGCTGTTGACCGGCTTCTCCGGCGTCTTCACCGGGATCAACGTGATCACCACCGTCCTCACCATGAGAGCACCGGGCATGTCGATGTTCCGGCTCCCGATCTTCTGCTGGAACATGGTCGTCACGAGTGTGCTCGTGCTCATGGCCTTCCCGGTGCTGACGGCGGCCTCAGTCATGCTCTTCGCCGACCGTCACTTCGGCGCCCACATCTTCGACCCCGCGGCGGGCGGTTCGCCCATCCTGTGGCAGCACCTGTTCTGGTTCTTCGGCCACCCCGAGGTCTACATCCTGGCCCTGCCCTTCTTCGGGGTCATCACCGAGGTGCTCCCCGTCTTTTCGTGGCGCCCGGTCTTCGGCTACAAGGGCCTGGTCTTTGCCACACTGGCCATCGCCGCTCTGTCGATGGGTGTCTGGGCCCACCACATGTTCGCCACCGGCGCTGTTCTGCTGCCCTTCTTCAGTGGCCTCTCGTTCCTCATCGCCGTGCCCACCGGCGTCAAGTTCTTCAACTGGATCGGGACCCTCTGGGGCGGGCGGATCACGTTCCAGACACCGATGCTGTTCGCCATCGGCTTCTTGCTCACCTTCCTGCTCGGCGGCATCACCGGAGTGCTCCTGGCCTCGCCGCCGATCGACTTCCACATGACCGACTCCTACTTCGTCGTCGCCCACATGCACTACGTGCTGTTCGGCGGCTCGGTCTTCGCCCTCTACGCCGGCATCTACTACTGGTTCCCCAAGTTCACCGGCAAGAAGCTGGGGGAGGGCTTGGGCCGCCTGCACTTCGCCACCAACTTCGTCGGCTTCCACCTCACCTTCTTCGTGCAGCACCAGCTCGGCCTGCAGGGCATGCCCCGCCGTGTGGCCGACTATGGGGCGGCTGACGGCTTCACCACGCTCAATCAGATCTCGACGGTGGGTTCCTTCCTGCTCGGGATCTCCACGGTGGTGTTCCTGGTGAACGTGGGCCTCAGCCTGCGCCGGGGCCCGGCCGCTGGCGACGACCCGTGGCTCGGCCACACGCTCGAATGGGCGACGTCGTCGCCGCCGCCGCCGCTCAACTTCGAGCGGCCCCTCCCGCCCATCCGGTCGAACCGTCCGCTGTTCGACGCCCGCCACCCGGACGTGCAGCCGGCCGAGCACGGGCGGGAGCCATCGGAAGGCACTGCTGTCTCGTGAGCACCACCGGAAAACTGATGCTCGGCATCGCCGGCTACCTGCTTCTGGCCAGCGTCGCCTACTGGTTCCTCTCCTACGAAGCGGCGGGGTCGGTGCTCCTGCTGCTCTCCGCCGGGCTGGTCCTGATCACCGGCGGGTACCTCGTGGTCGCCACCCGCAGGAAGGCACCTGCGGCCTCCGCGGCCGGTTCCGCCGAACCGGGCGACGCCGCAGCCGATCACGGCGAGCACGACGAGTATCTCCCCCACGCCAGCATCTGGCCCCTGGGCGTGGGCGCCGGCTCAGTGGTGCTTGCCAACGGCCTGGCCCTGGGCCTCTGGGCCGTCGTGCCCGGCTCGATCATCCTGGTCGCGTCCATCTTCGGCTACGCCCGCCAGAGCCGTCATCGCGACTGACCCGTCGTCAGCAGGGGCAGGGTCCCGCTGGGCCAGGTCCCTGCAGAGCCGGTATGCGACCCACGCGCTGGCGGCCGGCAGTACGAACAACAGGACGCGGAAGGCTTGGAAAACGGCGTTGACGGAGACTCCGAAGGTGGTGGAGAGGACGTCGCCGCCACCAGCCAGGAACAACACGCCGTAGAACGCAATCGTGGCCACCCCCATCGCGGTACGCACGGGGCGGTCCCGGGGCCGGTCGAGCAGGTGGTGCTCGCTGCGGTCGCCAGTGAAGCGGGCCTCGAGGAACGGCCACAGGTACAGCAGGGCGAAGGTCACCCCGGGCAGCACCGCTCCCGGGAAGAAGGGGTTGGGCACCTCGTAGCCGAAGGCGCGCACCTCCCAGGGAGGAATCAGGCGCATGGCTCCGTCCAGCCACCCCATGTACCAGTCGGGCTGGGAGGCGGCGCTGACCTCTGCGGGGTCGAACGGGCCGTAGATCCAGATGGGGTTGATCTGGGCCAGTCCGCCGAGAGCGGCCAGCACCGCGGTGGTGAGGAAGAAGAGCCCCAGGCCCTTCGCGGCATACGTCGGCCACACCCGCTCACCCACCACGTTGCCCTCGGCCCGCCCCGGGCCGGCGAACTGGGTGTGCTTCTGACGCAACAGGATCGCCATGTGGACGCCGATGAGGGCGGCGATGACGGCCGGCACGAGGAGGATGTGGATCACGTAGAGGCGCTCGATGATGTCCGGGCCGGGGAACTCGCCGCCGAACAGCAGCGACACCAGCCACGTACCCACCAGAGGGACCGACAGGGCGATCGAGTAGCCGATCCGCAATCCGGTTCCAGACAGCTGGTCGTCCAGCAGGGAGTAACCGGCGAAGCCGTTGAAGACGGCCAGGATGAGCAGGGTCACCCCCACCATCCAGTTGATCTCGCGGGGCCGGCGGAAGGCGCCGGTGAAGAAGACGCGAGCCATGTGTACGGCCATCGTGGCCACGAACAACAGGGCAGCCCAGTGGTGGATCTGGCGCATCACGAGGCCGGCGCGAACGTCGAAGCTGAGCTCGAGAGCCGAGCGGTAGGCGGCGGTCATCTCCACCCCCCGCATGGCCTCGTAGCTGCCCCGGTAGGTGCTCTCGGCCTGGCTCGGGTCGAAGAAGAAGGTGAGGTAGACGCCGGTGACAACCAGGATCACGAAGGAGTACAGCGACAGCTCACCCAGCATGAACGACCAGTGGTCGGGGAAGACCTTCCTCAGCGCCTTCGTGGCCAGGTAGGCAGTGCCCAGCCGGTCGTCCACCCATCGGGCCAGGCGACGGGACCGGGTGGCCGGGCGGGGCTGGTTCATCTCCGCCGGTTCCAGAAGCCGGGGCCGATGGGCTCTCGGTAGTCACCGGTGGAGACCAGTTCACCCGCCTGGTTGAGCCCGAGGGGCAACTGGGGGAGGGGTCGGGTTGCCGGGCCGAAGATGGGCTTGGCTCCTTCGACGACATCGAAGGTGGACTGGTGGCAGGGGCACAGCAGCAGCCGCTCCCGGGACTGGTAGAGGCCGACCGGGCAGCCGGTGTGGGTGCACAGCTTCGAGTAGGCGACGATTCCCTCCACCGTCCACTGCGTGCGGGTGGGGCGCCGGAACAGCTCCGGCCTGTCCACTCTCACCAACAGAGTCGGAGAGTCGGGCTCGCCCACATGCCCCTCGGGCCACACGGTGACGACGCCGCCGACGGAAAGGTCCTCCGGCCGCACCGATCGGCCGTCGACCGTCATCAGTCGGGTCCCATTGCGGAACCCGGTGTCGAACAGGCCCCGGCCGGGGCGGGGCCCGAGCGAGCGGATGGGGAACAGTGCGGCCACGCCCAGCGCGCCCACCGCACCGCCGAGCAACTTGAGCAGCAAGGCCCGGCGCTGGATCGCCTGCTCACCCTGCTCGAAGGCGTGGGTGAAGGAGGCCACTTCGTCGTCGGTGGAGGCCATCCGCCCTCGCTCCTCGGTGATCTCGCCCGAGGGCAGGAAGCGTTTGGCCCACACGACCATGCCCACCCCGATGCCGCCCAGGGAGATGGCCAGGAGCACCCCTTCGAGTTGCGCCTGGCCGCCCCGCCAGTAGACAACCGCCAAGGCGAGGGCGGCGGCCATGCTGGCGGTGAAGGCGGCGATGACGACGCGCTCGCCGGCGGCTGCCCTCGGCGCCGCATCCTCCTCGGTTGCCGCTGGCTCAATGTCGTCCATGGCCGCCCTCCAACTTGCCGATCCACAGCACGGCCAACACCAGGGTCCCGACCCCGAAGATCCAGGCGACGAACCCTTCCGGGATGGGCCCGGCTCCTCCCAGGGCGGCACCGCCCGGGGTCGGGGGCGACTCCAGGAAGCGTATGTAGCGGACGATCGACGCGACCTCGTGGTCGCTCAGGGCCTCGGGGCCGAACACGGGCATCTGCCCGGGCCCGGTACGGATGGCCGCTGCCGCCTCCACCGGGTCGGCGGGGGTCACCGAGGGTGCGGCTCGGCCGTAGCTCAAGGCGCCCCCGATCCCGGCCGCGGTGTGGCAGGGGCCGCAGTTGCTCCGGTAGAGAACCCCGCCCTCGGCCAGGTCCCCGGTCTCGAGATGGACCTCGGGAATGGCGGGGCCGCTGCCCAGCGATGCGACGTAGTCCACCAGCAGATCGATCTGGGCCCGGGAGTACGCCGGCGGCTTGCGGCGGGGCTGTGCCTCGTCGGCCAGTGGCATCCGCCCGGTACTCAGGTAGTAGTAGGCGCTGGCCGCGCCGGATCTCTCCAGCGACGGTCCGCTGGGAGTGCCGGTCCCGTCGAGGCCGTGACAACTCGAACAGCCCCTCAGGTAGAGCTGGCGGCCGTCCTCGGTCATCTGGCTCAGCGTGGCCGGAGTGGCACTGCGGACGGGCAAGAGACCGGCCAGCGACATGAACAGGGCCACCAGGCACAGGACCCCCAGCCGGGAGCGCACGCTTCTCATCTGAGCAGGTAGATGGTGGCGAACATGGCCAGCCACACGACGTCTACGAAGTGCCAGTAGAACTCGGTCACGGTAAGGGGGTCCTCCAGCGGCAACCGGCTCGTCCGCCCGACCCCCACGGCCAGCACCGCCAGCATGAGCACCAGCCCCCCGATGACGTGGAGGCCGTGGAAGCCCGTCATCAGGTAGAAGATCGAGCCATAGGCATGGGTGGTGTAGGTGAAGCCCAGCCCCGCGTACTCGGCCGCCTGATTGGCCACGAACAACGCCCCCAACACCACGGTGGCAACGGTCCAACGGACTGCGCCCCGCTCGTTGCGCCGCTCCGAGGCCACGACCGCCAGGTGCATGGTGAAGCTGGACGCCACGAGAACAGCGGTGGCGGCCGCGGTCCGGGCTGCGTCGAGCTCCACGCCCTCAGGCGGCCAGTCGTGGTTCACGGCCCGCAGGGCGAAGTAGCCGGCGAACAGTCCGGCGAAGAACATCAACTCCGATGCCAGCCACACCACCACGCCGACCCGCAGCATCGAGGGCCGGCCCGGGGGTGCATCAACAGCTGCGTTGGTCGCGGCGATCCGTTCTTCTAGCACGACGGCAGAGCGCCGCGATGGGTTGCACGTCCGGGGGCTAGGTTCGCTTTCGTGGTCCCGCCACCGACGGTCGGTCACCTGGTCCTCGGGTGGTCGTTCGATCCCCTGGCGGCGGGTGGCATCATCACTGCCGGAATCGCGTACGGCTTCGGTGTGCGCCGGCTGGCGAAGCGGGGCCGGCGGTGGCCGTCGGGGCGCTCGGTCGCATTCGGGGCCGGGCTCGGATTCGTGGTCATCGCCACGCAATCAGGGCTGGCCCGCTACGACAGCGTGCTCTTCAGCGCCCACGCCGCCCAACACGTGGTTCTGGGCATGGCCGCGCCTCTTCTGCTCGCACTGGGGGCACCGGTGACACTCGCCCTGCAGGCTGGCCGGGGCCGGCCCAGGCTCGTCGTTCGCCGCCTTGCCCACGGCCCGGCGGCCAAAGCCGTCACGCATCCCGCCGCCGGCCTGTTCCTCGTGGTCGGGTCTCTGTTCGGCCTCTACTTCAGCCCTCTCTTCCCCCTGTCGCTTCGCAACGAGGCGGTGCACGCCGCCGTCCACCTGCACTTCCTGGCCGCCGGCTGCGCCTTCTTCTGGCCGGTGCTCGGCCTCGATGCAGGACCTCGCCGGCTCTCCCACCCGGTGCGGATGCTGGTGGTGCTGCTCCTCGTCCCCGCGCACGCGGTGCTCGGTCTTGCCGTTCTCAGCAGTCCGGAGCTGCTCGCCGGAGGTTGGTACGGCGAGCCTGCCCGAATATGGGGCACCGACGCCCTCTCGGACCAGCAGGTGGCCGGCGGTCTGCTGTGGGTGACCGGAGACCTGGTCGGGCTGGTGGCCGCGGGGGTGGTGCTGGCCCAGTGGATGCGCTTCGACGAGCGCGAGGCGGCGAGGGAGGACCGCCGGCTGGAAGCCCTGAAGTCATAGCCTGAACGGCTTGGATCAAGAGGAAGTCGTGCTTCGAAGGCGCCCTCAGGTGAGCTTGTCCGCCGGCCGCTCCCCTCGTTCGAGGGCGTCCAGCAGGTGCATCGAGATGTCCTGCACCACCACGTCGTCGCGGCCGTTCTCCTTGGCCCCGTCGTCGATCATGATGTAGCAGAAGGGGCAGGCGGTGGCGATGCGATCGGCCCCCGTGGCCAACAGCTCCTGGCTGCGTTCGGTGTTGACCTTCTTGCCCGTCGCCTCCTCCATCCACATGCGGGCACCGCCGGCTCCGCAGCACATGCCCTTGGTGCCGTTGCGCGGGGCCTCGACGATGTCGATGCCCTTCAGCGACCCGAGCACCTTGCGGGGTGCCAGATAGACGTCGTTGTGGCGCCCCAGGTAGCAGCTGTCGTGGTAGACGATCCGCTCGTCGAGCTCGGCTTCGGACAGATCGAGCTTGCCCGTCTCGATCAGCCACTCGAGGAACTGGCTGTGGTGCACGACTTCATAGTTGCCCCCGAGCTGCGGGTACTCGTTGCCCAGCGTGTTGAAGCAGTGGGGGCACTGGGTGATGATCTTCTTCACGCCCATGCCGTTCATGGCCTCGATGTTCTGGCGGGCGAGCATCTGGAAGAGGTACTCGTTCCCCGAGCGGCGGGCCGGGTCGCCGTTGCAGTTCTCGTTGGGACCGAGGATGGCGAAGTCGACCCCGGCCCGCTGCAGCAGCTTGGCGGTGGCCACCGACACCTTCTTGTTCTTGTCGTCGAAGGAGCCGGCACAACCGACCCAGTAGAGGTACTCGTGGTCGAGGGGGCCCGAACCATCGACCACCTCCACCCCGAGGGGGAGGGCTTCGGCCCAGTCTCCGCGGGCGGCTTGGCTCAGGCCCCACGGGTTGGACTGGTTCTCCATGCCGCGGTAGGCGGTGCCGAGCTCCGCCGGGAAGTTCGACTCCATGAGCGACAGGTATCGCCTCATGTCGAGGATCTTGTCGAGGATCTCGATGTTCACCGGACAGACCTCGTCACACGCCTTGCACGAGGTGCAGGCCCAGATCTCCTCCGGCGTGATCCGCTCGAAGACGGAGTTGGTGGAGACGGTGAGCTCCGGCTCGTGGCCCACGACCGGCGACACCGCCCCGCCGGGACGGCTCTCCGCCATCACCTGGCCGACCTTGAGGACGATCTCCCTCGGGTCGAGTGGCTTGCCCGTCATCTGGGCCGGACAGACGGAGGTGCAGCGCCCGCAGATGGTGCAGGCATCGGTGTCGAGGAGCTGCTTCCAGGTGAAGTCCTCGACCACGGAGGCACCGAAGCTCTCGAGGTCGGTGGCTTCTAGGTCGGGCATGGGCTTCATGGCGCCCTTGGGCCGGTCACGGTCCGACAGGTACATGTTGAGCGGGCTCGTCACCATGTGGCGGAGCTTCGTGGTGGGCACGATCACCACGAAGGCGAAGAAGGCGACCACGTGAAGGATCCAGATCGCCTGGTGCCAGCCGCTCAGGTGGTCGACCGTCTCGAACAGAGCCGACAGCGGCCACCCGATGATCGAGAAGCGCTCGAACTCGGGCCGGCCGTCCAGCGCGATGCGGGCACCCTCGGCCAGGAACCCGGTGACGCCGAGAATCGCGAACATGGCGAGGACGACGCCGTCTTCGGGCCGGGTCTTGGTGCGGATGCGGAACGGCGCCCAGAGGTATCGCCGGCCGATGGCCCAGAAGATGCCGACGAGGAAGAGGACTCCGGCCACGTCACCCACCAGCGAGTACGCCCGGTAGACGTCGCCGTGGAGGAACTTGGCCGATGCCGGCAACTGGTGGTTGATCTCGAGGACGACGGTGACCGCGAACAGCACGAGGAAGGGGAAGTAGATGAGCGAGTGCATGATGCCGGCGGCGCCGTCCCGCAGCACGGTCTGCATGTACACGCCGCGGCGGTAGTCACCGAAGCGCCTCTTCGCGTTCTTCATGGTGGTGCGCCGGCGGTCGGGCTGACCCCGCTCCCAGTTCTGCACCCGCTGGGCGAAGAGGTAGCCGGCCCCGAGGAACAGGCAGGTGAGCGTGGTGTAGAACACCGCTCGGTAGGCAGACGGGATGTTGTCGAACACCTGGCGGCTGATCGGTGAGTCGTCGTGCTCTTGGGTGATGGCGGCCAGGACCCCCGACAGCGCGGTGATGGCGGCCAACGACGCCCCGACCGCGACAGCGACGTGGGAGGCGCGGACACGGCGGGTCCTGGGCGCCTCCTCTACCGTCGAGGAGCCCCTGGGCCGAGCGGTGGTTGCCATGGCGCCGAAACGCTACAGCGGCCTGCCGAACACGAGGTGAAGCGCCGCATGCTCGCCGCGCAAGGCATGTTCACCCCCCGGAAACGTTGCTGCAACGCAGCAGTCGTACCGTCACCTGTCAATGGATGTCGTCCTCTTGCGCTGGCCGGGTGAGGTGGAGCGACGAGAACGGCTTCAGGCCGAAGGCGTGCCGCGGTTGCTGCTGGTCGACGAGGGCGTTGCGCCCCCACTGGCAGCCGACTGCGTCGAGGACTGGATCAGGGTGCCGGCGGGCGAGCAGGACGTGCGGGCCCGCATCTCGACTCTCACGCTGCGGGCCGACCTCCACGCACAGCGGGGAGCGGACCGGCCCGATCTGGACCTGGACGGGGTCCTGCGCTTCGGCTCGGAGTGGGTGTCTCTGCCGCCGGTGGAAGGCCGGTTGACACGGGCGCTGCTCGATCGGTTCGGCGCTGTGGTCGGCCGCGAAGCCCTCTGCCGCGCCGGCTGGCCGGCCGGGGCACCCGGGCGCAACGCCCTCGACGTCCACGTGCTGCGACTACGTCGGCGCCTGGACGCCGTCGGGCTCAGCATCAAGACGGTGCGTAGTCGCGGCTACCTGCTGGAAGCGTCAGGTAAGCGACAGGAACACGCGCGAGAGGCGTAACAACCGCAGAACAAGCGCGTCATCTCCTGCTCCTACCTTCGATGTGAGGGACGGTGAAAGGACGAACAGCGTGATGCGATTGAAGAAGTGGGCGGTTGCCGGCGCGCTAGGAGCCGGGGTGGTGATGCTCTGGGGCGAGGCCGCCTGGGCCCAGGCAACGGAGATCTCCGCCGAGGACGTGCAGGCGAACCTCGACAACGTGTTCGTCCTTGTGGCGGCGGTGCTCGTCATCTTCATGCAGGCCGGCTTTGCTCTCGTCGAGGCCGGGCTCACCCGGGCCAAGAGCGTCGCCAACATCATGATGAAGAACCTGATGGACTTCTGTGCCGGCGCCCTCGCATTCTTCGCAGTGGGCTACGCCATCGCCTTCGGTTCCGACGTCAGCGGCGTCGTTGGCTCGAGCGGCTGGTTCCTCGGTGACGGGGCCTTCCAGTACGGCACGCTGACGGTGCCCGTCACCTTCATCTTCCAAGTGGCTTTCGCGGCGACGGCGGCGACCATCGTCTCCGGCGCCATGGCCGAGCGGACCAAGTTCAGGAGCTACTTCTTCTACTCGATCGTCATCTCCGGGTTGATCTACCCGATCGTCGTCCACTGGAACTGGGGCGGCGGCTGGCTGTCGACACTCTCCACGCCCTTCCACGACTTCGCCGGCTCGACGATGGTGCACATGACCGGCGGCGTTGCCGCACTGATGGGAGCGATGGTCCTAGGCCCTCGCCTCGGCAAGTACGGCTCCGACGGGAGGCCCCGGGCCATCCCCGCGCACAACATCCCCTACGCCGTTCTGGGGACGTTCATCCTGTTGGTCGGGTGGTACGGCTTCAACCCCGGTTCGGAGCTGGCGGCTGACGGCGCCATCGGCGGCATCGCCGTGACGACCACCCTGGCCGCCGCAGCCGGCGCCATCGCCGCGATGATCGCCATCTGGATGAAGTCGGGCAAGCCTGACGTGGCCATGGCGGCCAACGGCATGCTGGCCGGCCTCGTGGGGATAACCGCCGGCACCGCTGCAGTCAGCAGCATCGGAGCCATCGTGATCGGTGCTGCGGCAGGCTTCATCGTGGTGGCCGCAGTGTTGTTCTTCGACCGCATCCGGATCGACGATCCGGTGGGTGCCATCTCCGTGCACGGCGTGTGCGGAGCGTTCGGCACGATCTGTGTGGGGCTCTTCGCAACCGAGGACAGCGACTTCTGGAAGGCGGGGCTCTTCTACGGCGGCGGCACCGACCAGTTGGTGAGCCAGGTGATCGGGGTGGCCGCTGTCGGTGTCTTCGTGGCCGTGACCGCCGGCCTGCTGTTCCTGGCCATCAAGTCGACGGTAGGCCTCCGCGTCTCCCAGGAGGAGGAGCTGGCTGGGCTCGACGTGTTCGAGCACGGTGCCCCTGGTTACGGTCCCGACGTGACGCCGGTGCTGGCGCCGACTCCCATCACCGACAGCCGGGCCACCGCTACCGTGCCCACTGGAGCAAGTTCATGATCAAGCTCGTCACCGCCGTGATCAAGCCCCACATGCTCGAGCCGGTCAAGGAGGGCCTCAAGAGCGCCGGCGTCCAGGGCGTCACCGTCACCGAGGTGAACGGCTTCGGTCGCCAGGGCGGGCACACCGAGACCTATCGCGGCGCCGAGTACAGCGTGGATCTCATCCCCAAGCTCAAGGTGGAGGTCCTCTGCTCGATCGACGACGCGGAGCGGATCGTGGACGTCATGCGAAAGTGCGCCCACACCGGCAAGATCGGCGACGGCAAGGTGTGGGTCGTCGACGTGGATCGGCTCATGCGGGTACGCACGGGCGAGATGGGCGACGACGCCGTCTGAACCCCCGGCCGCCCGGTCACGGGGCGGGGGCGTCGTCGGTGGGCATGGCCTCGGCCCCCGCAGTTGCCGGGTCGTCGCCTTGGCGGGCCACCGCCTCCGCCCGCCGCCGGACCTCCTCGGCGTCACCCAGATAATGCGAGCTGACGGTGCGAAGGCGATCGTCCAGCTCGTAGACCAGGGGCACCCCGGTGGGGATGTTGAGCGCGGCGATGTCGGTCTCATTCATGGCGTCGAGGTGCATGACGAGCGCTCGCAGGCTGTTGCCATGAGCCGCCAGTAACACGGTGCGGCCCGTTCGCAGGTCGGCGGCTATCACGTCGTGCCAATAGGGAAGCACCCGCACCACCACGTCGGCCAGGCACTCGGTCGCCGGTAGGAGGTCGGGCGCCAACAGCTCGTAACGGCGGTCGAAGCTCGGGTGGCGGGGGTCGTCCTCGCTCAACGCCGGCGGCGGGATGGCGTAGCTCCGCCGCCAGAGCTTGAACTGCTCCTCTCCGTACTGGGCCCGGATCTCGGCCTTGTTCTTGCCCTGGAGGTCGCCGTAGTGGCGCTCGTTCAACCGCCAGCTGCGACGTACGGGGAGCCACAGCAGGTCGAGTTGCTCCAGGGCGATGTTGGCCGTGCGGATGGCCCGGGTGAGCAACGAGGTGTGGACCACGTCCGGGAACAACCCTTCCGCGCCGAGGAGCCGCCCCGCCTCGGTCGCCTCCGCCTCCCCTTGGGGCGAGAGGTCCGAGTCGTACCACCCGGTGAAGAGGTCCTGCTTGTTCCAGGTGCTCTGCCCGTGGCGCAGCAGGACGAGGGTGCTCATGACAGAAGTATTCACGACGCCAGCCGGGGATGGTCAGACGTTCATCATCAAGAGAGCTGGTCGGCAGGTCCGGGGAGCCGGACCTCGACGGCGCAGTGCTTGTAGGACGGTTGGCGGGAGTAGGGGTCGAAGGAGGAGCCGGTGAGCTGGTTCGTCTCGGGATAGTGCATGGGGACGAAGACCTGGCCGGGAGAGACCGTCGGAGTGACGAACGCCCGGGCGCCCACCGACGCCCGAGAGGACGTGATGACGACACGGTCGTTGGGATGGATGCGTCGATCGGCGGCGTCGCCCGGTGAGATCTCGACGTAGGCCTGCCGGGGGGCCAGGGTCCGGAGCATGGGCGACTTCTCCGTCCGCGTCTGGGTGTGCCACTGGGCGGAACTGCCACGACCCGTCAACAGGACGAGCGGGTACCTCGAGCTCGTCGCCTCACGCACCGGACGGGGATCCTCGAAGACGAACCGGGCCCGGCCGTCGGGATGGTAGAAGCGACCGTCCTCGAAGAGCCGACGCTCCCCTTCGCCGCTCCGGGAGAGCCGGGTGAAGGGCCACTGGATCCCTCCGCGCTCCTCGATCATCCGGTAGCCCTCGATGCCGGTGAAGTCACAGGGCTGATCTTCCGACAACCGCTTCAGGATCTGGAACACGGCCTCCGGGCACTCCCACTCCTCGAACAGGTCGGCGCACCCCCAGGCCGCGGCGACCAGCTTGAAGATGTAGAAGTCGGCCAGGGCCTCCCCCGGGGCGCGGGCCACCTTCTTCAGGACTCCGAACCTTCGCTCCGAGTTGATGAAGGTGCCATCCTTCTCACCCCAACCGGCAGCCGGAAGCACAAGGTCCGCCCTCAGGGCCGTGTCGGTGCTCGTGTACATGTCCTGCACGACCAGGAAGTCGAGCCGGTCGAGGACGTCGGCCAGGTGCGGCTGGTTGATCCACGAGTGGGCGGGGTTGGTGGCGATGACCCACAGCCCCTTGATGCTGCCGGCCAGGATCGCCTCGATGATCTGGTCGTAGGCCATGCCGGGGCGGTCGGGGATCCGGGTGACGTCGATCCCCAATCGTGAAGCGACGGTCCGGCGGGCGGTGGGGCTGGTGAAGGGACGGCCCCCGAGCAGGTTGGTCGTGTTGCTGAACAGCCGCGACCCCATGGCGTTGCACTGGCCCGTGATCGAGTTCGCCCCGGTGCCGGGCCTGCCGATGCTTCCCGTCATCAGCGCAAGGTTGATGATGGCCTGGGCGGTGCGCACCCCCTCGTGGCTCTGGTTCACCCCCATGGTCCACCAGAACGACACCCGCTGGCCCTCGTGGATCGTCGTTGCCAGTCGCTCCAGCTCCTCCACGGTGAGGCCGGAGGCTGCGCTGACGCGTCCGATGCTGAACCGGCTCACGTGGTGGGCGAACTCCTCGAACCCCTCGGTGTGGCCGCGGATGAAGGCCGAGTCGATCCAGCCCCTGGTGATGAGGATGTTGGCGACGCCGTAGAGCAGCGTGAGGTCGGACTTGGGGCGCAGGGCGTAGTGCTGGGTGGCGGCCACGGCCGTTTCTGTTCTCCGCGGGTCGACCACCACGATCTCGGGATTGTGGGGGTTGCGACAGATGCGTTCCCACATGATGGGGTGGCTGATGCAGAGATTCGACCCGACGAGGACGATGACGTCGGAGGACTCGAAGTCGGCATAGGTGTAGGGCGGCGCGTCGAATCCGAAGGCTTCTTTGTAGGCCACCACCGCCGTGGACATGCACTGGCGGGTGTTGCCGTCCCCGTGCACCAACCCCATCCCGAACTTGGCTACTGCGCCGAGCAGGGCCATCTCCTCAGTGGGGATCTGGCCCGTGCTGAGGAAGGCCACCGCGTCTGCGCCGTGCTGTTGCTGGATGGTCTTGAAGCGCCCGACGAAGGCGTCCAGGGCTTTGTCCCAGCTGACCGGTTGGAGCCGGCCCTGAGCGTCACGGAGCAGGGGGAGGGTGGCACGATCCGGCGCCCGCAGGGGCGTGAGCGCCTCCCAACCCTTGGGACAGGCCATGCCGAGGTTGACCGGGTAGTGGGTGGTCGGCGAAAGGTTCACCGACTCTCCTTGCTGCAGGTGCACGTCGAGCGAGCACCCGGTGGAACAGAAGCCGCAGATCATGGGGGTGGTGGCGTCGGGGGCGAGCCGAACCGGTAGTTGCCCGAGCCCGAAGCCACCCGGCCGGCGCACGAGGTCCCGCGTCAGTGCCCCCTCCCGTTGGTGCAAGAGGTCGAGCAACGGGTGCCGGCGCCGGCCCGGGCTCATGGACGACCTCCCGGCATGCGGGGCGACGAGACGGCCTGGAAGAACTGCGACCGCTCGATCAGCTCGCCGCCGACGACGCACATCAGCCCGAGCAGCGCTGCCAGGACCAGGAGCGCGGGAGATCCTTGGTCGGCGCGGGCCAGGCCCGCCAGCGCGAGCGGTATGACCGTCCCACCGAGGACGCCGGCGGCGAAGCGCGCGCGGGTGGAGGTCGCCAGGTCACGGGTCAGGAGCAGCGCGGTGCGCTTGTGGTCGCTGGTCTCGCGGTCACGGCGGTGAAGCAGGAAGAGGGCCTCCCACACCAGCTTCGTGGTGCTGGTCGCGGCCAGGATCAGCGCCAGGGGGGGTATCACGACGGCCAGAGCGGCCTTCGCTCCCGGGCCGAGGGCCATGGCGGAGATGGTGGAGGTGACGATCACGGTGGCCAGTCCCGCCACCACCGACGTGAGGGTGAACTTGGTGGCCGTCCTCCTCGCGCTCCACCAGCTCCGGGAGGTGACGGCGTAGACCATCACCGAACAGCCGACGGCGGCCATCCCCACTCCGCTGACCAGGATGCCAAGCAGCAGCGTGGTCCGGGTCTGGCTGGAGGGCGTGGCCCACAGGACGCCGGCGTACAGCGTTGCCACCAGCGCGAAGCTCCCGAAGCTCACGATCTCGCGGCTCAACCACGAGTGGCGGAACCCGATGACGGCACGGAAGGCGTAGGCCGGGCGGCCCAGGTGCAGGACGCTCGCGCCCAGCGCGAGGAAGCCGAGCGCGACCGCGACTATGGCGTTGTAAGGCTGAAGCGCGCTGGCCAGGCGGTGCCCGGCGATCGCCCGCAACAAGAGGTCGGTGACGAACGCTCCGACGGACAGCTGGGTGAGCACGAGCATGATGGCCAGCGGCGGGTGGTTGCTCGCCGGCCTGAGCGAGGACCAGTCGGCGGCCTGCAGCCGGCCGACGTGGTTCTTCTTGGTCAGGTAGACGGTGGTGGGCACCGTGGTCGAGGAGGGCGGGGCACCGGGCACGAGGGACGCGCCCACCGAGGCAGCTACCGCGCCGGCCGTCTCGATCACCTTGATCTTGATGGCGCCGTTCGGGCACGCCTGCACGCACGCGGGGGCTTCACCCACGGACAGGCGATCCCGGCACATGTCACATTTGCGGACGATCCCTTTCGCCGGGTTGAACCGTGGCACTTCGTACGGGCACGTGAGAGTGCAGTAGCTGCAGCCGATGCACTGGTCGTCGAGGTGAATGACGATCCCGGTGACGGGATCCTTTTCGTAGGCGTCCACCGGGCAACCGTTGAGACATGCCGGGTCCACGCAGTGGTGGCAGGCGGTGGTGACGGTCTGTTGGAACGGCTCCAGGGGTGTCCCTCCGTGGAGCATTCCGACCGAGCGCCACGACTCGTCCTCGTCGAGACCGTTCAGGCTGTGGCAGGCGGTGACGCATGCCTTGCAGCCGGTACAGGCGTCCAGGTCGACCTCGAAGCCGTACTGCTGGCCGGGCAACGGTTCTGCGAGGGGGATGAGGTTCTCGTAGTACCGCGCCTGGCTGGGAACGAAGCCGGCGTCATGGCGGGTGGCGAAGTCCTCGATCGCCGTCAGCGTCCCCTGGCTCGCCAGGTACCTGTCGATGAGCGTCGGGCCCGTGAAGCTCTCCTCGGGGGCGATCACCGCATCAGCCGGGATCGCCTCGAGGGCGAATGAGTTCACCGAATTCCGACCAGCACCCGGTCCTCGACCACTCGCACCGGGAACGTCATGACCGACGTGTTCGCATCGTCGATGCACTCGCCGGTGCGGAGGTCGAAGGCCTGCTTGTACATCGGCGACGCGACCTTCGGGATGTCGCCCCGCGACCCCACGATCCCCCTCGACATCACGAAAGCGCCGCTCGTGGGGTCGTAGTTCGAAAGGGCGTAGACCTCGTTCGTCGCCGACAACCGGAACAGGGCGATCTGGTACAGCCCGGCCCTGACGCAGGCGCCGCGGTCGGCCACCAGCTCGTCGATGCCGCACACGTCGATCCACGTCGCGTTCTCGGTGAGAGTCACAGCAGGGCCTCCACTGGTTTGGACTTTTCGAGGTCGGTGGCAGGGCGGGGTTGCCCCCGCTCCCGGACGAACACGACGTTGGGGTCGCTGTCGTCGGAGTTCAGGAAGGTGCGGAAGCGGGCCAGACGTCCTTCGTCCTCCACCGTCGCCTTCCACTCGCAGTGGTAGGACTCGACATGGCGGGCCATGTCCGCCTCGAGCTCCCCGCAGATGCCCAGGGCGTCGTCGATGACCACCCGCCGCAGGTAGTCGATGCCCCCCTCGAGCTTGTTGAGCCAGGTAGCCGTTCGCTCGAGACGGTCGGCGGTGCGGACGTAGAACATCAAGAACCGGTCGATGTAGCGGATCAGGGTCGCCCGGTCGAGGTCCTCCGCGAAGAGGATGGCGTGTTGGGGCTTCATGCCGCCGTTGCCACCGACGTACAGGTTCCAGCCCCGCTCGGTCGCGATGATGCCGAAGTCCTTGCTCTGCGCCTCGGCGCACTCGCGGGCGCAGCCGGAGACGGCGGACTTGATCTTGTGCGGCGCCCGCAGCCCCCGGTAGCGCAACTCCAACTCGATGGCCAGGCTGGTCGAGTCCTGCACCCCGTAGCGACACCAGGTCTGGCCCACGCACGACTTCACGGTGCGCAGGGCCTTGCCGTAGGCATGCCCCGATTCCATCCCTGCCTCGATCAGCCTGGCCCAGATGGCGGGCAGCTGTTCGACGGTTGCCCCGAACATGTCGATGCGCTGGCCCCCGGTGATCTTGGTGTAGAGCCCGAAGTCCTTGGCGACCTGACCGATGACGATGAGCTGGTCCGGTGTGATCTCACCACCGGGAACGCGAGGGACGACGGAGTAGCTGCCGTCGCGCTGGAGGTTGGCGAGGAAGTGGTCGTTGGTGTCCTGCAACGAAGCCTGCTCACCGTCGAGGATGTAGCCGCTGCCGAGCGAGGCCAGCATCGATGCCACGGCCGGCTTGCATATCTCGCACCCCCAGCCTGACCCGTGGCCGGTGAGGACCTCGGAGAACGACGTCAGCCGGTGGACCCGCACGATGTCGAACAGCTCCTGGCGGCTGTAGGCGAAGTGCTCGCACAGGTGGTTGGCCACCTCGACGCCGCACTTGCGCAGTTCGGCCTTGAGCAGATCGATGACCAGCGGCACGCAGCCGCCGCAACCGGTGCCGGCCCCGGTCGCCGCCTTGATGCCGGCCACGTCGGTGAGGGCGCCCTCCGTCACTGCGTCGCAGATGGCGTTCTTGGTCACGTTGTTGCAGGAGCAGATCGTGGCCGTACCGGCCACCGCCTCGATGCCGGCGGCCCCGGCGGTCGATCCCGCTCGGTCGGGCAGGATCAGGTCCTCGGGATGCTCCGGGGTGGGCATGTCGCCCCGGGCCATCTGGGCCAGCGTCTGGTAGGCGGCGGCGTCGCCCACGAGCATCCCGCCCAGCACCTGGTGGCTCCCGGCGGCCAGCACCAGCCGCTTGTAGACCTTCGCCACGGGGTCGCTGTAGACGATCGACTCGGCCCCGGGCGTGGTGGCGAAGGCGTCCCCGAAGCTGGCGACGTCGACGCCCATGAGCTTGAGCTTGGTGGAGAGGTCGGCGCCGCTGAACTCGGCGTCGCCTCCGAGCAGCCGGTCAGCCGCCACCCGCGCCATCTGGTAGCCCGGCGACACCAGGCCCCACACGCGACCTGAGGCAACGGCGCACTCCCCGATGGCGTAGATGCGGGGATCGGAGGTGCGACACCCACCGTCGACCACGACGCCGCCCCGCTCGCCCACCACCAGGCCGCAGTCGCGGGCCAGCTGGTCGCGGGGACGGATGCCGGCGGAGAACACGACGAGGTCGGCGCGCAGGTCTTCTGCGCCCGCGAAGCGCATGCCGGCCACTGACCCGCCGGCGCCGGCCAGGATCGTCTCGGTCTGCATCGACAGGTGCACCGCCACGCCCAGTTCCTCGATGCGCCGGCGTAGAGCCGCGCTTCCCCCGTCGTCCACCTGCATGGGCATCAGACGGGGAGCGAACTCCACCACGTGGGTCTCGAGGCCGAGGTGGCACAGGGCGCTGGCTGCCTCCAGTCCCAGCAGCCCCCCGCCGACCACAGCCCCGACCGAGCACGTGGCGGCGAAGTCGCGGATGGCCTCGAGGTCGTCGATGGTGCGGTAGACGAAGCAACCGGGAAGGTCTCGGCCCGGGATGGGCGGGACGAAGGGATAGGAGCCGGTGGCCAGCACCAGCGCGTCGTAGGCGACCACGCGGCCGGCGCGGGAGACCGCCTTGGCCGCCTGCCGGTCGATGCTCACCACCGGATCGTTGACGTGGACCTCGAGACCGGCGCCGGCGAAGAAGCCCGGCGCCACCAGTGACAGCTGCTCGACGGTCGTCCCGGTGAAGAAGGAGGTGAGACCGACCCGGTCGTAAGCCAGGTGGCGTTCCTCGCAGAACACCACGATGTCCCATTCCGCTGTGGCCCCCCGCTCGACCAGGCTCTCGATGAGCTTGTGGCCCACCATCCCGTGGCCGGCCACTACCAGGGTGCGGCGGTCCCCCATCAGACCGCCACCTCGAGCTCCCACTCCCGACGCCAGGCCCGCTGCCGCCACCCCAACGAGGCCAGGGCCGCTGCGACAAGGGTGGCGAAGACCACGAAGCCGGGGGCGAAGCTCCCGGTGGCGCCGGCGAGGGCGCCGAAGCCGAAGGGGAGGAGGAAGCCCCCCACGCCCCCGGCCGCGCCCACCAGCCCCGTCATGGCTCCGATGCGGCTCGGGAAGCGCTGTGGCACGAGTTGGAACACGGCGCCGTTGCCCATGCCGAGTGCCCCCACCGCCCCGAAGAGCAGGACCACCGTGATGGGGAGGCCGGGCAGTGACGCCAGGACCACCCCGGCCGCGGCCACCGCACACAGGACGCCGGCCAGGACCCGCGTCCCTCCGTGGCGGTCGGACAGCACCCCGCCCAGCGGGCGCAGGAACGATCCCGCCGCGGCACACAGCGCAGCGAAGGCGCCGGCGGTGACCTTGGCCAGCCCGAAGCGGTCGACGAAGAAGATGGGAAGGTAGGCGGCGAGGCCCACGAAGCCGCCGAAGGTGACCATGTAGAACCCGCACAGCCACCGGGCGTCCGCCTCCCCCAGCAGCGACAGGATGCCGCCGGGGGTGCCGGCAGTACGGGGAGGTTCCTTGGCCAGGAGGGCGAAGGCCAGCCACGCGAGCGAGACGGGGATGGCGGCCAGGCCGAACACACCGTGCCACCCCACCACCTCGGCCAGCCGGGGGGCGGCCAGGGCGGCCACGATGGTGCCCGAGTTACCGGCCCCGGCGATGCCCAGGGCGAGGCCCTGGTGCTCGGGCGGGTACCACCGGCTCACCAGGGGGAGCGCCACCGCGAAGCTGGCCCCGGCGATGCCCAGGAGCAGCCCGATCCCCAGCACCTGGCCGAAGGTGCCGCCCGCGAGCCAGCCCCACGCCAGTGGCACCAGGACGAGTGCCATCGAGACCAACCCGGTGCGCTTGGTGCCCACCCGGTCGGCCAGCGAGCCGAGGACGAGCCGGAACACCGATCCCCCCAGAGGGGGTACCGCCACCATCAGCCCCTTCTGGGCCGGCGAGAGGCCGAGATCGCCGGCGATGTAGGCGCCGAGGGCGCCCAGCAGCACCCAGATCATGAACGAGACGTCGAAATGGATGAGTGAAGCGACGAGGCTCCGCGTGTGGCCGCTGCTGCGGAAGTCGTGGGAAGGCACGAGGCCCAGCCAACCGGACCCGTGTACGGCAGCCGTTTCGTTCAGGTTGCGCGGTGACGACATCGGTCTCACCCGCCGCCCCGGCCGGTGTGAGGCGGGCCCGGGCGGGGGGACGTGCCGGTCCTCTGGCGGCCGAACCCGGAATACTGCGCCGGGCGCCGGCCTTGATAGTGCTGCACTCAAGATTGCTAACCTGCGGAACGTCAGGCAGGTTTCTCTTCCAGTTCGGAGGCAGTAGGTATGCCCAAGGCCGTCGGCATCGACCTCGGCACCACCAATTCGGTCGTCTCGGTTCTCGAGGCGGGCGAACCCACCGTCATCCCCAACGCCGAAGGGGCCCGCACGACCCCCTCGGTCGTCGGGTTCTCCAAGACCGGGGAGGTCCTGGTGGGTGAGGTGGCCAAGCGACAGGCGATCACCAACCCCGACCGCACGATCCGCTCCGTGAAGCGCCAGATGGGGACGAACTGGTCCGTCGACATCGACGGCAAGAAGTTCACGCCCCAGGAAGTGAGTGCGCGGATCCTCCAGAAGCTGAAGCGTGACGCTGAGGCCTACCTGGGCGACACCGTGAGCCAGGCGGTCATCACCGTTCCCGCCTACTTCAACGACGCCGAGCGGACGGCCACCAAGGAGGCCGGTCAGATCGCCGGCCTCGAGGTGCTGCGCATCATCAACGAGCCCACCGCCGCCGCCCTGGCCTACGGCCTCGAGCGCGAGGGCCGGGAGGAGACCGTTCTCGTCTTCGACCTGGGCGGTGGCACCTTCGACGTCTCCATCCTCGAGATCGGCGAGGGCGTCTTCGAGGTCAAGTCGACCCACGGCGACGTCCACCTGGGCGGTGACGACTGGGACCAGCGGGTCATCGACTGGCTGGTCAAGGAGTTCAAGAACACCGAAGGTGTCGACCTCGGCGCCGACAAGATGGCCATGCAGAGGCTCAAGGAGGCGGCCGAGAAGGCGAAGATCGAGCTGTCGACGGTGCAGCAGACGACGATCAACCTCCCGTTCATCACCGCCACTTCCGAGGGGCCGAAGCACCTCGACCTGAACCTCACCCGGGCGAAGTTCCAGGAGCTCACGGCGGACCTCGTCGACCGGTGCCGGGGCCCCTTCGAGCAGGCCATCAAGGACGCCGGCCTCCGCCAGTCAGACATCCAGCACGTGATCATGGTCGGTGGCTCGACGCGCATGCCTGCCATCCAGGACCTGATCCAGAAGCTCACCGGCAAGGAGCCCCACAAGGGCGTCAACCCCGACGAGGTGGTGGCAGTGGGTGCCTCCATCCAGGCCGGAGTGCTGAAGGGAGACGTCAAGGACGTCCTGCTGCTCGACGTCACCCCGCTGTCGCTCGGCATCGAGACCAAGGGCGGCATCATGACCAAGCTCATCGAGCGCAACACCACGATCCCCACCCGCCGCTCCGAGGTCTTCACCACGGCCGAGGACATGCAGCCCTCAGTGGAGATCCACGTCCTGCAGGGCGAGCGCGAGATGGCGATGTACAACAAGACGCTGGGCAAGTTCCAGCTCGTCGACCTGCCCCCGGCGCCGCGGGGCGTGCCCCAGATCGAGGTCACCTTCGACATCGACGCCAACGGCATCGTGCACGTGTCGGCCAGGGACCGGGCCACCAACAAGGAGCAGTCGATGACGATCACCGGGCAGTCGTCGCTCGACCGCAAGGACATCGAGCGCATGGTGCGCGACGCCGAAGCCCACGCCGAGGATGATCGGCGCCGCCGGGAGGAGGCGGAGATCCGCAACGACGCCGACGCCCGGGTGTACCAGACCGACAAGCTGCTGATCGACCAGGGTGGCCACGGAGCCGCCAAGGGGCCGGAGCGCGATGCAGTGGAAGAAGCGCTGGCCCAGCTGAAGAAGGCGCTCGCCGGTTCGGACCTCGAGACCATCAAGTCGGCCACGGAGCGCCTGAACGGCACCCTCCAGCCGTTCGCCCAGCGGCTCTACGACGCCACCGCGAACGCCGGCCCCAACGGTTCGGCGGGTGGCTACGGCCCCGGAGACGACGACGTCGTCGACGCCGAGATCGTGGACGAAGAAAGGGCGTAGCTCTGCCGTGAAGGACACCACCGCCCGGCCGGAACAGGCCGCTCCCGACTCGAGCGGGGACGCCGAGCGCAGCTTCGTCATGTCCGGTTCCGACGAAACCGACGAGGCCGCAGCCGACGCGTTCGCCGACGCCGCGGAGGAGCACCCGATCCTGCAGCAGGCCGACGAGGCTGCCGCCCAGGTGGAGGTGGACCTCGACCTGGCTGCGATGGCGGCCGAACGGGACGACTACCTCGACGCCCTCCGGCGGCTCCAGGCCGACTTCGAGAACTACAAGAAGCGGATGTTGCGCCAGCAGTCGGAGACCCGGGACCGGGCCGGAGAGAACCTTGTCGTCAAGTTGCTCCCGGTCCTGGACACCATCGACCTGGCTCGCCAGCACGGTGCGGCCGACGGAGTGGATCCCATCGTCAACTCGCTGCTGGATGTCCTGACGAAGGAGGGTCTCGAGCGCATCGATCCGGTGGGTGACCTCTTCGACCCCAACGAGCACGAGGCAGTGGCCCACGAGTCAGGCGACGGCGAGCCGGAGGTCGTGGGACTGCTGCGGGCCGGCTACCGCTGGAAGGGACGCCTCATCCGGCCCGCCATGGTGACCGTTCGGGGCTGAGAGGCACTCGTGGCGCAGGCCCAGCGGGAATGGTTCGAAAAGGACTACTACAAGGTGCTCGGTGTGGCTCAGTCGGCTACCCAGGACGAGATCCGCAAGGCCTACCGCCGGCTCTCGAAGAAGATGCATCCTGACTCCGGAGGCGATGAGGAGCAGTTCAAGGAGGTGTCGGCGGCATACGACGTCCTGGGCGACCCGGCCAAGCGCAAGGAGTACGACGAGATCCGCCGGCTCGGCCCGGTGGGTGCCGGCTTCGGCGGCGGAAACCCGTTCGGGGGGCCAGGCGGGTTCACCTCGACCTTTCGCGTCGACGACCTCACCGATCTCCTGGGGGGCATGTTCGGGCGGAGTGGCGGTGCGAGCGGCGGCGCCCGCGCCCGTGCCGGCGGGCGGGCCAGCGGCCCACGACGTGGGGAAGACCTCGAGGCGCAGTTGCATCTGTCGTTCACCGATGCCATAAACGGTGTGGAGACGACGGTGAACGTCACCAGCGACGCCCCCTGTACCACCTGCGGGGGAACGGGGGCGGCACCAGGAACCTCTCCGGTCATCTGTTCCACCTGCGGGGGGCGGGGCATCCTCGACGAGAACCAGGGCCTGTTCTCCTTCAGCAAGACCTGTCCCGACTGCAAGGGAACGGCCATGCGGGTGGAGACGCCGTGCAGGGACTGCTTGGGCTCGGGGATCTCCAACCGGCAGCGCCAGGTCAAGGTGCGGATACCGCCGGGGGTGCAGGACGGCCAGCGAATACGGCTCAAGGGCAAGGGCGGCGCCGGCGCCAACGGGGGTCCTAGCGGCGATCTGTACGTGACCGTCCACGTGGGAGGGCATCCATTGTTCGGACGTAGGGGCAAGGACCTCACTCTCACCGTTCCCATCACCTTCGCAGAGGCCGCCCTGGGCGCCAGCGTCACCGTCCCCACGCTCGAGGTGCCGGTGACGTTGAGGGTTCCCGCCGGGACCCCGAGCGGGAAGACCTTCCGCGTGCGGGGTCGGGGGGCCCCGGTGCCGGGCGGCTTCGGCGACTTGCTCGTCACCGTGGAGGTCGACGTGCCAGAGAGCCTGAACGAAGCCCAGCGCGAGGCAGTGGAGGCGCTCGCCGCCGTCCTGCCTGACTCACCCCGCCAGCATCTGGACGGTGACCAAACATGAGCGAGCGAGCTGCGAGCGGGCCCCCGAGCGGCCGCAGCCGGCGTGCCGTCTATGTCATCTCCGTGGCCGCCGAGCTGGCGGGGGTGCACCCCCAGACGCTGCGGATCTACGAGCGCAAGGGTCTCCTCGACCCGGCCCGCACCGAGGGCGGCAGTCGCCGCTACAGCGACCGGGACATCGCGCAGTTGCGCCGGATACAGGATCTCACCGCCGCCGGCCTGAACCTCGAGGGCGTCAAGCGGGTGATCGAGCTGGAAGCCGAGGTCAGTCGCCTGCAGGCCGAGCTGGATCGTCTGCGCCAGGAGGCCGAGGACGCCGTGGAGCGCACCCACCGCCAGTACCGGCGCGACCTGGTGCCGCTCAAGCAGAGCCCCGTCCTGTATCGCGGCCGCTGACGCCGCCGACGCCGTTCCCTGCGCGTCTGCTCCTCCCCTGTTCGGGTGAACTTTTCGCCCGAAATGTCGCCATCGGCCTAGCGCATGTGGTTGGCTAGGCAGCGGGGTCGAGCTTGGCGGCAAAAGAGGGGATGGAAGATGGACCTGGACCGGTGGTACCGGCGCGTGCGGCCACAGCCTGGCGCAGGCTCGGTGCCTGAAGAACCGCTCGCCGATCGGCTGGGCGCCCACATGCCGCGCCCAGGCTCCCTCGTGCCCCACAGCTATCGGCCGGCGGCCGGCACCGCCGTGCCAGTGGGAGCCGGAGGAGCGGCCGCGGCCTCGGTGGCGTTCTTGCGCGAGACGATGGTCGCCGCCACCGATTCAGCATCCGAACTGCGCCGCCGGATTCGCCAAGCGCTGGCCGTGACGATGGCCGCCATCTTGTCCCTGGGCGCCGTCGTGGCAGTTCCGGCCGCCGCAGTGGTGGCTGGGTCTGGCACGTTGGGCGGGTTCGAGCAGGACGGCAACCTGGTGGTCGACGCCGACGGAAACCTGGACTGGGTCAACCAGCCCGGGGTGGTCAAGGTGATCGACGACACGTTGGACAGCGGGTTCCGCGGCTCTTCCAAGGAGGAGGATCCCGAGAACTGGGTCTGCCAGGAAGACAAGGGAGGCGTCAACCCGCCCAAGGACAACGTCCTGCGGGCCTACGTCAACCCCCGCATCAGCGCAGCCGGTGCCTACCTCGACCTGGCCTTCGTCCGCCAGGAGGGCGAGGGCGACACCCACATCAACTTCGAGTTCAACCAGCAGGGCGTCGTCGCTCCCGACACGCCGGGGCCCTGCCCCATCCAGCGCACGGTGGGCGACCTCCTGATCACCTACGACTTCGGCGGCACCAACGACCCCACCTCCACCGTCAGGGCCTGGCGGTGGACCGGAACGGCCTGGCTGGAGGTTGCGGCCCAGACCTTGGTGGCTATGGCGGCCAACAACGACGCGCCGCTCAACGACCCGCTGGCCGGCGGCGAGCTCGTCGACTACCGCGGGTTCGGCGAGCTCACCATCGACCTCAACACCATCCCTGGGCTCCCGCTCACCTGCCCCGGCCTCGGCTATGTCAACGTGCGCAGCCGCTCCTCGGGCGAGTCGTTCACCTCGGCCCTGCAGGACAAGCTGCCGACGGCCGAGGTCGACCTCAACACCTGCGGGACGATCACGCTCAACAAGGTCGACGACCAGACCAACCCCCTCGGTGGCGCCACCTTCGGGCTCTACTCCACCACCGACGCCACCGGCCAGCCCATCCAGCAGTGCACTACCGACGCCGCCGGCACCTGCACCTTCACGGAAGTGCCCCCCGGCAGCTACAGCGTCAAGGAGATCGCCGCCCCCGCCGGGTACACGCCGGATCCGACCGTCGCCGTGGTCACGGTGGGCATCCGCGAGGACGTGACCATCCCGGTCGCCTTCGTGGACCCCCTGATCCTGGGCTCCATCACCGTGGTCAAGACCGACAGCGTGAACGGCGCCCCTGTGGAAGGCGTCCGGTTCCAGCTCCTGCAGAACGGCGCACTGGCCAGGACCCGCTCGGGTGCCGACGCACAATGCGCCACGGCCGCCAACGGCGAATGCACCATCCAAGGCCTCGTCCCCGGCACCTACACCCTCCACGAGGTTGCTTCGACCGTTCCTCCCGAGATGACCGCCGTGCCGGACCAGGAGGTCACCGTGGCGGGGAGTGTGACGCCGCTGCGGGTGCCGGTCGTCAACCCGGTCAAGCCGCTCGACATCGAACTCGTCAAGCTGGTCAACGGCCGGGAGTCGGTGACCGTCCACCAGGGCGACCCGCTCAACTACACCTTGGGCGTCAAGAACACCGGCCAGGTACCGATCGACATCACCTCGCTGACCGACAACAACGGTGCCCCGGTGGTGCTGCCGGCCGAATGCGTCTCGCTCGTCGCGGCCAGCACCTTCATCGCCCCCGGGGCGACCGTGGCGGCCTGCACCTACACCGGCGCCGCCGGCGCCGATGACGTCACGAACGTGGCCACCGTGGTCGGCACCGACGCCTTCGGGCGCACCGCCACCGCCACCGACACGGCCAAGGTCGACGTGATCTCGCCGGCGATCACCCTGGTGAAGACGGTCAACGACAAGGAGTCGATCACCGTTCTCGAAGGGGCGCCCCTGACCTACCAGCTGGTCATCACCAACACCGGCGACACGCCCCTCACCGTCACCAGCCTCACCGACACCGCCAACGCCGCCGGCGTGACGCTCCCGGCCTCCTGCACGGTCACGTCCCTGGCCGTCGGCGCCTCCCACTCCTGCACCTACAGCGCCACGGCTCCCACCGGCGGCGTCGTCAACACCGCGGTCGTGGTGGCCACCGACGCGCTGGGCGGGACGAAGGGAACGGTACGAGCCGAGGACACCGCCGTCGTCGCGGTGGTCAACCCGGCGATCGCTCTCGACAAGACGGTCAACGGCTCGGAGACGGCCACCGTCCACGCCGGCGACACCGTCACCTACCGCCTCACCATCTCCAACACCGGCAATGCGGCACTGGACATCACCTCTCTCACCGACTTCGTCGGTGGGACGCCGGTGACGCTGTCAGCGGAGTGCCTCGGTCTGATCGGCCGGCGCCTGGTGACGGGGACGCCGCTCACCTGCACCTACCAGGCCCAGGCCGGGGACGTGACCAGGGTCAATACCGCCCGGGTGGGCGCCGTGGAACCGACCACCAACACCCCGGTCGTCGCTCAGGACACGGCCACGGTCCTCGTGGCCAAGCCGGCCATCGACATCGTGAAGACGGTCGACAAGCCGCTGGCCCACGCCGGCGACCTGCTCACCTACACCCTGGAGATCACCAACACCGGCAACGTCGCGCTCACCGCTACCAGCCTCGTCGATGTGGTGAACGGGGCCCCCCCGGGGACGAACCTTCTCGGGCACTGCGGCCTCACGACCCTTGCGCCGGGCGAGAGAGCAACGTGCACCTACACCGCCGTCGCCACGGCGAGCGACCTCCGCAACGTCGCCACCATCCAAGCCGTCGACACCCTCGGTGGCGACAAGGGCCGGGTGACCGACTCCGACGACGCCACCGTCGACGTGCTCAACCCGGCCATCCGCATCGTCAAGACGGCGAGCCCCACCGCTGTGCACTCCGGCGACACCATCACCTACACCTTGCGCATCACCAACACCGGTGACACGGACCTCACCATCACCGCCCTCACCGACGTGGTGAACCAGGGTACCGGCGACAGCATCCTCGCCCGCTGCCGGCTGTCCGGTGCCGCGGCCCATCTGAGCGTGGGCGAGAGCGCCGACTGCTCCTACACCGCCGTGGCCGACACCATCGACATCACCAACGTCGCCACGGTGGTCGCCGTCGACTCCCTCGGCGGCGACAAGGGCCGGGTCACCGACTCCGACGACGCGGTGGTCGACGTCGTCAACCCGAGGATCGCGATCGTCAAGACGGCGCAGCCGCCGGTGGTCCGGACCAACGAACTGATCACCTACACCCTGGTCATCACCAATCGGGGCGACGGGCCCCTCGTCATCCGCAGTCTCACCGACGTGGCGAACAACCAGACGGTGCTCCTGTCGCCGGCGTGCCTGGCCATCGTCGGCACGACGCTGGACGCCGGCGGCTCCACCACCTGCACCTATACGGTCCCGGCGGGTACGGCCGACATCACCAACGTGGCGACGGTCGTCGGGCGTGACTCCCTCAGACGTGACGTCACCGACGACGACGACGCGGTGGTCGAGGTCATCAACCCCTCCATCGTCATCGACAAGACAGCCGACCGGGCCCAGGTCCACCCCGGTGACACAGTCACCTACCGGGTGGTCGTGACCAACACCGGCGACACCCCGCTCACGCTTTCCAGCCTCACCGACGCGGTCAACCAGGGCACACCTGCCGACCTCCTGGCCACCTGCAACCTCACCACGGCCACCGTTCTCCAGCCGGGAGGGTCCACCCCCGTCTGCACGTATCAGATGACGGCGGGGCCCGCTGACCTGTTGAACGTCGTGGTGGTGCGAGCCATCGACATCCTGGATCGAACCGTCACCGACGACGACAGCGCGTTCGTCGAGGTGCTCGCGCCGGCCATCCAGATCGTCAAGTCCGCCGACAGGGCGCTGGCCCACACCGGCGACGTGATCACCTACACGCTGGTGATCACCAACGTCGGCGACACGGCGTTGACGTTGACCGGTCTGACCGACAGCGTGAACGGAGCCCCAGCGGGAAGCCTGCTGGCCGAGTGCGGCCTCACGCAGCACGTCCTGGCCGTCGGCGGCACCGTCCGCTGCACCTACACCCTGACCGCCGGCGCCGTCGACCTCACCAACGTCGCGACGGTGGTGGGACAAGACGTCCTCGGCCAGGACGCCACCGACGACGACGACGCAGTCGTCGACGTGATCAACCCGGGGATCCGGATCGACAAGACGGCCTCGCCCACGACCGTCCGCACCGGCGACCCCGTCACCTACACGCTGGTCATAACCAACACCAGCGACACGGCGATCACCATCACCTCCCTGACCGACCTGGCCAACGGGACCAATGTGGTGCTGCCTGCGGACTGCACCGGGCTGGTCAACCCGACGCCGCTGGCGCCAGGCGCCACCCGCACCTGCACCTACACCGCCTCGGCCGGGGCCGACGACGTCACCAATGTCGCCACCGTCGTGGGCAGTGACGAGCTGGGCCGGCCGGTGACCGACGACGGCCGGGCGGTGGTGGACGTGATCCACCCGGCGATCGCCGTCGACAAGACCGCAGGCGTGACCACGGCCGCTCCCGGCGACACGGTGACCTACACCTACCTCGTGACAAACCCCGGTGACGACCCGCTGAGCGCCGTCGTCATCACCGACGACAGGTGCAGTCCCCTCGCCTTCGTGGGCGGCGACGTCAACGGCGACGCCAGGCTCGACCCGGCCGAAACCTGGACCTTCACCTGCTCGGTGGTGGTCGGGCCGGCCGCCGGCTCGCTGACGAACGTGGCCGACGTCGTGGCCACACCCACCGTGGGGCCCAACGTCGCCGCCCGGGACACCGCGACCGTCACCGTCGGCGAAGCCGTCATCACGGAGGTGGCCGGGGTCGTCATCAGCCGGCCGCCGGCATCCGCATCCGCGGAGGCCGCGCCGGCCGCGCCGGCGGCGCCGGCGGTGGCGCCGTCCCGTCTGGCCAGGACCGGGGCTTCCGCCGATCTGACGGTGAAGGTGGGCCTGGTCCTGGTGGTCCTGGGAGGCTTGGCGCTGATCCCCCAGCACCGGCGGCGGGGCCGGTTCATCGACATCGAGCAACGCCTCGGCGGGAGCTGAACCTCGCTCCAGGCGGGCCGCTCGTCCATATCGGCAGCCGAGGTCGGGGCCCTGGTGAGGGCCCCGGCTCGCGCGTGTGGGAACATTTCAGCGGCGGCAAGAGTTGACTAGCTCGCTATCAAGTTTCCTGACATCGAGGTGTAGACGTTGGCTCTTGACCCCAACCGCTGGACGCTGAAGACCCAGGAGGCATTCGAGGCCGCGGTTTCCGGTGCCCGCAGCCGAAATCATGCCGAGGTGGGCCCCGACCACCTGCTGTCGGCCCTTCTGGGGCAGGAGGGCACGGTGGTTCTTCCCGTCCTCGAGCGGGTGGGCGTGGCGCCGCTGAGCCTGCGCAACAAGGTGGAGGACACCCTCGGGAAGATCCCCAAGGCCTACGGCGGCGCCGACCCCCAGATGGGTCGCGCCCTGCGCGAGACCCTGGAGCGGGCCGAGAACGAGCGCACCTCCCTGGGCGACGAGTACCTGTCGATCGAGCACGTCCTGTTGGCTCTCCACGACCGCGTGGGGGTGAGCCGGGAGGACCTACTGGGGGCGCTGCAGGAGGTGCGGGGAACCCATCGGGTGACCAGCCAGAACCCCGAGGAGTCCTACCAGGCACTGGAGAAGTACGGCCGCGACCTCACCGAAGAGGCGCGCAAGGGCAACCTCGACCCCGTCATCGGGCGCGATGACGAGATCCGCCGGGTCATCCAGGTGTTGTCGCGCCGTACCAAGAACAACCCGGTGCTCATCGGGGAACCGGGGGTGGGCAAGACGGCCATCGTCGAGGGCCTGGCCAACCGGATCGTCGAAGGCGACGTCCCCGAGGGTCTGAAGAACAAGCGGGTGCTGGCCCTCGACCTGGGCTCCATGGTGGCGGGGTCCAAGTACCGCGGCGAGTTCGAAGAGCGGCTCAAGGCCGTGCTCAAGGAGA
>JAHWJU010000045.1 GCA_019348255.1 Actinomycetota bacterium | reverse complement strand
CTCCAGAAGCGTCGGCGACCGGTCGCCGTACAGCTTGGGCACGTCGGGTCCACCTGGGCCGATCTTGTCGGCCCGCTCCTCCGCCGAGGGCGGCTCGCCCCATGGCATCTTGGAGGCCACCAACTTGGGAACGTTCACGAACACCTGTGTCCCGGCCCGCTTCACCACGGCGTCGAGGGGGATGAAGGTGTCCTTCTCGAAGATGATGCCCCGGGGCACCAGCAGGTAGCCGGGAGTGGTGCCCGTGGTGGCGACAACCTCCTCCACCGTGCCGATCTCGCCCCGGTCCGAACCCACGACGGTGTCCCCGGGCTGGACCTGGCCGCCTGATTCGCCCTCAGCCAATGCCGTCAGGAACTCTTCGACCTTGAGCACGGCGTTGGCGATCAGCGGGTAGTTCACCCGGATGGACGCCTCGTAGGCGGGCAGGTTCTCGGCCCCGATGGCGTCGGAGAGGAAGGTGACGTCGTAGCCGTGCTCGACGGCGTGGCGGCCGGTGGACTCACAGCACAGGTTGGCGGTCATGCCGGCGATGACCAGATGGGTCGTGCCGAGGCGCTCCAGGTGCCCGGGCAGGTCGGTCTCGAACACGTCGTTGCCCTTGTGGGGGAGGAGCACCACCTCGTCGTCCCGTGGCTGCAGTTCCGGATGGAAGGCGGCGCCCCAGGAGCCGGCCAGGAACATCTTCTTCTCGAACATGATCCGGTTGATGCCGCTGCGCCGCTGCAGCTGCTGGTCGGCGTAGTCCTCGGCGGTGTAGGCCATGGGGCCGAACAGGACTGGGACACCGGCACCTCGCGCCCCGTCGATGGCGCGGGCCAGGTTCCCCACCACATCGTTCTTCTTCACCGTGCCCTTGGTCATCTCCCACCCGGCGCCCCCCTCGGACAAGAAGTCGTTCACGGGGTCGATGACCAGCAGGGCGGTGCGCTCGGGCGGAAAGGCGAGGCTGGCGTCCTTGGCCGCCCGATAGGTGCCCCCACAGCCAGCGAGAGCGGGATCCGATGCGGCAGCAGGCGTGGTCATGGTCGGCACCTCCGGGGTGGATGGATGTCTACGGACGAACCACTCGTTCCTTCCCGCCCCGCGCTGTGGGCAAGCTGAACCGATGGACCAATCGGAGCCGACACCTGCAGCCATGGCCGCCGCCGGCCGTGACGAGCCGACACCACGAGAGCGAGCCGCCGCAGTCATTGAAGAACGGCTTGACGTTCCCATGGCCGTGCTGGCCTTCGCATGGGGGGGGCTGGTGGCCTATGAACTCGTGGCTCCCGCTCGAACCCGCAGCACGTTGGGCGTCATCGGAAACGTCATCTGGGGCGTTTTCGTATTGGAGTTCGCCCTGAAGCTGTGGGTGTCCGGGCACCCGCTGCGGTTTCTTCGTACCCGATGGCCATCGCTGCTGTTCCTCGCGCTCCCGCTCCTGCGGATATTGCGACTGGTCCGGGCGCTGCGAGCATTGAGGGCCTTGCCACTGGTACGGGTGGTCGGCTCCGGTTACCGGACGCTGGGCTCGGCGCGGCTGCTGCTGAGCAGCCGATTGGCTTACCTGGCCGCGGTGACGGTGACGGTCATCTTTGCCGGTGGGCAGATGCTGTACGTGGCCGAACGGCCGCCGGTGGAAGGAGGAGGCGGGCTCGCCGAGGCGCTGTGGTGGTCGGCGAACCTCGTGATCAGCGGCAACTACACATTCGAGCCGACGTCCCTCGCCGGTCGACTCGTGTGCCTTCTTCTGACCACCTTTGCCGTCGTCGTGTTCGCCTCTGTCGCAGCATCGGTCGGGGCGTTCTTCCTCGAGTCGCGCGCTGAGGTCGAAACGACGTTCGAGGAACCATGACCGAAGCGGCCCGGAGCGGGCCCGGGCCGCCTAACCCCGCGACTCGGACGGCGCCACATCCCACTTGCACGGCGTGTGCAGGCTCTGACAAAGTCCGGCCGTGATCAACTGGGGTTGATCACCGGCGGTGCGACCGGAGAGGAAGATGCCGTGGGGAAAGTCCTGTCTCTGCGGGTCGCGATCGCCACCTTCGCCTTGTGCCTCGGCGCGTGCACAGGCAACGCCGGTGTGGGTGGCGCCATGGCCGGCAAGGGGACCGGAGGCACGCTCAAGGTCGGCGGCTCCACCACCGTGAACCCTGTGGCCGTCGATGCGGCAGAGGTGCTGCGCAGGCGGGGGATGAAGATCACCGTCGACAGCCAGGGCGGTTCGGCCGGTGGCATATCGCAGCTGGCCCGGGGCCAGGTCGACATCGCCATGAGCTCGAAGCCGATCACCGACGGGGACCGGGACATGTTCCCGGCGGTGGACTTCGTGGCCGCCGAGATCGGCCAGGACGCGGTCGGCATCATCGTCCGGCGGGAGGTGGCGGACGCCGGCGTGACGAACCTCACCAGGGCCGAGGTGAGGGCGATCTTCGAGGCGCGGGTCACGAACTGGAAGGCATTGGGGGGCCCCGATCTGAAGGTCTTCGTCTACGACAAGGAGCCAGGCCGGGGAACCCGCGAGCAGCTCGACAAATACCTCTACGGCCCGGACCAAAAGGCGCCACCGCCGCCGCGGTCGGACAACTTCGCCATCGTCGGCGGCAACGAGGAGGCCCGGTCGAAGCTGCTCTCTACGGCCGGATCAGTCGGGCCGCTGTCCACCTCGTTCGTCGGCGGGTACCCGAAGCTGGCACCCGTGGCCCTGGACGGCGTGGCCCCTACGGCCGACAACATCAGGGAGGGCCGCTACCCGATGTCGCGACCTCTCTTCCTCATCACCAACGGACGACCCACGGGGGCGGCCCGGAGCTTCATCGACTACGTCCTGTCCGCCGATGGCCAGGAGCTGGTGCGTAAGCACGGCTACCTCACCCGCGCCGAGGTGGGGCGAAGCTGAGCGTCCCGCCCGTCGCCCTGCGCCCGTTGAAGGCGCGCCCGGCGCCGGCCCTGAGGTGGGTTCCGTTGGCCACCGGGACGACGGCCGCCGCGTCCGGCGCCGCGCTGGTGGCCATAGTGGCTTTCCTGGTCCTGGGCGCCGCCTCCGGTCAGGTTCGGTGGGGCGAGCTGATGACCTCGGCCACCTGGGACCCCGCCGGGGGCCGGTTCGGCGGCGCGGCGATGATCTGGGGCACGGCGGCGGTGGCGGCCGTCGCCCTCGTACTCGCCGCTCCACTGGGGTGGGCCGCCGCCGTCAGCATCGTCGAGCTGTCGCCACCGCGGTGGCGGCGCCCCTTGCGGGCGGGTGCCGAGCTCCTGGCGGTGGTGCCCTCCATCGTCTACGGGCTCCTGGGCATCGCCTTCCTGCGCCCAGTGGTGTCGCGACTGGCGGGGGTCCCCGGTGGGGACAGCCTCCTCGCCGCCGGGCTGGTGCTGGCGGTGATGGTGCTCCCGACCGTCATCGCCGTATCAGCCGACGCACTGGCCGCCGTTCCCGACCGCTACCGCGAGGCGGCCGCCGCCTGCGGGCTCACCGGCACCGAGGTCGTCCGTGCCGGGGTGCTGCCCCACGCCGCCAGAGGCATGGGGGCGGCCGCCCTCCTGGGGCTGGCCAGAGCGCTGGGCGAGACGATCGCCGTGTTCCTCGTCGTGGGGCGGGCTGACGGGCGCCTCCCGTCCTCGTTCGGCGACGTCATGTCCCGCCTGGTGCACCCGGGCCAGACCCTGACCACGAAGCTCAACGGCCCCGAGAGCGTGCAGGCAGGGACGTCGGGGCCGCACTGGGCCGCCCTCTGCGCCCTCGGGCTGGTGCTGCTGGCGGGGGTCGCGGCACTTACCATCGCCGGCCAGCGGCGGGCCCGGCAACGCGGCGGAGGTCGCCGCCGACGCGGCGGCGACCCCCTCGCAAGCCGGGGCGACCGGCGGGCTCTGCGCGACAGGCTCTGGCGATTCGCGCTGGGTGCCGTGGTGGGGGGGACCCTGGTTCTGGTCGCCGGCATCTTCGTCGTCCTCGCCGTGCGGGGTCGGGCCGCGCTCGACCCTCAGTTCTGGTGGCGGGAGGCCATCGGGGCGAGCGGCGGCGGCATCCGGAACCAGCTGGCTGGAACGGCGCTGCTGGTTTCGGTAGCCGGACTGCTGGCGGCGCCCGTGGGGCTCGGGCTCGGCTTGGTGACGGCCGAGTACGCCCGACCCGCGGCCGCGCGGTGGCTGCGCACGCTCACGCTGACGTTGGGTGGCGTGCCCTCCATCCTGCTCGGGCTGTGGGGCTACTGGCTGTTCAGCACCCGTCTGGGCTGGGGCCGGAGCTGGTTGGCTGGCAGCATCGTCCTGGCGGTGGTGGCACTGCCTCCCGTCGTCGTCGCCGTGGCCGCCGGCGTGGCTGCGCTGCCGGCGGAGCGGCGGGAGGCGGCGCTCGCCCTGGGGCTGCGCCGGGACCAGCTCGTGCGGTCGGTCCTCGTGCCCCACGCCCTGCCGGGGATGGTCACCGGGCTGCTGCTCGGCCTGGCCCGCTCGGCCGGCGAGACCGCGCCGTTGCTCTTCACGGCCGCTGTCTTCTCGGGCGCGCCGATGCTTCCAGGCGCCGTGGCCGACTCGCCGGTGGCCGCTCTGCCGACCCACATCTTCACGCTGGCCCAGGACGCAGCCGACCCCAGCGCACTGGACGCCGCGTGGGGAGCCGCGGTGGCGCTGATCGTGGTGGCGGGACTGCTTGTTCTTGCCGCCGTCCCCGCCCGCCGCTGGATGCAGGCCAAGACGACGTGACCGCCGTGAGCACACGGGACCTCGTCGTGTCGTGGCGCGACCGGGTGCTGCTCGGGCCCGTCTCCTTCGACCTCCCCACCGGCACCGCCCTTGGGGTCCGTGGCCCGTCAGGGGCGGGGAAGTCCACGCTCCTACGCGCTCTGGTGGGGCTGCTGCCGGAGGGCCTCATCCTCAGCGGACAAGCCACGGTGCTGGGGGTCGACATCGGTGCAAGGGGTGCCGACCTTCCCGCCCTTCGGGCGCGCGCCGCCCTGGTGGGCCAGACGCCGGTCGTGTTCCCCGGTTCGATCCTGGCCAACACCACCCTCGGGTTGCGCCACGTCGTGCGAGCCAGTCGCGCCCAGCTGCGGGCCCGGGCGGAGCTGGCCCTCCTCGAGGCCGGTCTGTGGGACGAGGTGTCCGATCGCCTCGGTGAGCCGGCCGAGCAGCTCAGCATCGGCCAGCGCCAGCGCCTGTGCCTGGCCAGAGCCCTCGCCCTCGACCCCCCGCTGCTGCTCCTCGACGAACCCACCAGTGCACTCGACGCTGCGGCCACCGCCACGGTCGAGAAAACCGTGCTCAGCCTGCTCGACAGGCGGACGGTGCTGGTGGTCTCCCATGACGAGGCCCAGCTCGATCGGCTCTGCCACGCCGTCGTGAGCCTGGCCGATCGCACTGGGGAGCCCCAGGAGGGGGCTCCGGTGACGCTGCCCTGAACGTCGGCCGCCTGCCAGCTAGCGGCAGCAGTCGGGGTTGCCACCGGGATGGGCGATGGCGGTGAGAGAAGCTGGATCGAGAAGGTCGACGAGGGCGGCGCCGGCGGCTGCCAGGCCGGCGGGGTCCAGTGCGTAAAGCGTGAAGCTCTGGGCCCGCCGGGACGTGACCAGCCCTGCCCTCTCCAGCACCCGGAGGTGGTGACTCACGAGGGGCTGGGCCATTTGCTCGCTCGCCACCAGGTCACGCACGCAACGCTCTCTCCCGCGTAGCGCGCAGAAGACGCGGAACCGGTTGGGATCGGCTAGAGCCCGCAACGTGACGAGCACGTCGGTGCCGCCCGCCGCCGACATTTCGGCCGCCCTTGTCATGGCCATGGCCCGAATCTCCCAGAGGTGTGGGGGAAGGTCAAGGCCGGAGCGGTTCGGACGTCGTGCAGGACGAACAGGCGCCGAGCATCGGCACAATTCGGTGCGTTGTCGGCAAAGGTGTCGGGTTCAGGCACATCAGGAGTGGACGCCCCAAGATTGTGCCCGCCCGCTGCGAAGGAGGTCTCAGGTCGTGACAGGAGCACCGGCGATCGTTGAACCGCTGTCGTCGAGCGCCCGTTCGGGACGCGCGACCCTGGAGGCGGACGGCTATGTCGTCATCAGGAACGCCGTAGAGAGGCCCCGGGTCGCAGCGGCGCTACGGCTGCTCAACTTGGAGCTCGCCCGTAGGGGAATCGAGCCGGCGGAGGTCCTCCGCTGCCAGCAGTCGACCTTCTTCCCGCACCTGCGGTGGGAAAAGGAGATCTTCGACCTCGTCCCCCCGGCTGCGGAAGAGATCGTTCGGCAAGGCCCGCACGACGAGTGGGCGGAACCCCAGTTGTTGCTGAGGTTCCCGGACGAAGCCAGCGAATGGCCGCTCGAGCCCCACGTGGACGACCTCCCGCCGTGGGCGTGCGGGCGCTCGTATCAAGGGATCATGGGCGTGGCGCTGACGCCGGCTCAGCCGGAGGACGGTTGCCTGCGAGTATGGCCGGGGTCTCACCTGGGCCGACGGGCGGAGCCTGTGGCCGTGCCTCTGGAGCCGGGCGACTGCGTGGTGATGCATCCACACCTCGGGCATGCCGCCGGGTTGAACAGAGGCCCGTCCATCCGTGTCGCCGTCTACTTCAGGCTGATCGCCGCAGTCTCCGCCTCCCCCGCCGAAGAAACGCCGGCGCCAGATTTTGCTCTTAGGGATGCCTAACGCCAGGATACTGGTGTGCTGAAGATCTTCAGGGCGGTCGTGGCCGGGGTCATCCTGGCCGGTTCCCTCGGCTGGGCCGGGTGCTCGCGAGGCGGCGACGGCCTCGTCATCTACTCCGGGCGCAACAAGAACCTGGTGGGGCCACTGCTCGACAAGTTCGAGCGAGACACCGGCATCGACATCCAGGTGAAGTACTCAGACACCGGCGAGGCCCTGGCGACGCTGCTGGAGGAGGGCCAGAGCACGAACGCGGACGTCTTCCTCTCCCAGGACGCCGGCGCCCTCGGGATCCTCGCCGAGCGGGGGAGGCTGGTGCGACTGCCCCAGGACCTGCTCGATCTCGTGGACGAGCGGTTCCGTCACGGGGACGGTCGGTGGGTGGGTGTCACCGGGCGGGCCCGTGTGATCGCCTACAACACCGACATCCTCGACGTGTCCGAGGTGCCGGACAGCGCCCTCGACGTGGTCGACCCGAAGTGGAAGGGCAAGGTCGGCTTCCCCCCGACGAACGCGAGCTTCATCGCCTTCGTGGCCTCCTTGCGCGAGCAGTTCGGCCATGAGCGGGCGCGGGCGTTCCTGCAAGGGCTCAAGGACAACGACGCCAAGCGGTACGACAACAACCTCCTCACCCTCGACGCCATCGCCAACGGGGAGGTCCAACTTGGCCTCGTGAACCACTACTACCTGCACGCTGAGCTCAAGGAGCGGGGGGACGCACCGGTGGCGAACCACTACCCGGGGCAGGAACCCGGCCAGGAAGGCACGTTCGTCAACGTGTCCGGCCTCGGAATCTTGAAGGGCACCGACCGCAGCGAGGACGCAGACCGCTTCGTCAGGTACCTCCTGGGGCCGGAGGCGCAGGCTTTCTTCCGGGACGAGACCGCCGAGTACCCCATGCGCAAGGGGGTCGACGCGCTGAGCGAGCTCCCGGCTCTCGACCAGCTGCGCACGGTCGACATCCAGCTCTCCTCCATCGGCGACGACCTGAAGGCGGCGGTCCAGCTCATAAAGGACGTCGGGCTCAGCTGACGCTCATAATGGCGTCTCGCCGTCCGGCTCTGCACAGGGGCCCCCGTGCTCCCCTGGTGCTGCGCTTGGCCGGGCTCGGCGTGGCGGCAGCCACCGTGCTGCCGATCGCCCACCTCGCCGTCCGTGCCGGGGAGGCCGAAGATGCCGGGTCGTTGGTGGTGTCGCCCCGGGTTCTGCGGTTCGTGTGGGCGACCGTCGGCCTCGGCCTCACCGTCACCCTGTTGTCTCTGGTCATCGGCGTCGGGGTGGCATGGCTCCTCGACCGCACCGACATCCCGGGCCGGCGGATGTTGGCGGTCGGGGCGGTGCTGCCCCTGGTGGTGCCCACCTACGTCGGGGCACTCGCGCTGCTCGCCGCCTTCGGCCCCGGGGGCCTCGCATTCGAGCTACGGGGGATCGTCGGGTTCTGGGGTGCCACCGCGGCGCTGACGCTCTCGACGTTTCCCTATGTGTTGTTGCCGGTGCGGAGTGCACTGGCCACTGCCGACCCCGCTCTGGAGGAGGCCGCCCAGGCTCTGGGAGATGGCCGCCGCACGGCATTTCGACGCGCTGTGCTGCCCCAGGTACGGCCGGCCGCCGCGGCGGGGGCGCTGCTCGTGTTCCTGTACGTGCTGTCCGACTTCGGAGCGGTGTCGATCATGCGTTACGACACCCTGACCCGAGGCATCTTCCTCGAGTACCGCTCCGCCTTCAACCGGTCGTCGGCGGCCGTGCTCGGGGTCCTCCTCGTCGTGCTGACCTTGCTGGCGCTGGCGGGGGAGCGGCGGGCCCGGGGGCGAATGGTGGCCCGATCCGCCGCCAGCTCCGCCGGTCGTGCCAGCTCGGTGACGCTGGGGCCGTGGCGGTGGCCGGCATTCACTGCCGTCATCGCCCTCGTGTCGGCGGGCACCGGCCTGCCCGTAGGCGTCCTCACGTACTGGGCACTCCGGGGGGCCAGTCGGGCCGACGGCGACGCTCTCGTGGGCGCCGTCGGCACTTCCACCGGACTCTCCCTCGGTGCCGCCGCCGCCGCGGTGATGATCGCCGTGCCGGTCTCCGTCCTGGTCGTCCGCCACCGGAGCCGGTTCAGCCGGATCATCGAGACGCTGGCCACCGCCGGCTACGCCCTCCCCGGCCTGGTCGTCGCGCTCGCGCTGGTCTTCTTCGCGTCGCAGTACCTCTCGCCGCTCTACCAGACCTTCATGATCGTCGTCGTCGCCTACGTAGTGCGCTTCTTCCCGGAGGCGCTGGGCGCGGTGCAGTCGTCGCTGGTGCGCATCGACCCGGTTCTCGAAGAGGCCGGCCGCTCGCTCGGGCGCAGCCGGCTCGACCTGGCCCGGACGGTGACGGTGCCGCTCCTGCGGGGCGGCCTGGTCGCCGGCGCCGCGCTGGTGTTCCTCACGGCGATGAAGGAGCTGCCGGCCACGCTGTTGCTGCTGCCGGCGGGCTCCGACACGCTCGCCACCCTGGTGTGGACGGGCGCAGCAGATGGCCGGTACGCCCAAGCGGCGCCGCCTGCGCTGCTGGTCGTGGCAATCTCGGCCCTGGTGCTCTGGCCCCTCGACCGCGTGCGCGACCGGCGCCCTCGCCAGTGAGCGACGTCCGCGTCGCTCTCGCCGGCGTGGCCAAGTCCTTCGGCGTCGTGCAAGCCGTACGCCCGACCGACCTGCAAGCCGGCGAGGGCGAGCTGCTCGCGCTCGTGGGCCCCAGCGGCTGTGGCAAGACGACCTTGCTTCGTCTGATCGCCGGCTTCGAGGCACCTGACGCCGGCACGATCCGCATCGGCGGCTGCCTGGTGGCCGGCGAAGGCGTGTTCATGCCGCCCGAGCGGCGCCGCGTCGGCATGGTGTTCCAGCAGCTCGCGCTGTTCCCTCACCTGGACGTGGCCGGCAACGTGGGATACGGGCTCAAGGGCATGTCGCGTGGCGAGCGGCGGTCGCGCGTGCAGGAGCTGCTGGCGCTCGTGGGCCTGGAGGGCTACGAGAGGCGCTTCCCCGACGAGCTGTCCGGAGGCGAGGGTCAGCGCGTCGCCCTGGCCCGGGCTCTGGCTCCGGGGCCGGCCGTCGTGTTGCTGGACGAACCGTTCTCGAGCCTCGATCTGAGCCTCAGGGAAGCGGTGCGGCGTGAGGTCCGCCGGATCCTGAAGGTGGCCGGCGCCACCGCGATCCTGGTCACCCACGACCAGGACGAGGCCCTCGCCATGGGTGACCGGGTAGCCGTCATGCTGGGTGGGCGCATCTCCCAGGTGGGCCTGCCGGAGGAGGTCTACCGGCGCCCGCGCGACGTGACCGTCGCGGACTTCCTCGGTGATGCCAACCTGATCGAGGGTGATCTGACCGAGGGGGTCCTTCACACAGAGCTCGGTCAACTGGTTCCGAACGGCCTCGTCCCCACCGGCCCGCGCGCGATCGCGCTCCTGCGGCCCGAGGACCTCAACCTCGAGCTCGTCGCCGACGGGCCGGCGACGGTCGTGGATGTGGAGTACTTCGGCCACGACCAGGTGGTCGTGTTGAGACTGCCGTCGGGGCTCGAGCTGCGGGCGCGGCTCCACGCACGGGAGCGGTTCCCCCGAGGCAGCCGGGTGGCTGTTCGTTGCGCCGGCCCCCGCGTCGTCGCCTTTCCCTCACAAGCGGCGAGGGAATAGTTGATGTCTCAACGAACGTTGGAGAAGGCATGCCCGCCGTGACCGTCGAGGACACCCTCAGCCTGCCCCGCATCACTGCCGGCGGCCCCGGTCCCGGCCGGTCCCGCCCCGTTCTCTCGGTGACCACCGCTCCGCACGGCTACGAGGGAGAGGGATTCCCCGTCCGCCGCGCCTTCGCCGGTGTCGACCCGACGCTGCTCGACCCGTTCATCCACATGGACCAGATGGGCGAGGTGGACTACGCGCCGGGGGAGCCGAAGGGCACGTCGTGGCACCCCCACCGCGGGTTCGAGACGGTCACCTACATGATCGACGGCCAGATGGCCCACCGCGACTCCCATGGCGGGGGTGGCCTCATCACCAACGGCGACACGCAGTGGATGACGGCCGGCTCCGGAATCCTTCACATCGAGACTCCGCCGGAGCACCTCGTGGTCAGCGGCGGGCTGTTCCACGGGGTTCAGCTGTGGGTCAACCTCCCTCGGGCCCAGAAGCTGACCCAGCCCCGCTACCAGGACATCCGTGGCCGCGAGGTCGCCCTCCTCGGCTCGGCCGACGGCGGTGCCCTGGTGCGGGTGATCGCCGGAGAGCTCGCCGGCCACGCCGGCCCCGGCGCCACCCACACCCCCATCACCATCGTCCACGCCAGTGTGAGCCCAGGCGCCCAGCTGACGCTGCCCTGGCGGCCCGACTTCAACGCCCTGGTGTACGCGCTCGGTGGCACCGGAACCGTCGGCGCAGAGGTCAGGCCGTTCCGGGCCGGCCAGCTGGCCGCCTTCGGGCCCGGCGACACCTTGACAATGGCCGCGGCCGCAAAACAGGACATCTCCAGCCCGCAGCTGGAGGTCCTCGTACTGGGGGGGCGCCCCATCCGGGAGCCGGTGGTGGCCTACGGGCCTTTCGTCATGAACACCCGCCAGGAGATCATCCAGGCCTTCGACGACTACCAGAAGGGCCGCCTGGGTTCCGTTCCCGCCGCCGACTGAGCGGGCGCCGCCGGCTCAGCCGGCGGGCTACTCGACGATGGTGAAGACCCGGTCCAGGCCGGTCACCTGCAGCAACCGCAGCGTGGTACGGCTCGGATGGCGCAGGACGACGTCGCCGCCGTGGACCCGGCTGCGGCGGAGAGCCGTCACGAGCACGCCGAGCCCCGTCGAGTCGATGAACTGCAGCTCCGTCAGGTCGATCACCAGGGCCAGGTTCCCTTGGCCGTCGATGAGGTCGAGCAGTGTCGAGCGCAGGTGGGCCGAGCTGTAGACATCGAGCTCCCCCTTGACCTCGACGAGTACCCGCCCGTCGAGGCGACTGACCTCGACGGAGAAGGAGGCGTAGGGGTCGACATGGAACCTCTCGGACTCCACGTCACCCCGTGCGGCTTTCCAGGTCGTCACGAGGCCGGAGTTCGGGGCCTGGTGCTGGCGATCCTGCAGATGCTCCACTACACACGACCTCCTCGTACACGGCTCTGGCCGAGCGCACACGCCCACGCTGCTGGAGGCGCCGCAACAATAGCCGAACTCGCGGCCCCAGGCGCCCGCGCCGGCCCCGTTAGCCTCCAGGCGGTGGACGCCGATGGTCCGCTCGGGCCGGTGCTCGAACTCGACGGTGCCCAGGTGCGAACGGGGACCTGTTCCTGGACCGATCCGACCCTGGTCAAGGACGCCGACTGGTACCCCAAGCGGTCGATGAGTGCGGCCGAGCGGCTCGCCTTCTACGCCAGCCGCTTCCCGGTGGTGGAGGTGGACTCCACCTACTACTGGCCCCCTACGCCGCAGTTGGCCGGCGATTGGGTGGACCGGACGCCGGGCGGCTTCGTGATGGACGTCAAGGGCTACAGCCTGCTCACCGGGCACCCCACCCGGAGGGAGTCGCTGTGGGAGGACCTGCGCCCCCTGGTGGCCGAGGAGCACCGCGAGAAGAAGAACGTGTACGCCCAGCACCTCCCGCCCGACGCCGTGGATGAGGGCTGGGCCCGCTTCCAGCACGCCTTGGGCCCGCTGCACCAGGCCGGCAAGCTGGGCGGGGTGCTGCTGCAGTACCCCGCCTGGTTCACGCCGAAAAAGGCCAACCGGGCCGAGCTCGAGCGCATCCGCGAACGGCTGGCGGACTTCCCGGTGTACGTGGAGCTGCGCTCGCCGCGGTGGTGGGCCGGGGAGGACGACCAACGCCGGACGCTCGACCTGCTGCGGGCCCACGACCTGGCCCACGTGGTGGTGGATGCCCCGCCCGCTTCGGGGCTGCCGGCGGTGGTGGAGGCGACGGCGGATCTGGCGGTGGTCCGATTCCACGGGCGCAACGGCGCCACCTGGAACAAGCGCAACATCAGCGCCGCCGAGCGCTTCGACTACCTCTACGACGAGCGCGAGCTGGGCGAATGGGTGCCCCGGCTCCGGGAGCTGGCCGGCCGGGCGGGCAGCGTCCACGCCTTGATGAACAACTGCTACGGAGACAAGGGGGTCACGAACGCGGCGGACCTGGCCCGGCTGTTGCTGGAAGGCGGCGCCCGGCCGGCGGCCGGCTCAGGGACCTCCTGAGCTAAGGCGGCGGCTGGGACGGGGGCGGCTCCACCAACGGCGGACCAGGACTGGTGGTGCTGGTGGTCGGCTCGGCCGGCTCGGCCGGAAGGGGCTGGCTGGTGGAGGTGGTCGTGGAGGTGGGAGACACCACCGCGGACGCAGCCAACAGCTCCGCATAGGCCCTGGCGCCGCTGCGCTTGACGTGGGTGCCATCGCTTTCGAACCACTCCCGGCGGCCCTCGCTGTGCGCGTACCAGTCGACGATCTGCATCGAGGGATGACGCCCGGCCGCGTCCCGGAGCGTCTGATTGGCGGCCGCTTCCCACCGCTGGGGCATCCGCACCGTCACCAGCCGAACGTGAGCCACCCCTTCCAGCTCCCGCATCAGAGCGTCGACCTCGGACGCCTTGGGCGGGCCGTTGGTGCCCAGGTGCACGATGACCACCTCGCCCAGCCTTCCCTCCTCTCTCAGCTGGCGGGCCAGCACCACACCCTGGGCGAACTGCCGGCTGAGCTTGGCGTCGATGTAGCTGGCGGCGCCCAGTCGCTCCTGCAGAGGACCGGCGGCGCTGAGCATCACCGAATCACCTATCGCCGTCACCCGGACGGTCCCCGGCTCGGGCCCCGCCGGCAGCACCGGTACCGGCGCTGATTCGACGGCCGTCACCGGCGATCCGGCCGCGGGTGCGACGGAGGTGGTTCCGACGGCGGGGTCGACCGGCGCCGTGGTCGTCACCTCGGGTGGAGGCGGCACCGGCGCCGAACGCTGTGACGCGAGGACCTGCTGGCCCTCCTTCAGGCTGTCGGCGATCGGGTCCACGGTGGGCAGGCTGAACAGGACCACCAGGGTGCCCGCCGTGGCCACCGCGGCATTGGTCCAGCCGGCGGCGGCGACAACCCGACCCCCACGGCCCCATGAATGCGGCGCGGCGCGCCGCTCCCGCCTCAGGAACGGCCTCTCCACCAGCTCATAGGACAGGTGGCCGAGGGCCACGGCGCCGGTCAGCGCGACGCCCACCGCCACCAGCGGGGGCCAGGCCACATCGACCCCCGGACGCAACAGGACCAGCAACGGCCAGTGCCAGAGGTAGATGCTGTAGGAGCGCCGCCCCAACCACGACAGGAGCGACCGCGAAAGCAAGGCGGCACACGGGCCCCGCTGAAGGGCGCCGGCTATGGCCAGTGCGGTGGCGACCCGGCAGAGCAGGAAGCCTCCCAAGAAGACGGGCCGCGAACCCTCGCCGGCAACCGAGAACAGCCACACCAGCGCGACCACCCCCACGGCGCCGATCCCCGCCAGCCAGCGCGGCGGCTCCCGTCGGGCCTCGCCCGGCAGCAGCACGACGGCCAGGAGCACCCCTGCCAGCAGAGCCCCGAGACGGGCGTCTGTGCCGTAGTAGGCGCGGGACGGGTCCTGGCTGCGGTACAGCACCGCCATGACCAGCGTCGACAGCGCAATGCCGGCGCAGAGGGCGGCGACGGATCGCTTCCGCTTCCACCGCAACAGCGCAGCCACGATGAGGGGAATGACGGCGTAGAACTGGATCTCCACCGCCAGCGACCAGAGGTGGCGGACCAGGGGAGGCCGTCCCAGCTGGCGGAAGTACGAAGAGCCGTCGCTTATCAGGTGCCAGTTGGTCAGCCCCAGCGCCGACCAGAGAACGTCACTGCGCAGGCGGTAGGCGTCGGAGCGGACCACCACCGCGCCGAGCACCACCAGCGCCATCAGGAAGACGGCCAGCGCCGGCCCTAGTCGGCGCACCCGCTGGCGGAGGTACCTGCTCCAGTCGATCTGGCCGTGGCGGCGGTGCTGGTCGAACAGACGCGACGTGAGCAGGTATCCCGACAGCACGAAGAAGACTTCGACGCCGAGGTAGCCGCCCTTGGCCACCGACGGGGCCGAGTGGTAGGCGAGGACGCCGGCGATGGCGAGGCCGCGCAGCCCGTCCAGGCCCTCGACTCGGGACCGTGCCCGGACCGGTGGCGTGGGGGTCGTTCGCGCCGCTCCAGCATATCGGGCAGGCGTTCCTGGGCCCGATGCCGCCAGCGCTGTCCGGCGCCCCCCCTCCGGGGCGATCTTCTACAAAAGCGGCGGCCGCCTGCCGATAGACCACCGTGGCGAACCCCAAGAACTCGCGGCTCGCGAAAAGGGCCCGGGGCCCCAGGCTGGGCGAGATGCTGATCGCCCGGGGCGTGGTGACCGAGGCTCAGCTCGAAGAAGCGCTCCAGGAGCAGCTGGCCACGGCCGAGCGCCTGGGCACCATCCTCGTCAATCGCGGCTACCTCAAAGAGGTCGACCTCGTCCGCATCCTGGCCGAGCACTTCGGACTCGACTTCGTGGACCTCGAGGAGCACACCCCGGACCCCTCTGTCGTCCGGGTGGTGAAGGAGTCCTTCGCCCGGTACCACCAGCTGCTGCCCTTCGGTCGTGAGAAGGGCCAGCTCCACGTGGCCATGGTGAACCCGACCAACGTCTTCTCGCTCGACGACGTGCGCAGCGTGACGGGAGAGTCCATCCGGGTCTTCATGGCGGAGCCCAACCAGCTCCTGCGCGCCATCGACCGCATGTGGGGCGCCACTGAGGCCGACGAGGCCATGCTGCGGATCGAACAGGACGCCGCCGAGGAAGAGGAGGCGGATGCAAAGGCCGCTCCGGCCGCGGCCGAGGACGCCCCCGTCATCCAGTTCGTGAACCAGCTCATCATGCGGGCCGTGACCGAGCGCGCGTCGGACATCCACCTCGACCCCACCGAGCGGGAGATGCGGGTGCGCTTCCGGATCGACGGAGTGCTCCACGAGGTGATGAACGTCCCCCGCTCGGCCCGAGCGAGCGTGGTGAGCCGGCTCAAGATCATGGCGGAGATCAACATCGCCGAGCGCCGCGTTCCCCAGGACGGCCGCATCGCCCTCAACATCAACAACCGCCCGATCTCGCTGCGGCTGGTCACGCTTCCCACTCCCTACGGCGAGGCGGTGGTCATCCGGGTGCTGGAGGAGTCCGGCAACGTCCTGAGTCTCACCGAGTTGGGGATGACGGCGGCGGCACTCAAGGTGTTCGAGGCGTCGTTCCGTCGCCCGTGGGGGGCCATCATCGTCACCGGGCCCACCGGCTCCGGCAAGTCCACGACGATGTATGCCACGCTGGCCGAGCTCAACCACCCGAGCCGCAACATCATCACGGTGGAGGACCCCATCGAGTACCGGATGGGCGGCGTCAAGCAGATGCAGGTCAACCGCAAGGCGGGCCTGAGCTTCCCCTCCGCGCTGCGGTCCATCCTCCGCGCCGACCCCGACGTGGTGATGGTGGGGGAGATGCGGGACGCCGAGACGGCTCAGATCGCCTGTGAGGCCGCACTGACCGGCCACCTGGTCATCACGTCGTTGCACACCAACGACGCCGCGTCCACCCCCATCCGCCTGCTCGACATGGGCATCGAGCCGTTCATGGTCACGTCCGCGCTCAACTGCATCGTGGCCCAACGCCTGGCGCGGCGGCTGTGCGAGCGTTGCAAGGCACCCTACGATCCGACGGCCGACGAGGCCGTCCGGGCGGTGCTGCCGGAGTGGGTCCTGGACGACCGGGGCCACACGTTCTTCAAGCCGGTCGGGTGCGTCAGCTGCAGCCGAACCGGCTACCGGGGGCGGCTCGCCATCCACGAGGTGCTCGAGATCACCCCCGAGATAGACCACCTCATCGTGTCGAGCGCGGTGCCACGTGACATCCAGAAGCTGGCCATCGACCAGGGGATGATCACCATGCGAGAAGACGGCTTGCGCAAAGCGGCCTCGGGGGAGACCAGCCTGGAGGAGATCCTGCGCGCCGTCTGCTGAGCAGGCCAACATGGTGGGGTGACTCAGCACGAGCCGCCCGACGAGGACCAACCCGGATTCGGGGGCAGATCCTCGCCGCCTCCCACCCGGATGACACGGCAGCGCCGGTGGCCGGTGGCCGGTCCGCCGGATGAGCTGACCGAAGCAACCGAGCCGAGGCCGGCTTCGCAAGAGGACGAGGGCGAGCGTCTCCTCGAAGACGCACGCCGCCGTCGCGACGAGGTCGCCCGGGTGGAGCGTGAAACGGGCTCGGAGCTGGTACGCCAGCGCCTGCAGGCCGAACGGGAGCGCCGGCGCCTGCACGAGGAGGCCCGGACCGAGGCGGTCGAGATCCGCCGGCAGGCAGCCGAGGCAGCGGAGCGCCTGCGGGCCGATGCCGCCTCCATGGCTGCCCGTGTGCGGGCCCAGGCCGAGGCCGACGCCAGGGAGCTGCAGCGTCGGGCCGAGGTGGCGTCGTCGCTGACGGCGGAGCGGATCGTGGCCGAGAGCCGCAAGCGGGCCGAGGCGGAGCGGGCTCATCTGGTGGCCGAGGGCCAGGCCAGGGCCGAGGAGGCGGTGCGGGTGGCCCAGGAAGAGATGGCGCGGCTGCGGGCACAGTTCCGGGTCGAGGTGAAGCGGACCCGCTCCGATCTCGAGACCGAGCGGGCGGCGGTGGCCGCCGAGGCAGAGTCACGGGCGGCCGCCCTGCAAGAGGAAAGGGCCGCTGCCCTCGCCGCCGTCGAGGCGCGACGCCGGGAGGACGAGCGGCGGCTGGGCCGGCTGCGATCGGCGCTGGAGGAGGAGCGACGCGTCGTCCGCGCCGAGTTGGAGGCGGCGCGGGCCGCTGTCGTGGCCGAGGCGGAAGCGGAGATCGAAGAGTGGCTGGACGAGGCCGATCAGGAACGGCGGAGCATCATCGCCCGGGCGGCCGGCGAAGCGGAGGCCGAGGCGGCCCGGGTCATCGCCGAGACGGCCGGCAGGGCGGTGGCGGAGGTCGAGCGGGTGAGGGCGCAGGGACGGGCGGCCATCGCCGCCGACCGAGCTCGGGCCGAAGAGGAGCTCGCCGTTCTGCGGGACACAGCGACGGCCGAAGCCTCCGGCATCGTCGAGAAGGCGGCGGCCGAGGCCGACCGCCTGCGGTCCGAGGCGATGGCCGAGGCTGGGCGTCTGCATGCCCGGGCGGTGGCGGAGGCATCGGCAGTCATGGAGAACGCCACCGCCGAAGCAGGTCGCCTGCGGGCGGCAGCCGAGACCGAGGTCGCAGAGCTGGTTCGGCGCAGCGAGCTCGACGTCGCCGAGCAGCGGCGCGTTGGCGAGGCTGCTACCAGGGAGCTCGTCCAGCGAGCAGAGGCCGAGGCCCGGGAGATGTCAGATCGGGCGCGAAAGGTGCTCGCCGATGCGGTGGAGGAGGGGGAGCGGCAGCGGGCTTCGCTCATCGCCCAGGGCCGGGCCGAGGTGGACCGGCGCCAAGCAGAGGCGGATCACCGCATCGCGGCCGAGACCGAGGTCATCCTCAACGCGGCCCGGGAGCGGGCCGAGGGGGTGTTGCAGGGCGCGGACGAGCAGGCCGCCGAGCTGCGGCGGATGGCCGAAGAGCAGGCGACCGAGCGCTCAGCGGAGGCCGAGACCGCGGCGGCGGCCACCATCCGTCGCGCCGAGGAGGACGCCAAGGCCGTGCGGGCAGAGGCGGCCAACGTCCTTGCCCGTCGCGTGGACGAGGCCGCCGCCGCCGCCGCCGAGATCACCGCCCGGGCCGAGGCCGAGGCCGCGCAGCACCGCCAGCGGGTGCTCGAGGAGTTCGGCCCGGCTCAGCGGCAGCTGGCGGAGGCCCGCCAGCACCTGTCTCAACTGTTCGAGGCCTCGGCCGGGGTGCTCCCCGCTCTCGACCGGGCCCAGCGATCGCTGCACGACGCCGGCCCGCCGGCGGCCCCCGGGCCCGAGCGGCCCCCAGAGCGGAGTCCCGGGCCCGAGCGGCCCCCAGAGC
>JAHWJU010000149.1 GCA_019348255.1 Actinomycetota bacterium | reverse complement strand
GCCGAGGATCCCGCAGTAGCTCCCGTTGTGCACCCGCAGGGAAGATCCGCCGCCAAGTCTCCCGGCCACGAGGCTTCTCAGTTGGTCCCACTGGTCGTGGAGGCCTGCGGTGGCACTGACCGCCTAGTTTCCCCCTGTGGCGGAGTTGGGCCCGGGCCTCTACGAAGCACTCGTCACCGTAGGGCTGAAGGCGCAGCTCGACGAGTTGACCGAGCGGCTCGCCGCCGGCCAGCGGGCGTTGCGCAGCGCCGAGGCAGCCGACCGGATCGCCTGGCACCTGAGCCGTCAGGTCGAACTGGCACTCAGCGACGTCAGGGACGAGGAACGGGTGCAGGTGGGCCTTCGGGTTGCCCGGGCGTTGCTCGATCGCCTGGCCGAGCTGGAGGAGCTGGCCGAGTTCGTCGCCGTCGATCGCACCGCCGTACCCATCGAGCCGGCGACGGTGTTGCACGCCATCCTCAGCCGCCGGCCCGACGGGACGCCCGAGCCCATGGCCGAGCCGCTCATCCCGCTGGTCGACACCACCCTGCTCACGAACGCCCCCGGCGAGCCGAGTCTGTGGAGCCAGCTCCGTTCCGAGATCGAGTCTGCCCACGCCATCGACCTGGTGATGGCGTTCATCCGGCGCAGCGGCATCGCGCCGCTGCTCGGTGCCCTCCGCCGCCACTGCGAGGCCGGCAAGCCACTACGGGTGTTGACCACCACCTACACGGGCTCGACCGAACGCCGGGCTCTCGACCAGCTCGCCGACCTCGGTGCCGACGTCCGGGTCTCCTACGACGTGAGCACGACCCGCCTGCACGCCAAGGCATGGGTGTTCCATCGGCAGTCCGGTTTCTCGACGACCTACGTGGGGTCGTCCAACCTCACCCACTCCGCTCAGGTCACGGGGCTCGAGTGGAACGTGCGGGCGTCAGCGGCACGGAACCGCGACGTGGTGGCCAAGTTCGGCGCCGTGTTCGACAGCTACTGGGAGGTAGGCGGCGGGTTCGGGATTTCTGAAGCATTAGATGGCGGGAACCGAAGCGCCGGGGGCAGGCTGTGACGACGGGTGGACGCTTGGGTTCGTCGAACTGGCCCGTCGACGTAGATGGCGCCGGACTGTTGGCGCTAGCAGCAGTCGTCGAGGCCGTCGGCGGTGAGGGCCTCCCGCCCTTCATTGAGCAGGAGCACGACGACGCCAAGCGCTGCAACGGGGTCGGCCCACCACCAGCCAAGGGTCGCGTTGAGAGCGAGGCCGACGAGCACCACGGCGGAGAGCCAGACGCAGGCGAAGGTTTGGGCGCTGTCGGCTTCGGCGGCCTTGCTGCCGAGGGCGATGGCGACGGCGAGTTTGCGGCGAGCGAGGATCGGCATGATGACGAGGGACAGGGCAGTGAGGGCGATGCCGACGACGGATGCATCGGGCTCATCGCCGGTGGTCAACGCGCTGACGGCCTCGTAGGCGACGAAGGCGGCGAGGACCAGGAAGCTGGCGCCGATTGCCCGGGTGGCGCGACGTTCGACGCGCTCCGCGCGTTCCGGTGCCCGGCGTTCGGCTCCGAGGCGCCACAGGATCACTGTGCCGGAGATGGACTCGATTGCGCTGTCGAGTCCGAACCCGAGGAGTGCTCCGCTGCCGGCGATCACGGCGGCGGTGACGGCGATGAGTCCTTCGGTGACGTTCCAGCCGACGGTGAAGATGGCCAGGCGCTGGGCGCGGACGAGCAACTCGGCTCGCTCCCGTCCGGGAGTGCGCTCTCGCCGGAGGCGGTCCGTCGTCAGCGGGGAGCGCGGATCGTCGGCCATAGCGCGAAATCAGTCGTTGCAGCGACCGGGAAGGTCCAGCGAGGCGAGCAGGGCGATGGCATCCCCGAGGCGTGGGTCGGCGAGGTCGTAGCGGATGCGCCGGCCCTCGGCGGTGGCGGTGACGAGCCCGCAGCGCCGGAGGCAGGCGAGGTGGTTGGAGAGGTTGGCCCGGCTGTTGTCGAGCTGATCGGCGAGCTCCGCCGGGTAGCCGGGTCCGTTGGTGAGGCGCACGAGGATCCGCCGGCGTGTGGGGTCGGCAAGGGCCTTGCCCACTCGGTGCAGCACGCCGAGGTCAACGCCTTCTGTCAGTACAGTCACGACTTGACAATACAGGCCGTGCTGTATGGCCGCACCGGATCAGTTGCGCACTGCCGGCTCTCTGATGGCGTCCGTGTAGCGGGTGGCGTGTTGGATGCTGAGCCCGAACAGGTCACAGAGCCGGCGGGGGTCGCTGTCGGTGGCGTTGGCTTCATGGAGGATCCGGTCGGAACGCAGGGCCTGGACCCCGCCCGACAGGTCGAGCGTGAGGAACACCCAGCGAATGCCGACGGGCTCGTTGCGGTAGGCGGTGCGGAAGTGGATGAACACGTGGGGGTTGGTCGACGTCGGCCAACGCTCTGTTCGGTGGTCGAGCCACAGGCAGAGCCGGCGTCGGACCGGTGCGGCGAGCGGGATGGCTCGGCCGTCGAGGAAGAGGTGTCGGTCGCGGATGTCGGTGAGTTGCAGGTGCCGGAGGTGGTGGCTGCGCAGCCCGTGGTAGGCGACGAGAGCAGTGATCGCAGCTCGAGCGGTATCGGGCGACGCCAGTGCGGCGCGGACTGCCCCGAGGTCCACGGTCGCCGGTGGGAGAGGCTGCTCACTGGCGTGGGCAAGACGGGTGGCGGGGTTGATGAAGACGAGCTTGCGGCTCTTGAGGATCTCGAAGATCGATCGCATCGCCTGGCCGCAGGTCTTGCGCCGAGCCGGCTCGGGGGGCAGAGCGGCGAGGACCTGGCCTCGGGTGATCTCCCGAAGCGAGTCGTGCCCGTCGTCGGCCCAGCGGCGCATCGCCGGGAGCGTGGCCAGCAGGTAGATCCGGATGGTGGTCTCGCTGCGAGGACGGCGGCGCGGGGCGCAAGCGCTGCCGGCGTACATGACCTCAAACCAGCTCTCCAATTCGCTCCTTACCTGACCGGGCAGGTCGAGAACTTGCCGGTCGAACCAGCGCCGGACGGCGGGCACGCGATCATCGACGAGCATCCCAGCGTCGGTGAGTGCGGCAGCCACGTCTCGCTGGGTGATGAAGAACTGAGCGAGGACGGCCAGCTCGCTGCGGGCAATGGCGGCCCCGGGAGTGTCCTGGAGGCCGAGGAGCAGCCGGATCCCGCAGCGGGTCTCGCTGGTGCGCCACCGATGCCAGCCGACTCGTTGGGCGTAGTCGCTCAGATGAGCGTCCAGGATGGCGGCCAAGACCGGGTCGCGTGGCGGGCCGACCATCGTCCGCCCGCCGGAGAAGTTCCGCTCCATGGTGAACAGGACCGCTTGGCGGTGGAGGACCGGCCGGGGCCCATTGGGCGGTGCCGAGACTGGGTGCGAAGACGAGTTCACCGGTCGGCTGACATTGCTGCGCTTCTTGTACATGTCGGCCAGGAACAGCTGCGCTCCGTGTCGGTTGGCGCCAGCGAGATCGAGTTGGTCCTTGTCCTTCCGGTTGCGTCGGGCCTGGACCCTGCAGAGTCGGCAGACGCCGGCGTCGCTGATGGCCAGGACCGTCCCGCAGGCCAGGCATGGCCCGATGGTGGAGAACTTTGCTCGCCAGTAATGGCATGCAATGCACACCCACTTCCTGTGACGAGTGACGCCCCAGGCGTGACAGTCCGGACAGGCGTCGACCCGGATGGAGCCGTAGAGGTGACAACGGGCGCAGAGCCCACTCGCGAAGAAGTTCTCCGTTGTCCCGCATCGCTTGCACGGTGGCGGGATGAATGGCCCTCCGGGCAGGCAGTCATAGCAGTGCCGGCCGCGCGGCTCGGCCCGGCGCTTGAGCCCGCATCGTTGGCAGGGTCGTGGGTCGGCCTGATTCACGCCGGCGGCTGCGTCCGGTTCCGACCTCGCCGGGGCGGGACCGTGGGACCCCTGCCAGAGGCGGCCTGCTTGGCCGGAGTCTGCTTGCGTGCGGCCACGACCTCGGGCTCGGGCTTGAGCAAATCGCCGGGCTGGCAGTCGAGCACGACGCAGAGCACGTCGAGGTCGTCGAGCCGGACGCTGGTCGGCTGGCCGGTCCACAGCCCCGACATCTTCCCGGCGCTGATAGTCATCCCGTGCTCGGCGAGCAGTCGGCGGAGCTCTGTCGACTTCCAGATCCCGCGCTCTGCGGCGGTCATGCGAAGGTTCCAGCGCACTCGGTCACCTCTCTCCCAGGCGGGCTGCGACCCGCTGGTTGGCGTTGGCCCACGCCGCCTCGATGTGGTCAGCGTGGACATGGATGTAGCCCGTGGTGGTGGAAAGCCACTCGTGGCCCAACAGTTCCTGGATGGCCTTGAGGCCCATCCCTCGCTCGTAGAGCGAGGACGCGCAGTAGTGGCGGAGCCCGTGCGGGGCGAGCCGCCCCGACCAGGACGGCAGCCACGTGGCGACGGCTCCGGCGAGTCCCGAGCGAAGCGCGTCGGGCCCGACCCGCAGGATCGCTCTCGTGTCGGTGTCTCGACGTTCGCTGGGCAGCAGCGCTGCGTCGGGGTCCTCGGCATCGTCGCCGTATTGGTGCCGGACGTCGGCCAGCCACCACTCCAGGAGCTCGTCGATGGCATCGATGCCGGGCACCAGCCGGCCCTTCGGTCCCCGTCCGTGGCTGCCCTTCCCAAAGCGGACGTGGAGCTTGCCATGCTCACCGAGATCTGGTCGCCAATCCCGGATGTCAAGTCCGACCGTCTCGTTGATCCGAAGGCCGGCCCGCCGCCACAACGACGCCGCCAGGTAGTCGCGGGCAGCCGGCAGGTACTTACGAGCACCGGGCAGCGACGCCCGCCAGGCCGAGAACAACGTCTCGACTTCCGGTGTCGACGGTGGCACCCGTGGCGCCCCGTAGTCGGCCTTGGCCGGCCGATTGAATTCGTCGATCGGCTGTGCCACCACGCACCCGGTCAGGGCATGGATGTCGGACTGGTAACGGACAAGCAGGAACTCGAAGAACTGCGCCAGCGACCACGCCTTGGACTGCACCGTCGAGCGGGCCTGTTTGCGGTGTCGGCGCAGCCACGTCAGGTAGCGGTCGGCATCAGCAGATGTCATCGCCCAGATGGGCGAGCCCAGGAAGCTGATCAACTCGAAGAGCACCGCCCGGTCCTCGGCCACGTGAGCGTCAGTCAGCCCCGCACCGATCGAAGCGAGGCAGTACTGGTCGACCAACTCCTGCTCGAAGTCCTCGAGCTCCTCGACCGAACGCAGGCTGCGCGCCGTTCCGATCGACCGCACAATCGCAAGACCGGACACAGCACCTCATCCCAGGCGACCGGGTGGCGGCCAACCGCCACTCTAGTCACAAATCCTGAAACTGGGTCGGAACTGCTGAAGCGTGCTGTCCAAGTCCACTGGCCTGCCGCTACGTCTCACCTGCAACGGGAGGCGCCATGAGAACCCACGGCACTTCCCACAAGCGGCGACTTCGTTGCCTACGTCCCGGCGGAGTTCGACGAGGAACAGGACAGAG
>JAHWJU010000148.1 GCA_019348255.1 Actinomycetota bacterium | reverse complement strand
GCTCGGCGCCCTTGTCCTTGTAGAGGCCGATCTGGTTCTCGAGGGTGGTGAGCCCTCCGACACCGGTGCCGACCACCACCGCGCACCGGGCCGGATCGGCGCCCAGCTCTCCCGCCTGGCCGGCGGCGTCGACAGCCGCGGCGAAGCCCAGTTGGGCCACCCGGTCCTGACGCCGGGCCTCCTTCACCCCCAGGTACTGCCCAGGGTCGAAATCCTTGACCTCGCAGGCGAAGCGCACGGGAAGGGGTGACCCGTCGATGACGGTCATGGGCGCGGCGGTGGGACGGGCGGAGAGCAGCGTCTCCCAGAAGGTGTCGAGGTCGTTGCCGGCCGGCGTCTTCACCCCCATGCCGGTGATGGCGACGCGGATGCGGCTCATGCCTTGGCCGCCACCTTGCCGTTGATGAGGTCGAGCGCGTTGCCGACCGTCTCGACCCCTTCGAGGTCCTCTTCGGGCACGGTGATGTCGAGCTTCTCCTCGAGCGCCATCACCAGCTCCACCAGATCGAGGCTGTCGGCGTCGAGATCGTCTTTGAAGCTGGCCTCCTCGACTACCGCGCTCTCTTCGACACCCAGCACCTCGACGGCGGCGGACTTGAGGGTGGCGAAGACTTCATTGCGATCCATGGAAGGTTCTCCTTGTGCGAGAGGGTCAGTGGCCCATGCCGAGGCCACCATCGACGGGGACGACGGCGCCGGTGATGTAGCCGGCGGGTTCAGAGATCAAGAATGCGACGGTGGCCGCCACCTCGGCCGGTGTGCCGAAGCGGCCGGCGGGAACCGAGGCGGCCAACTCGCCGCGTCGGGCCTCGGGCAGCGCGTCGGTCATAGCGGTGGTGATCGGGCCGGGTGCCACCACATTACACGTGATGCCGCGGCCACTCAGCTCTCGCGCTGTCGCTCGGGTGAGGCCGATGAGCCCGGCTTTGGCCGCGGAGTAGTTGGCTTGGCCGGCGCCGCCGACGGAGCCGACGACGGAGCCCACGTTCACGATGCGGCCGAAGCGGGCCCGGACCATCTTCGGCGTGGCCCGGCGGATGGTGTGGAAGGCGCCGTCCAGGTTGGTGCGCAGCACCGTTTGCCAGTCCGGGTCGCTCATGCGCATGACCAGCCCGTCGCGGGTGATGCCGGCGTTGTTGACCAGCGCCTCGACAGGGCCGAAGGCCGCCTCCACCTGCTTGAAGGCGGAATCGACGGAGCCAGGGTCCGACACGTCCACCGCCACGCCCAGAGAGGTGGCCCCGGCGGCCTCCACCTCCTTGCAGGTGCGGGCGCCGCCCTCGGCGTTGGTCGACCAGGCGACGGCGATGTGGTCGTGCCCGGCCTCGGCCAGCGCCACCGCCACGGCGCGCCCGATCCCGCCTGAGGCGCCCGTCACCAGGCACACACGCGATGTCATCAGGAGCCGGCGCCCCACCGGAGGACGAGGCTGGCCCAGGTCATGCCGGCGCCGAAGCCCGATACCAGCACCAGGTCGCCCTCCTCGAGGCGGCCCTCGGCGGCTGCCTCGGCCAGGGCGAGCGGGATCGAAGCGGCGGAGGTGTTGCCGTAGCGGTCGATGTTGACCGCCGTCTTCTCCGGGGGGATGCCGAGCCTGTTGCCGATGGCGTCGATGATGCGGACGTTGGCCTGGTGGGGCACGAACAAGTCGATGTCGGCGGGGGTCAACCCGGCCTTGTCGAGGGTGAGCGTGGCCGACTCCACCACGGCTCGCACGGCCCGACGGAACACCTCGTTACCCTGCATCTGGAAGTAGTGCTGCCCTGATGCCACGGTCGCGGCGCTGGCCGGAAGTCGGCTGCCGCCGGCGGGGACCTCGATGAGGGCCGCCGCCGAACCGTCGCAGCCGAGGTCCCAGGCCAGCAGGCCGGCGCCGGCGCCGGCGCCGCCCCGCAGCACCGCTGCCCCGGCACCGTCGCCGAAGATGACGCAGGTGGAACGGTCGCCAGGGTCGGTGAAGCGACTGAGCGCCTCCGATCCGATCACCAGGGCCGTGCCGATACCGCCCGTCGCGATCATGGAAGAGGCCACGACGACGGCGTAGGCGAAGCCGGCGCAGGCCGCGCCGAGATCGAAGGAACCGCAGGTGAGGCCCAGGCCGTCGCTCACGAAGGCGGAAGTGGCCGGGCAGATCTGATCGGGGCTGACGGTGGCCACGATGACCAGGTCGATGTCGCCGGGGGCGAGGCCGGCGTCCTTGATGGCCGCGGCGCCCGCGGCGATGGCCATCGACGAGGTCGTCTCGTCGGCTGCAGCGATCCTGCGCTCACGGATGCCGGTGCGCTCGACGATCCACGCGTCGTTGGTGTCGACGGTCCGTTCGAGCTGGGCGTTGGTCAGCCGGTACTCCGGAAGGTACATGCCCCAGCCCGCGATGGCGGTGGCCGTGGCGCCTCCACCCATCACGCGGCGACGACCCTCAGCCACGCCACCGGCTCGCCCTCCTTCATCCGCTCCCCGTCGTCGGCCAGCATCCCCATGAGGAAGCCGGTGAACGGGCTGAAGACCGACACCGTGGCACCGGAGCTGCGGATCGTGCCGATCGCCTGCCCAGCCTTCACCAGCTCGCCTTCAGCGGTGACGACCTCGGGAGCCAGGGAGCTGAACACGCCGCGGGACGGGGCGACGACGACCCGCTCGAGCACGGCCAGATCCTCGCCAGGGGGGAGAACGACCATTGTGGAATCAGGCATTTGCAGTCTCCAGAGAGAGGTCGGCGGGAACAGCGAAGTTGCGCAGCACGATGTTGGGAACAGCCCGCTTGGCCAGGCCGGTCAGGGTGCTGCCTGGGCCGACCTCCACCAAGGTGGTGGCGCCCATGGCGGCGAGGGCCGACATGGTCTCGGCCCACAGAACCGGGCGGATCAGCTGGTCGGACAACCGGGCGGGCCAGCCGCCGGCATCGGTGTAGGGCCGGGCGTCGGTGTTGGACAGCACCGGCACGGTGGTGTCGACGAAGGTGGCAGCGACCAGATCGGCACCGAAGGCGTCGGCCGCCGGCTGCATCAGGGGGGTGTGGAAGGCCCCCCCGACGTTCAGGGGCATCACCCGCTTGACCCCGAGGTCCTTGGCCTTCGCCGACGCCGCCTCCACACCGTCGGGTGTGCCGCCGATGACCACCTGGCCAGGAGCGTTGTCGTTGGCCAGCCAGCACGCTCCCGGGGCCGCCGTGCAGGCCTCCTCGGCCTGGGCCGGGGTGGCGCCCAGGAGCGCGACCAGGCGCCCGGGTTGGGCGTCGGCGGCGGCCTGGGTGTGCTCGGCCCGACGGGCGGCAAGGCGGCAGCCCTCGGCAAAGGGCAGCGCCCCTGCAGCGACGAGGGCCGTCATCTGGCCGAGGGAGTGCCCGGCGAACGCGACGATCTTCTCCCCCCGCCGGTCCAGATCAGCGGCGGCGACATGCCAGGCGAGCAGCGATGCCAGGTAGACGACCAGCTGAGCTTCGCGGGTGCGGGTGAGCTCCTCGGGCTCGGCATCGAGCAACAACCGGGCCAGCGGGAGGCCGCAGGCCTCTTCGGCCTCGGCCACCATCGCCCATGCCGGCTCGTGGGCCCATGGCGCACCGAGGCCCTGAGCCTGCGCGCCCTGCCCTGGAAAAACGACCGCTGCAGCCAAAAGGCCCTCTCCTGCTCCTCGTCACACGACTCCGACCGAGCCCCGCCGATGATCGTTACACAATTGCTCTAACCATTCGACAGAACCGTGTAAACATTGGATGAAGGGTCGTCGGCCCTTCGGCCCGACGGGGAGGGCGGGCGTAAGACTCGAATGGAGATCTAGAAGAAGGGGGGTAGTGGTGGCCGAGTACCGGGTGGAGGAGATGGCAGCAGAGGTCGGCATCAGCGTCGAGCTCCTGCGGTCGTACCAGTCGAAGGGGCTCCTGCCCCCGCCCCGCCACGTGGGCCGCCTCGCCATCTACGGCGACCGGCACCTGGAGAGGCTCCGGGAGATCCTCGACCTCAAGCACCAGGGCTACTCCCTGCGGATGATCACTTCCATGCTGCAGCAGCCCTCGTCGGCCGCTCCGGTGCTGGGCGACACCTTCTCCGAGACGCGCGAGGAGCGTCTCAGCATGCGGGAGGTCTCGGACCGGACCGGGGTACCGCCGTCACTGCTCAGGTCGCTGGAGGCCTCCGGAGTGCTGCAGCCCCGCAAGGACGACGCCCGCCGGCCCTACACCGCCTCCGACGTGCGGGCCATCCGCATGCTGCTCGCGCTCATCTCCGGCGGGCTCCCCATCGACGAGTTCATGACGGTCGCCCGAACCCAGATCGAGGCCTCGAAGCAGGTGGCCCAGGGCGCCACCGACCTGTTCTTCCACTACGTGCGCGAGCCGATGCTGGATTCGGGCCTGCCGGAGGAGGAGGAGGCGGCCCAGCTGGTGGGGGCGCTGGCGCTGATGTTGCAGGCCACCACCACGCTCATCTCGTACAACTTCCAACGCCGGGTGCTGAACGGCATCCTGGAGGAGTTGGAGCGGCGGGGGGCGACGAACGAGCTGGAGCTGTTGCGGCGCGAGAGCCGGCGCCGCGGCCTCGAGATCCTGCCGGCATGACGACCGACAAGTTCGTGGCGCTGCTGCCTCACCGGCCGCCCTTCCGCTTCGTGGATTCCGTCTCGGAGTGCATGCCCGGCAAGCGGGTCGTGGCCAGCTACCGCGTGACGGGGGATGAGGCGTTCCTGGCCGGCCACTTCCCCGGTCGGCCCCTGTTCCCGGGCGTGATCCAGCTCGAGGCCCTGGCCCAGGCCGGAGCCATCGCCGTGCTGGCCGATCCCCGCTTCACCGGCAAGCTCCCGTTGTTCGGCGGGCTCGAGAAGGTGCGCTTCCGCCGCCAGGTGGTACCGGGGGACGATCTGCGCCTCGTGGTCGACCTGGAGCGGCTGGCCTCCCGGGGAGGGTGGAGCGAGGGCCGGGCCAGCGTCGGCGACAGCCTCGCCTGCGCCGCCCGGCTGTTCTTCGTCCTGGGCCCGAGCGGCCCTGGGAGCGGGGAGACGGGCCCGAGCGGCCCTGGGAGCGGGGAGACGGGCCCGAGCGGCCCTGGGAGCGGGGAGACGGGCCCGAGCGGCTGACCGTTCCGCTGCCGGACAGGCCACTGCTACGCTGTCCGCAACCCGTCGCCGTTCACGCAGACGACTGGCCGTTGCTGGTTTCCCGTTGGTCTCCCGCAAGTGCAGATGCAAAACGCGTGGAGCAAAGGAAAGCAACAATGGCAACTGGCACCGTGAAGTGGTTCAACGCGACGAAGGGCTTCGGCTTCATCACCCCCGACGAGGGCGGCGAGGAGCTGTTTGTTCACCAGTCTCAGATCCAGATGCAGGGTTACCGCGACCTGGCCGAGGGCCAGCGCGTGGAGTACGAGATCACCCGTGGGCCGAAGGGCCTGCAGGCGGGCTCGGTTCGCCCAGTCTGAGCTCCTAATGGCGGCCGTGGCCGGGGTTCACCCCGGCCACGGCCGCTTTTTTCGTTCTCAGCCCATGCCCACGATGGGCTGGTTGAG
>JAHWJU010000147.1 GCA_019348255.1 Actinomycetota bacterium | reverse complement strand
ATCGGCATCGAGTCGACCCCCGACACCCGGCGTGACTACCGGGAGGCCCTGCTGAGCACGCCCGGCCTGGCCGAGTTCATCAGCGGGACGATCCTCTACGACGAGACCATCCGCCAGTCCGCCGCCGACGGCACGCCGTTCCCCAAGATGCTGCAGGACGCCGGCATCATCCCCGGCATCAAGGTTGACACGGGGGCGATGCCGCTCGCCGGGCACCCGGACGAGAAGGTGACCGAGGGCCTCGACGGCCTGCGCGACCGGGTCAAGGAGTACTACGACATGGGCGCCCGCTTCGCCAAGTGGCGTGCGGTCATCACCATCGGAGCCGACTCCTCCGGTACCAGCATCCCCAGCCGCGCCTGCATCGTGGCCAACGCCCACGCGCTGGCCCGTTATGCCGCGCTGTGCCAGGAGGGTGGGTTGGTGCCGATCGTGGAGCCGGAGGTGCTGATGGACGGCGACCACTCCATCGAGCGCTGCTTCGAGGTCACCGAGGAGACCCAGCGCGAGGTGTTCCGCCAGCTGGCCGAGCAGGGTGTGCTGTTCGAGGGCATGGTCCTCAAGCCCAACATGGTCATCTCCGGCAAGGGCAACGAGCGTCAGGCCGACGTGGCCGAGGTGGCCGAGCAGACGCTCAGGTGCCTGCGCCGCACCGTTCCTGCCGCCGTACCCGGCATCGCCTTCCTCTCCGGTGGCCAGAGTGCGGAGGTGGCCACCGAGCACCTCAACGTCATGAACAACATGGGGCCGCACCCCTGGACGCTGACCTTCTCCTACGGTCGGGCCCTGCAGGACCCGCCCCTCAACGCCTGGAAGGGCGAGGCCTCCAACGTGGAGGCGGGCCAGCAGGCACTCGCCCACCGCGCCCGCATGAACGGTGCGGCGGCCACGGGTGCCTACAGCGCCGACCTGGAGCGGGTGTGACGGCCACGGCGCTGTCCCCCGAGGCCGCCAGCCCGGCCACTGCGCCCACCCCCACCTCCGGGGTGGCCATCGTGCCGTCGGTGCTGCCGGCCGACTTCGCCCGGCTGGGCGAGGAGGTGGCCGCTCTCGAAGAGGCCGGCGTGGACCGCATCCAGTACGACGTCATGGACGGGCGGTTCGTGCCGAACCTCACCTTCGGCCCCGACGTCATCGCCGCCACCCGTTCGCACTGCAGCGTGCCCTTCGAGGCCCACCTCATGGTGGTCGAGCCCGACCTGATGATGAAGCGCTACGTCGAGGCCGGCTGCGAAATCGTCATCGTGCACGCAGAGGCTTGCCTCCATCTCCACCGCACGCTGGCCTCGATCCGCGAGGCCGGCGCCAAGGCGGGGGTGGCCCTCAACCCCTCCACCCCCCTCGATGCCGTGCGCCACGTGATCGACCTGGTCGACCTGCTGCTCATCATGACCGTCAACCCCGGCTTCGGCGGCCAGGCCTACATCGCCACCATGGAGCCCAAGATCCGCGCCGCAGCCGAGCTGATCGCCGGCAGCGGCCACGAAATCGACCTCGAGGTCGACGGCGGCATCGCCCCCAAGACCATCGCCGGCGCCGCCGCCGCCGGTGCTCGGGTGCTGGTTGCCGGCAGCGCGCTGTACCGCCACGAAGGCGGCCTGAAAGAAGCGGTGTCCGACCTTCGGCGCCGTGCCGAAGAGGCCGCCGGCCTCACCTCCATGCCCGCGTCAGAGCCGAAGGGATAGACGTGCCCGCCAAGCAGGTAGCGATCCAACGAGCCTGGCGCTCGAACGGCGACACGCCGAAAAGACCGATCATGCTGGCCATCGCCGGCGACAGCGCCTCCGGCAAGACCACCCTCACCAAGGGCCTCGTCGAGGCACTCGGACCGGAGCGCATCACCGCCATCTGCGTCGACGACTACCACCGCTACGACCGCACCGAGCGCAAAGAGCTGCCGTTCACCCCGCTGCACCCCGAGTGCAACTACATCGACATCATGGAGCAGCACCTCCAGCTCCTCGCCCTCGGCCACCCCATCCTCAAACCCATCTACAACCACTCCGACGGCACCCTCGAGCGGCCGGTGCTGGTGGAACCGCGGGAGTTCGTCATCATCGAGGGCCTCCTGCCCCTGTACACGAAGCTGTCGCGGGCCTGCTTCGACGCCACCGTCTACCTCGACCCTCCCGAGCAGATCCGCCGCAAGTGGAAGGTCGCCCGCGACACCCAGAAACGGGGCTACACCGAGGAGCAGGTGCTGGCCGACCTCGAAAAGCGCGAGCCGGAATCGGAGGAGTTCATCCGCCCGCAACGGGCCGACGCCAACATCGTGGTGCGCTTCTCGCCCATCGAGGAGCGGGGCGAGTCCGACGCCGACCCGCCCAGCGCCACAGTGCTCCTGCGCCCCACGATCCCGCATCCCGATCTCTCCAAGATCGTGGGAGAGGACGTGCGCACCGCTCTGCACCTCAAGCTGCTGCGTGACGACGACGGCAAGCCCGTCGACGCCCTGCACATCCACTCCTACGCCGAGCCCGAGATCACCCGGAAGGTGGAGGAGGCGATCTGGGACGAGCTCGGCATAAAGGAGCCCGTGCCGGACTCGCTCGGCGCCCTCGACGGCGAGCGCAGCGAGCCGCTGGCGCTCACCCAGCTCATCCTGCTGTTCCACATGATCCAGGCGGAGCAGGCCCAGGTCAGCTGAACCGCTTCGTGCGGGCAGGACCGGGGGCGCTACGCTGAGTGGCGACCGGTCTTGGCAAGATGGGAGTGGCGCCGTGGGCCAACAGCCGTTCGAGGTCGATCCGGTTGCGCTGCGGGAGCTGGCGGCCGTCTTCGAGAAGCAGGCTGACCGCCTGGCCCGGGCGGTCCCCGAGTTCCGCGACACCTCCTACGCCGTCAACGACGCCTTCGGCAAGCTCGGCCCCTCCACCGAGGCCCTCCAGGCGTTCCTCGAGCTGGCCCAGGACGACTCCTCCGAGCTGACCAAGTTGAGCGGCTTCTTGGAGAGCAACGCGGCCGCCCTCCGCACCGCCGCCGACAACTACGAACAGGCCGACGCCCACAGCCGCGTGCCCGGCGCCGGCGGGGCCAGGCCGTGAGCGGCTCGACCGCCACCTGCGGCTCTGGCACTCCCCCTCCGCCGCCTCCTCCGGAGATCGAACAGGACGTCGACATCTGGAACCCCGGGGGCGACCCGGGCGAGCTGCGGCGGGCGGCCGCTGCGTGGCGGGCCATGGCCAACACGGTGGAGGGCGTGGCCGCCGATCTCGACGGCGCCGTGAACCGCTGCTTGGCCGCCTGGACCGGCACCTCGAGCGACGCCTTCGAGCGGCAGTGGCGCGAGGTCCACCAGGGCATGACCAGCGAGGTCGTCCCCCACCTCGGCGAGGTCGCCGGCCGCCTCGACGAGACGGCGGACGCCATCGAGGACATCAACGACCAGATCCACGACCTCTACGTCTCCATCGGCGTTGCCGTCGGCGTCGGGGCGGTGCTGTCGGTGGTGACCCTCGGCTTCTCCGCCGCCGCCTCGGCCGCCGCCGCCGCGGCCGCGGGCGCCCGCGCTGGGGTGCTCGTCGCCCGGATGGCATCGATCCTCCAGACCGTCGCCGCTGCCTTGCGCGGGGCCAAGCTGGCCAGCAGCTACGCGAAGGCGTGGGGCGCCGCGGCGGTGGTCAACACCACGGCCACGGGCGTCTCCAAGGCCATCACCAACCCGAACCACAACCCCTTCGACGGTTGGACCTTCGACGACGCCAGCGCTGTGGTCAACGGATCCACGGCGGCCGGCGTGACCGGTGGGCTCGGGAGCCGCCTCATCGGCATCGGCGGGCTCGGGGCCGTCGGACGGGCGGCGGCGGGGCGGCCCCTGGTGACGGGTGGGACGTTGGGGGCGATGAGCGGCTCCGGTGGGTCGATCCTGAACGACGTAGCCGGCGGCGAGCCCATCAACTGGGGCAAGGCCGGCCTCGGCGCGGCGGTCGGCACGGGCGCCGGTGCCGCCAGCGCCGGTGCCGCCAGGGGCATCGCCCGCCTCCGGGCGCGTCCGGCGCCGCCCGCGGCCCCCTCGGTTCTCCCGTCGGCGCACCCGCGCCTCGGCCGCGTGCCGGCGCCCGGCGGGTTCACCGTGAACCCCTCCGGGTTGTACGTGCCCGACGATGCCCTCCCTCCGGGGTTCGTGCGCAGCCCTGGGGGCGTCATCACCCCCGAGCCGGCGCCGGCCGGCTGGCACACCAGCCCGTCGGGTCTCGTGGTGCCCGGCCCCCCGCCGACGGCCACCCCCGCCGTCGCCGCCTCGGGATGGGACAAGTTGCTCGGCGGCCTGCTCACCAGTGCGCCGGCCGGCGGCATCACCAAGTCCATCACCGCCCGACCAGGGGCGGCGGAGCCCGCACCGGTCTGCGTTCCCGCCGGTCCCTGAGGTCGTGGCGCTCAAGTTCCTCCGGCGGCCGGTCGTCATGCTGTTCCTCGAGAAGCCAGCCGTCACCATCCGGGAGCCCATTCCGGTGACGGTGCGGGTCCTCACCGGGCGCTGGCCCGTCGAGGTGGTAGGGGGCCGCATCGAGTTGCGGGCCCATCGCACCGCGCCTGCCATCTCCTACGTCTACGGGATCCGCATGGAAGGGGTGCAGCTCGACACGTTGGTCGAGGCCCGCTTCGACTGCTCCGGGAGGATCGATTCCAAGCAGAGGGTGGAGTTCCAGGCGGCCGTACCAACGGACACCGAACTGATGGGCCCGACCTGCAAGGCCGGCCCCGTCGGCATCGAGTATCACCTGAGGGGGGTGCTCGACCTGGCCGGCGGCGACACCGTCACGGGCCCCCTGATGGACACGCTCGAGTTGCGCAACGCCCCCTCTCTCTACGCCAGCGCCGCCGGCTACCGCGACACCTGGGACACCGATCCCACCGGGGAGATCGAGATCGACCTCTCCCCCCAGGCGATCGCCCCCGGTGATCCGGTGCGGGGGACGGTGCGCCTGCGCCCCCGCGCCGACCTCGGTCCGGTGGAGCGGGTGACCGTCGCCGTCGTGCGCCGGGCCGAGTTCACCGAGCCGATGGTGCCCGGGCTGGTCGACGTCAAGGAGTCGCTCGAGGCGTCGGTCGACCTCGACCTGCCCCACGCCGCGCAGCCCAACGGCGCGGAGTCGTTGGCCTTCGAGCTGCCCGGGCCCCCCCAGCCGACCTGCTACGACGGCGTACGCTTCAACCTGCGCTGGCTGGTGGGCGCGGTGGTCAAGCGCACGGGCGCCCCCAATACCGCGCTACGAGCGGAGCTCAACGTGTGCTCGGCGCTGCTGCCGCCGCCGGAAGGCTGATCCAGCGCCCGAAGTGCGAGGAGCGTCAGCCCGTGGCCGTGGTGCCGCGGCGAGGCTCCTGCTCGGCCTGCGCCGGCGCCTCGTCCCTGCCCATCCGGTGGGGGTGGTCATGGTCGTCCACCTCGTGCAGGGCCGCCGACAGCGCCGACAGCTCCTCGGCCACGTCGGCCATCGCTGAGTCGCCGGCGCCTCGCTGGCCCTGCTGCCGCTCGGCGTCGCGGGCCCGCCCGACGATCTCGACCGCCCGCCCGACCGCTTCGTCGAGCCGGCCGTTGATGAGCACCAGCCGG
>JAHWJU010000146.1 GCA_019348255.1 Actinomycetota bacterium | reverse complement strand
CGGCTCACGCGGGGGTTCATCTCGATCACGACCATGTCGCCGTCGGCGGGGTTGATGGCGAACTGGATGTTCGATCCGCCGGTCTCGACTCCGATGCGGCGGATGCAGGCGAAGGCGGCGTCGCGCATGCGCTGGTACTCCACGTCGCTCAGCGTCTGGGCGGGGGCGACGGTGATGGAGTCGCCGGTGTGCACTCCCATGGGATCGAAGTTCTCGATGGAGCACACGACCACGCAGTTGTCCGCGCCGTCCCGCATGACCTCGAGCTCGTACTCCTTCCAGCCCGCTATCGAGCGTTCGATGAGGATCTCCGAGACAGGGCTGGCGGTCAGGCCGATCTCGGCCAGCCGGCGCAGTTCCACCGCGTCGTTTGCGATGCCGGTGCCCGATCCGCCCAGGATGAACGAGGGGCGGATGATGAGCGGGAAGCCGATGTCGGCACCCACCGCCATTGCCTCTTCGAGGTTGTAGGCGAAGCCGCTGTCGGGCACCGCCAGTCCGATGTCGGTCATCGCCGTCTTGAACCGGTCGCGGTTCTCGGCGGTGGCGATGGCGTCGGCGTCGGCCCCGATCAACTCGATGCCGTACTTGTCGAGGACGCCCCGCTCGACCAGCGCCATGGCCAGGTTGAGGGCGGTCTGGCCTCCGAGGGTGGCGAGGATGGCGTCGGGCCGCTCCCGCTCGACGATGGCCTCGAGGATCTCGGGCTCGAGCGGCTCGAGGTAGGTCCGGTCGGCGAAGTCGGGGTCGGTCATGATGGTCGCGGGATTGGAGTTGGCCAGCACCACCCGGTAGCCCTCGTCGCGCAGGACCCGGCAGGCCTGGGTCCCCGAGTAGTCGAACTCGCTGGCCTGGCCGATGACGATGGGCCCCGATCCGATGATGAGTATCGTCTCGAGGTCGTCGCGCCTAGGCACCGTGCACTGCCTCCATGTCGTCGCGGAACGCCTCGAACAGGTAGCGGGCATCGTGGGGGCCCGGCCCTGCCTCTGGGTGGTACTGGACGCTGAAGACGCTCTCGCTCCCGTAGCGGAGGCCTTCGATGACGCCGTCGTTGAGGTTGGTGTGGGAGACGACGGCGCCGGGCAGCGACCCTTCCACCACGGCGTAGTTGTGGTTCTGGCTGGTGATCTCCACGGCGCCGTCGCTCACCCGGCGAACGGGGTGGTTGCCGCCGTGGTGGCCGAACTTGAGCTTGTAGGTCGACCCGCCCAGGGCCAGGGCCAGCAGCTGGTGGCCGAGGCAGATGCCGAACACCGGCACCTGACCCACCAGGTCCCGGATGTTCTCGATGGCGTAGCCGACGGCGGCAGGGTCTCCGGGGCCGTTCGACAGGAAGACGCCGTCGGGCCGGCGCGCCAGCACCTCGGCCGCTGTGGTCCGCGCCGGGACCACGTCCACCGTCGCCATGGCGCCCAGCTCGCGCAGGATGGCCCGCTTGATGCCGAAGTCGTAGGCCACGACGTGGAGCGGGCCGGCGCCGGCGGAGTAGGGCTCCGGCGTCGTGACCCCGGCCACCAGGTCGGACCCCTCGGTCCCCGGCTCGGCGGCCGCCGCCTCTTTCAGGGCGGTCTCGTCGGCGGTGCCGAAAGCGCAGGGCATGGCCCCCGCCTCCCGGATGTGGCGGGTGAGACGGCGGGTGTCGACGCCGGCGATGCCGGGCAGGCGGTGATGCTCCAGGAACGACTGCAGGTCGCCGCCCGCCCGCCAGGAGCTGGCCCGCCGGGCCAGGTCCCGGACGATGACGCCGCGACAGAACGGGCGGCGGCTCTCGTCGTCGAGGTCAGTGGCGCCGTAGTTGCCGATGTGGGGATAGGTGAAGGCGATGACCTGGCCGGCATAGGAGGGGTCGGTGATGACCTCCTGGTAGCCGCTCATGACGGTGTTGAACACGACCTCGCCGGTGGCGATGCCGGCGTCGGGCGCGGCGCCGATGGCCTCGCCTTCGAAGGTGGTGCCGTCGGCCAGTACGAGCAGCGCCTCCTGGGGCGGGCTCACGGGCGCGCCTCCACCCAGGTCCGTTGCCCGTCGAGGAAGCGGACGACCCGGAGTCCGTGGGGGGCGAGCGCCTCGGCAAGGGCTTCGTCGTCCAGCACCTCGCCGGCGTAGCGGTGGGCGTAGTCGAGGCCGCCGATCGTGAAGCGCATCGTCGCTTCGAAGCGACGGTCGTCGTCGCCATGGTGGACATCGCGCATGGCATAGACCACCCCTGCCTCTTCGCTTTCGGCGTCGACCGCGATCGGCACCAGCTCGGGGTCGAGGCGCTGCAGGTAGACGGCCCCGGTGGGTGCGACGTGGCGGGCACAGGTGGCGAGGAACTGCCGGCGCTGGTCGTGGTCGACGGTGTTGACGAGGAAGCTGGCCAGCAGCACGGCATCGAAGCGCCGGCCGAGGTCGAGCGTCTCGATGTCGCGCTGGTGGGACTCGATGGCGGGATCGACGTGGTCCAGCATGTCCCGGCACTGGTCGACGGCGGTGACCCGGTGGCCCTGCTGGTGGAGCGGGTGGGCGATACGGCCGGCGCCACAGCCCAGGTCGAGCACCGTGGCCGCCGGCGGGAGCACGCCGTCGAGCAGGTCGGGCGCCGGCCCCGCCGGCAGCCGGGCGAACGCCTCCACCGGGCTGCCGTCAGGTGCGTAGCTCGTGGGTGCGGCGGTCACCGCTGCGCCTCCCCGTCGAGCACCACGACCTCGGCCCGGAGGATGGTGTGGCGGACGCGGCCGGTCAGCCGGCGGCCGGCGTAGGGGCAGTTGCGGCTGCGGCTGGCCAGCCGGTCCGGGTCCACCGTCCACTCTGCGGCCGGGTCGATGACGGTGAGGTTGGCCGGACGCCCCGGCTGCACCGGGCCGCCGTGGTCGCCGGTCAGGCCGGCGATGGCCGCCGGCCCCCACGCAAGCAGCGCCAGCACCCGCTCGACCGGCAGGTCGAGCTCGGTCAGGGCCAGCGCCAGAGCCGTCTCCAGCCCCACCATTCCCGGCGGCGCCTGGTCGAACGGCTCCTCCTTTGCCTCCTGGGTATGGGGGGCGTGATCGGTGGCAATGGCATCGATCGTCCCGTCGGCGAGGCCTGCTTTGACCGCGGTCACGTCGTCGTCGGTGCGCAGGGGCGGGTTCACCTTGAAGATGGGGTCGTATCCGCCGGCCGCCGCCGCAGTCAGCGTGAAGTGGTGGGGCGCCGCCTCGGCCGTGATGCGCAGGCCCCGGGCCTTGGCCTCTCGTACCAGCTCGACGCTGCCGGCGGTGCTCAGGTGGAGGAAGTGCACAGGCGCGGCAGTGAGGCGACTGAGGGCGATGTCCCTGGCCACCATCAGCTCCTCCGCCTCGGCCGGGATGCCGGGGATCCCGAGGCGGCTCGACCACTCCCCCTCGTGGAGGTGTCCGCCGCCGGCCAGAGCCTGGTCCTCACAGTGCTGAGCCAAGGTCACGCCAAGAGGCCCCGCGTACTCGAGGGCCCGACGCATCAACTGGGAGTCCTGCACCCCGCAGCCGTCGTCGGTGAACAACCGCACCCCGAGCTCCGCCATCTCCGCCAGTGGCGCCAGCTGCTTCCCGGCCCGTCCCACGGTGATGGCGCCCGCCACCCGCACGTCGCACAGCGCCTTCGCCCCCAGTTCGAGCACCTGGCGCACGGTGGCGGCGTCGTCGATGGCGGGGTTGGTGTTGGGCATGGCCACGACTGCCGTGTAGCCGCCGAGGGCGGCGGCACGGCTGCCACTTTCGATGGTCTCGGCCTCCTCGCCACCCGGCTCTCGCAGGTGGGTGTGAAGGTCGACCAGCCCGGGCGTGACCAGGCAGCCGCCGGCGTCGATGACGCCGGCGCCGCCGGCGCCTGGATCCAGGTCGGGGCCGACCTCGAGGATGGTCCCGTCGATGGGGCTGATGCGAACATCGGCCCGCCGCCGGCCGCCGGCGTCGACGACCGTCCCACCCCGGATCACCACGCTGTCCTTCACCGCCCCGTCCCCGAACCCAGGAGGAGGAACAGCACAGCCATGCGGACCGCGACGCCGTTGGCCACTTGGCGGGTGATGACGGCGTTGGGCAGCGCTGTCACCTCCGCCGCGATCTCGACCCCACGGTTCATGGGACCTGGGTGCATCACCAGGGTCGAGTCCTGGAGCTGGGCGGCCCGGCGCCGCGTGAGGCCGTAGCCGGCGGTGTACTCCCGCAGGCTCGGAACGAGGGCTTCCTGCATGCGTTCGGACTGCATCCGCAACAGGTAGACCACGTCGACTTTGGGGAGCACCTCGTCGAGGTCGTGGCTCACCTGCACCGGCCAGCCCGCCAGGCTGGGAGGAAGCAGGGTGGGGGGGGCGACGAGGGTGACGTCGGCACCCAGTGCGCTGAAGGCGAGGACGGCGCTGCGGGCCACCCGGCTGTGCTTGATGTCGCCCACGATGGCCACTCGTCGGCCGTCCAGCGTCTGCAGCCGCTCACGGATCGTGTAGCAGTCGAGCAGTGCCTGGGTGGGGTGCTCGTGCCACCCGTCGCCGGCGTTGATGACGCTGGCGTCGATCCAGCGGCTGACCTGCCAGGGAACGCCGGCGCTGCGGTGACGCACCACCACCGCGTCTATGCCCATGGCCTCGATGGTCTCCACCGTGTCGCGGACGCTCTCGCCCTTGCTCACCGAACTGGTCCCGACGCTGAAGGTCATGATGTCGGCGCTCAGGCGCTTGGCCGCGGTCTCGAAGCTGAGCCGGGTGCGGGTGCTGTTCTCGAAGAACAGGCTGACGACGGTCTTGCCCCGCAGCGTCGGCACCTTCGGGATGGCGCGGCTGCTGACCTCGACGAAGCTGTCGGTGAGCCGCATCACCTCTTCGATGCCCTCGGCCCCCAGGTCGCTGATGGAGAGAAGGTGCCTCATTTCACCGCCACCACATCGCCGAGGATGACGCCCTCGTCGCTCACGTCGACCATCTCGTCGCGTCGCGTCGGGAGGTTCTTGCCGACGTAGTCGGGCCGGATGGGCAGCTCCCGGTGGCCACGGTCCACCATGACGGCCAGCTGCACCGCTCGGGCCCGGCCGTAGTCGTTGAGGGCGTTGAGCGCGGCCCGGATGGTTCGTCCCGTGAACAGGACGTCGTCGACGAGCACCACCGTCTGGCCGGTCAGGTCGAAGGTGATGTTGGTGACAGCTTCGGGCAGTACCGGACGTAGGCCGATGTCGTCGCGGTAGAAGGCGACGTCGAGCGTGCCCACCGGCAGCTCGGTCCCTTCGATCCTGGCCAGCTCGGCAGCCATCCGCTCGGCCAGCGGCACCCCGCCGGTCTGCAGCCCGATGAGGACCGTGTCGCTAAGGCCATGGTTGCGTTCGACCACCTCGTGGGCGATGCGGGTGACGGCTCGCCTGAGGTCGTCGGCGCTCATGACCTGGGCCCGGGGAACGAAAACGCCCCCAAGGGGGGGCGTCAGGTACCGCTCACGTTCGGCCAACCGGCGTCCTTCCTGTCCGTGCGGGCCTCACAGGACCCGCTTCACGGTCAGGTAGTCACGTTAGCAGCACCGGTATTCGTGGCGCGGAACCAAAACCCGGCTGACACAGATATGAAGTTTTCAAGGTGCTGTCGGGCCGCCGTGGTGGACGACGCAGCCGGCGGC
>JAHWJU010000044.1 GCA_019348255.1 Actinomycetota bacterium | reverse complement strand
CGTTCGCCGCGCCCGGTTCCCAATCCAACCGTGTCGATCACCCGCCAGCTCAGGCGTACCGATGGTCGACTGTCGCAGGGAACCACTCCGGCCTAGCCTCGGAGGATGGTCGAGTCCCTGGAGGAGGTCCTCGCCCGGGCTGAGGTATCACGGACGGAGATGACGGACCTGCTGGCCCAGTTAGCGGCCGAGCGAGAGGCGCTGAAGGCCGTCACGTCGGAGGCCCATGAGGCGATTCGAGATCTGCGTGCCGCCGTTCGAGAGGCGAAGGAGGAGATGCGTCAGTCGGGGAAAGCCGAAGCCCGCAAACATCTCGCCAAGCAGATGAGAGCAGCAGCCGAGATCCTTGCTAAGGACTCGTAGCGCAATGAGCCAACAGGTCGCGCTCGGCGCACCCGGCGAAGAACTGCCGGAGGCCGTATGCGTCCCGGGTGCGCCCGCCGTAGCCCACCAGGAAGTCGGCCAAGGCCATTACCCCGCGTGGCGCTTCTGGGTCGTTGGGGACAAGCGGCGTTGAGTCCGCCATGACGGCTCCTTCCGCTTGGGGGCCGGGCCCCGAGCCGGGGGGTCCGCGCCCAGCTCGGGTTTTTGTCAATGACGGTTGGGAGCCCGTTGAGCTTCCAGACCAGAGCTTCACGCGGGCTTTCAGGTAGCGGTGAAGGTCCTCCTTCGGGTCCCATCCGCCCATTCCCGACAGCATGGGACCGGCTAACCCGGCGCTCGCCCCTGGCCGGCGTCCCCAAATGTTTTCTCGCGGGCCCTGCCGGCGCGCAACCCGGCAGCCGGTGCGGCCGGCTGGTTGACGGACCCTGCTTCCCGCGCAAGAGTCGAAGCGCGTCTGGAGAAGGTTGATCGTCATGCATGAGTCTGTTCGCAAGCTTCGTGAGGATCAGTTGCGGGAGGCGGAAGGCACGCCAGGATTGAACAGACGGGTCGCATTCGAGGCAGACGGGCACTGGTTCGGCCACGTTGAAGCGGAGCCCGAGACGATGTCAAGGTGGCATCACCACGGCGAAAACGTCACCATCGGCTACGTCCTCAAGGGCAAGATAACCCTCGAGTTCGGCCCGGGTGGCCAAGAGCAGGTCGAGGTCAACGAGGGCGAGTACTTCGAGGTGCCCAAGCAATTGGTACACCGCGAGGGCAACATGTCGACTGAGACCGGCGAGATCCTCCTGGCGCGCGTGGGAGAAGGGCCGGTGGTTTTTTCCGTTGACGGTCCTGACCCCGCTTGAGGAGCCGACAACGCTCGCGGCCACGACTCCCGATGCCGTGCCTCTAGCGCGCCGGCTACAGCCAGTGCAGGCGGTCTACGAAGCTGCCGTCACCGCCTGCTCGCCGGCAGTGACCAGGTCGTGCCCTCGCTCTCGGAGCTGCTGGGCGATCAGAGGGGAGTAGTGGTGGTCGAGCACCAGCTTCACGCGATAGCGCCGTGCCGCTCCCAGCGGCCTAGTACGCGATGGACGAACCGCACGACGCTCGAGGGGAGCTGCAGGTACGCCGATGCGGCTTCGACACTGCCGTGGTGAGCCTGGACGGCGGCCACCATCTGACGTACGAGAAGCCGGGTGCCGAGGACATGGGGTAGCCACAGAGAGTGGCCGGTAGGCGGATACCCTGACAGCAGGAGCATCACCAGGAAGCATCTTTCCACGGTGCCTCCGAGCGCAACACGGACGAGCCGAGGCTGCGATGAGACGAGATCAGGCAGGCCCGGATCGGATGGGGCGCCGGAAGCTCCCAGCAGTTGCTGTCGCATTGCTCGCGGCGGTGTTGCCGTCGTGCTCGGCGTTCGAGACGGATGTCCCAACCTGTGAGCGCACGGTCACCGTCTCACTCAATCCTGGTGGCGGCGACTCGATCGCCATCTGCTGGGCCGGCCCAGCAGCGCGCCAGCACGACTTCGCCTCCGCGGTGGCCGAGGGTTTCGACCTGCCCGCCGAGTGGGTGGAGCCGGCGTACGAAGGTGGCCTGGTGATCCAGTTGGCGGACCGGCTGGGGCATTTCCAGGGAGACCGCTACCGCTTCGACTTCGACAGCCGGCGCCTGCAGGCCGCTCTCGGGGAAGCGGGCTATGGCGACTTCAACCTCATCTTCTGTCCGCTCTCGCAGGTTCCGTCGACACTCGATTCGAACCCCCAGCCGCTCAACGCCCCGGACCAGTGCATGGGATGGCGGCTGAGCGAGTCGCAGCCGCTTCGCTTCTCCTATGTCGTTGAGCCTTCGGTCAGGCCCTACCTCGTGTTCCTGGCGGTGCTCGCCACCGTCACCCTGGCCTTCATTGCCGTCGTTGGGGTGGCCGCTGGAGGAAGGCGCTCCAGCGCCCAGCGACACCGTCGGGGAGCGATCGCGCTGTGGGTGGCGGCGCCGCTGGTCGTCGTTGGGGGTTGGATGGCTTCAGTGAGAGCCACGCCGCAGTTGACGTTGCGCTACCGCCTCAGCCCCTTGGCCGACGGACTTGGTGGTCTTCCTCCCTCGGTGCTGGCGGCGGTGCTCATGGTCCTGACCGGCGTCGTCTTGTGGAAGCCCAAGCCGCCACCCCTCCCGCCGGCGGCCTGGTACCCGGACCCGGCCGGGACGGGGATGCTCCGCTACTGGGATGGCTCGCGCTGGACAACTGCTACCGCGCCTGCACCCGGGTACAGCCAAGATCTGGTTCCTTGAGGGGCTGACGACACCGGTGGCACATGGCATCCACGGGGTCAGCGCGTTGCTCGGCGACGCCCGAAGGCCGCTCGGCCGAGCATTGATCGCCACCTCGGTCGCGCCTGAGCCCGGTTGCCTGAGCAGGCCGATAGGAACTGCCGCCGGAGGGAAGGAACCCCGGCCATGAGCCACATCATCGGTCGACCCGACGACGACCTCCTCGACGTCATGCTCGGCCACGGCGCCGACCCCGAGCAGGCCTTCATCGGCGGCTCGGAGCAGGGCCCGGAGGAGGGCGAAGGCTTCGAGGACCGCCTGCTCGTGATCCCGAGGCTGGTATCTCGTTCGGTCTGCTCGGACGCTGGGGCCTGAGCTAAGCGGGCACTCCCTGCGTGCTCTGAGCGCGCCGGCGCCGGAGCCCGATGTAACCGATCACGACGACGGCTGCGGCCAACGTACGAAGGATGGAGCTGTACTCGCCCGGGTAGACGACGTCCTCGACGTACTGGTCGATGAAGCCGCCGTCGTAGACATCGCCGTCGGCTCGGCGGTCAAGCGCCTTTTCGAGGCTGGTCAGCGGGCACGGGAACCCGATGGTCACGGTGCCGACGCCCCAGGCCAGCGCCGGTAGGTGGGCCCAGACCATCCTGGGCCACCGCCAAGCCAGCAGCGCGCCCACCGCGACGAAAAGGATGAAGGCGAAGTGCACCAATACGACGACGTCAGCGAGAACTCGATAGGCCATGGGGGCTCTGGAACTGACGGTACACCGGCGGCCGGGGCCGATCGGTGCAGATTCGGCCGCCCACGGCGCGCTCGGTCACAGGGTGAGGCGGACGACCACGCGCTTGCCTGCGACCCCCGTCTGTGAGAACCCGCGCCGTTCGAAGGCGTCAAGGCGTCCCATGAAGTCCGGCTTGAGGTTCGGGTACGCCTCGACGGCGGATGCACCAGCGCGCCGTGCCCAGTCCACTGCGGCATCGACCAGAGCGCTCGCCACCCCAGCTCCCTTCGAGCGGGGGTCAACGTAGAAGCAGACGATGGCGAAGACGTTCAGGTCGCTGTCGCGGGGCTTGTACTGCGGCGACCGCATCAGTTGCCCGAACTGCTCCCGTCTGCCCACCGAGACCCACCCCACGGGGTGGCCATCTGCATAGGCAAGGAGCCCCGGCTCGGTGCCGGCCGCGACCAGTGACTGCATGGCCTGCTTGTTCTTGGCGGCTTCGCCGGTCCGGTGACGCCACCACATGCACCAGCACCCGGCCCCCGGCATGGGCGTTCCGCCCCGGGGTCCCGGCCGCTCGAACAGCTCCACCAGATCGGACCACCGATCCGGTGTCACCGGATGCACCTCAACCGGCTGACGCACGCGCCCATGATGATAGAGCCGGTCATCGGGTGGGCAGCCTGAGCGGTGAGGAATGCCGGCCTCGTCGCGGAGGCCGGCCGTGGTTGACGGGTTAGCGTTCTGTCGGAGGGGATGCTCGTGGACAACCCCGTGAAGATCGCGATTGCCGGCGGCGGCTACGGCGCGAAGGTGGCCTTGCCCGCCTACCGGGAGCTGGAGGAGTTCCAGCCGGTAGCCATCTGGTCGCGGCGCCCGGAGCGAGCGAGAGAGCTGGCGGACCAGGCGGGGCTGGAACTGGGGACGGCAGACTTCGAGGAGCTCCTCTCGCTCCCGGGGCTCGAGGCCGTCCATGTCGCCACCCCCGTCGTGACCCACTTGCCCATGGCCGTAGCCGCAGCACGACAGGGACTGCACGTGCTCTGCGAGAAGCCCCTGGCAGACAACATGGCCGACGCCCGCCGGATCACGGCGGCCGTCAGGGAGGCGGGGGTCATCGGAGCGGTGGGTTTCGAGTTGCGCCTGAAAGAGACGCGCCAGCGGCTGGTCGAGCGCGCCCACGAGGTGTTCGGCCGCCCTCGCATGGTGGCGGTGTCGCTGGTCCAGTCGGACCATGCCGACCCCTACTCCCGCCCGCACACGTGGGTTCACGACGCGACGATGGGAGGTGGACGGCTGCAGGGGTACGGAGTGCACGATCTCGACCTGTTGTTGCAGATCGTCCCGCCCGTCGAGGCCGTCGCGGCCGCTACCGACGTGGGCGTGAGGGTTCGCACCTCCGGGAACGACGAGCTTCTGCCGGTGACCGCCGAGGACGCCTATGGCATCCTCCTGCGGTTCAGAGGAGGGGGCCTCGGCATCGTCAGCCTCATCTCGACGGCCCGCCACGCCAGGCCCGACGTCATCGAGCTGCACGGCGACGAGGGCACGGTGCGCCTCGACGCCGACCAGCGGGTCTGGTGGGGCCGGGCATCCGAGGAGCTGCGGTGCGACGGCCCACTGGACGACAGCTCCAGCGGGGGCTTCAAGCGCCTGGCCCGCAACTTCTGGGCCGCCATCAGGAACGGCGCAGCTCCCGACCCTTCGCTCGAGGAGGCTTTGCGGGTCCAGTCGGTCTTCGACGCCGTGCGGACCGCGGCCACCGAGCGCCGGTGGGTCCGCCCGGAGCCCGTCAGCCCGCTCGACTGACCGGAGCGCAGACCTTGCTCCACGAGCGTTGAAGTACGTACTCGCCAACTGGAAGATGTACCCGACGGTCGAGGAGGCGCAGGCGGTGCTCGAGGCGCTCCAGGCCGGCCTCCGGCAGCGGCTCCGGTCCGCCTCGGTCCTGCCGCGGGTCATCGTCTGCCCTCCGTTCGTCGCGCTGGCGCCACTGCGGGCCGTGGCCGACGAACGGTTGGTGCGGCTCGGGGCCCAGAACTGCCACTGGGAGCCCAGTGGCCCCTACACGGGCGAGATCTCCCCGACGATGCTGAGCGGGCTGGTCGACTACGTCATGGTCGGCCACAGCGAGCGGCGCGCCGCAGGGGAGACGGACCAGCACATCGCCCGCAAGGTGGCCGCGGTGGCATCGGCCGGGCTCGTCCCCATCCTGTTCGTAGGTGAGGACGATCGTGGTCACGACGCCAGAGGACACACCGAGCGCCGGCTGCGGCGAGGGCTCTCGCTGATCGACGTGGCAGAGCAGCCGATAGTCGTCGTCTACGAGCCCACCTGGGCCATCGGGACGGAGCGCGCGGCGCCCGCCGATCACGTCCGGCGGACTGTCGAGCACCTCGAAGGCGTGCTGCGAGGACTGGGCCTGACAGAGCCGGAGATCCTCTACGGAGGCAGCGTGGCCGAGGACAACGTCGACGAGCTCCTGCAACTGGAGATGGTCGATGGCCTGGGTGCGACGAGGGCGAGCCTCGATGCGGACTCCTTCCTCCGCATCATCGACCGGGTGACGCGCCGGATGGCCGGTCCGGGGTAGGCCCCGGGGGGCGACCCCGGTTACGGCTGACGCGCGATCAGGTCGAGCGGCGGTGGCCACCTCTGCTCGCCGGCCGCCGCCGTAGAGCCCCCCACAAGCCCGCAGCAGCGGCTCCCACCAGCAACTGCCGCCTCCGGGTGGCGAGCTCGAACTGAAGGCTGCGGTCACGGGCGATGTCTCCGAAGTCACCGTGCGCCCCCCGGTCGCCGGGCAGGGGCTCCCACAGGTAGGAACGGCGGTCGGGTGCTATCGGCGCATCGCTCTGCTGTCCCTCGTAGTTGGTGCGGGCGAGGTAGCGGTCCACCAGCCCCGGAACCAGCCGGCCGGCCCAGATGACCGCCGGCGTCGGCGCGCCCACGTACACCTCCCGCCGGTGTGGGTTCTCTGCCGTCCAAACCACGGCCCGAGCCGCCACCTCCGGCTGGTAGACGGGGGGCACCGGCATCGGATGACGGCGCAGCGTCGTCTTGACCTGGTCGAACTGCGGGGTGTTCAACCCGGGGAGCTGGACCATCGTCACCTTCACGTTGCTGCCGTCGTGGATGAGCTCGCAGCGCAGGGCCTCGGTGAACCCTTTGATGGCGTGCTTCGCGGCGCAGTAGGTGGCCTGCAGCGGGATGGACCGGTGGCTCAGGGCGGATCCCACCTGCACGATCACACCCCGGTCGCGCTCGGACATCCGCTTCAGCGCCGCGAGCGTGCCGTGGACGTAGCCGAGGTAGGTGACTTCGGTGACGCGGCGGAACTCAGCTGCGTCCGTCTCCTTCACCGGCGCCAGCACGGCCACCATGGCGTTGTTCACCCAGACGTCGATGGGCCCCAGCTGCTCCTCGGCCCGGGATGCCGCTCGTTCCACCGCATCCGCGTCCGAGACGTCCGTCGGCAGGACGAGGGCCCGGCCTCCGGCGGCTTCGATCTCCTCGGCGGCAGCATGCAGCCCGTCGAGCCCCCGGGCCAGGAGAGCCACGCTTGCCCCCCGTTGACCGAGGAGCCTCGCGGTCGCGCGTCCGACGCCTGAGCTGGCGCCGGTGACGACGACGGTGGTCTCTCTACCGATGGTGCTCATCGTTCCTCCTCGTCCAGGCCGGAGTCGCGGTTGGCGAGCCGCAGGCGCAGGTACCGGCCGACCCGCCAGGCCCACAGCCCGGCCGCACCCCAACGGGCTCGTCGCTCGGCGGCATCGACCAGATACAGCGCCCGCGCCAGCTCGATGTGCGACCAGACGAGGGGCACGTTCCCGAGGGCCTCGTCGGTGGCGGGGTCAACCTCCTCGGCGAGCAGACGCGGGAGCCGGCGGCAGAGCTCGTCCAGCCGGTCGCGAGCCTCCTCGACCCGCCCCACCGCGGCGAGTGCCGACACGGCCCACCAGCACATCGGGATGAACGCACCCTCGCGGCCGGTGAACCCGTCGGACTCGTCCGGCTCGTACCGGTAGAGGTACGGACCGGCCCGTAGCTCTCGAAGCGTGGCATCGATCAATCGACTGGCCCGTGGGTCCTTGCGGCCGAGCATCCCGAAAAGCGGGACCATCAGGGCCGACGCGTCGGCACGGGCCGGCCCGTCATAGGTCTGTGGCAGCAGCCCGTCGTCGGTGAGCGCCTCCAGGACACGTTCCCGGAGCTGCTGTCGGGCCTGCTTCCAGTGGCGCCGATGAGCCAGTGGCCGCCACCCGCGCGCGATCCAGATGGCGCGGTCGAGAGCGAGCCACCGCCCGATGTCCGCGGACACCAGATGGCGCTCCTCCCGCAGCTCCCAGATGCCGCTCGAGGGGCCGCTCGGCGCCGTGGCCGCATCATCGGCGATGGCGGTGACCGTCGCCCACGTCTGGTCATCGAGAGAGCCGCCCGTCTGCAGGTACACCGACACCGCCTCCACCACCATGCCGAGGGCGTCGTACTGCGCCTGGTTGGTGGCGTCGTTGCCGACCCTGATCGGTAGCGAACCGGCCCAGCCCCGGACGCCGGCGACATCACGCTCCTCCGGAACAGGCCCGCCGCTGATGCTGAACAGCGGTGAGTGGGGAACACGTCCGCTGGCCACGTGGTTCACGAACTGCAGGTAGTGCTTGGCCGCGTCCTGCTCGCCCAGAAGGGCGGCAACCGATACGCCCAGAGCCGCGTCCCGCAACCAGCAGTACCGGTAGTCGAACTGGCGGTCGCCACCGGGTGCTTCGGGCAGAGACGTCGTCGGCGCCGCCACCACTGCCCCGGTCGGGGCGAAGGTGCAGGCCCGCAGCACATCCAGCGCGTCGACGGCGCGCCCCGGATGCCGCCTGGGCAACCGCACCCGGTGCCGCCGGCGACCCGATCGAGCCTCGGCCGCCTCGAGTTCAGCCACCAGTTCCTGCAGGGATGGAGCGTCGGAGTTACCCACGCTGACGGCGACGCCGGCCCAATCCGTGCCGGCCGTCAACGAGCAGGTGAGCGCCCGGCCCCGAGCTTCCTGGGTGCCCCCGGTCGTCACCGTGACCCGAAGGTCGCCGACCTCCGTCACCGGTCCCCGCCACTGCCCGAAGTCGCCGTCGAATCCGCCGACCGTCAAGCGGTGGCGGAGCGGCACCGGTCCTCCGTCGGCCGAGCGCACCGCCCGAACCAGCACCACTCCGTCGGCCCCGGACGGCACCAATCCGTCCAGAGTTTCGACCAGGCCGTCTCGGGTCCTGAGCAACGAGCGCGCCGCCGGCCCCGCAGGCGGCCCCTCGATCGAAGCCAGGCGCGTTCGCTCCCAGACCGAAGCTGCCCCGCCAGGATCCAGCAACGCCCAGAGCAGCGGGCGGTCGTCGTAGTTCGGCGCGCACCACCAGTCGATCTCGCCGTCAGGCCGCAACAGCGCGGCGGAGCGACCGCTGGAGAGCAGGCGATGAGCGGCGATGGATGGCGGCAGAGGCGCCGAGGGGCCGTTCGGCCCCGAATCGGTGGCCGCTTCCTCCATCAGCGCCGCCGCAAGGACTGCCAAGCAGCCCGCACCTCCGGTACCACCTGCGGAACCATGGCGACGCTGAGGATCGTGGAGGTCAGGCACCAGGAGCAGAAGCGGCGGTGCTTGGTCCCCTGCTCCAGGGTCAGGTAGAGGCCACCCAGTGCGTCGGCGGCGACCTTGGCCCCCAACAGCAGTGACAACATCGGGATCTGTTCGGGTGTGCGGTCCGCCCGCGTCCCCGCCAGCACCAGCGTCGCCGCATAGCTGGCGAGGCCCAGCGCCGCGTCGGGAGTCTTCAAGTACTGGTATGCCTCACCCGACGCGTCGACCCGGTCGGCGTCGAAGAGAGAAACGGGCGGCTCGGCCACGTGCCTTATGAGTCCCATCTGGTAGGCGGCGACCACGCCGAGCGAGGCCATTGCCCCGAGACTGAGGCCGCCCACGCGGCGACGGCGCGTCAGGAAGTCGTCGTCGAAGCGCCGCAGAGCGTCGCTGGCCGACTCCGCCGCGTCCGATGTGTCCCGACCGACACCACCTGATGTGGGCCGGACCGCAGCGGCGGGGGGTCCTGCAGGATGTTCACGGAGGCGCCTGCGGATTGTCATCACGCTCCTTTGCGAGGTTTGCACAGTGCAACTCAAGTACCAGTACCCTTCTTTGCGCTGTGCAACCCACGGCCGCTCCGGGTACAGGGAGATCGGTGCCCCGGCGTATGGACGGCGATGTCGACGAGGTGGTGGATGCACTCGTAGCAGGCTCGCGGGTGCTGGTGGGGATAGCGACGCGATCGCTCGATGCCGCGGCCCTGGACGTCACGCTTCCTCAAGCGCGGACACTGGCGACCCTCGGCCAGTTGGGCCCCCAGAGCCTGGTCGGCCTCGCTGAGGCACTGCGGGTGAACCCGTCGACGGCCACCCGCATGTGTGACCGCCTCGTGGCCAAGGGGCTCGTCAGCCGTAGGCCGGCGGAGCGGGGCATCTCGCTGGAACTGACACCGGTCGGGGTTCGAGTCGTGCGGGCGATCACCCGGGCCCGGCGCCGGGAGCTGAGGGCCATCGTCGAGCAGCTCACGCCGCGCCAGCACAAGGAGCTGGTGCGGTGCATGGACGCCTTTCGTCGCGCCGCAGGTGAGTTGGGTGAGCGGGAGTGGGCCATCGGCTGGTGGGAGTGACGGTGGCGCAAGGCCATCGGCCCGTCGAGGGATCACCTTCGGGTCATCACGGGACGAGCTGCCGCTTCAGGGCTTGTCGCCGAGAAGGGACTGCGCGCAGGCGATGCCGGCCACTGCCCCCTTGGCCACGGCATTGGCGATCAGCTGCACGCCCGGCGTCAGGTCGCCGGCGGCGTAGACACCGGGCACTGACGTGAGCCCGTCGCCGTCCACGTCGACGCAGTCCCCTTCGGTGAGCGTGCAGCCCAGTTCGGTGGCCAGTCGATTGTTCGGGCGGTGGGCGATGCTGAAGAAAGCGAGCTGACAGGAGACGGTGGCGCCGCTTGCCAGCCGCACCCCTTCGAGCCCGCCCCGCTGCCCGACGAGCTCGACGCCGTCGTCTTCGATGACGGTCACGCCGCGTGCGGCGAGCAGGTCCCTGTCTGCGTGATCGGCCTCCAGGTGCCGTCCCTCGGTGACGACGCTGACGGAAGCAGCCCAGGTCAAAAGGCTGAGGGCGAAGCCGGTCACCTGGTTGCCCCAGCCGAAGACGACGATGTCACAGTCCTTGGCCTCGTAACCGTCGCAGCTGGTGCAGTGGAAGACGCTGGCGCCGTAGTGCTCGAAGAAGCCCTTCACCTCCGGGTACTCGTCGCTCACGCCGGTGGCCAGAAGGATCCGCCGGGCCCGCAGGGTCTCGTTGCCCGCGCTCAGGAGGAACCGGTCGCGGATCCCCGACGCCCGGTCCACCCGCAGCTTTGCGAACGTCACCGTCGGGTAGCGGGCCACCTCCTGGCGCGCCCGCCTGCGGAGCTCGGCTGGCGGCGCAGGGTCGGTGCCTAGGTAGCCATGGCTCATCTCGACGCAGGCGTTCCGGTACTCCTCGCTGTCGATAACCACCACCGACCGGCGGTAGCGGCCGAGCCACGACGCCGCGCTCAACCCTGCTGGACCGCCGCCGATGATGGCCGCATCGAAGCAAGGCGCACCAGCGCCCTCAGCGGCCTCAGGCGCCATGGCCGTGCGCGCCGGCGTGCGCGGGGAGCGGGCGACGGATGTAGCGGAGCATGTGCACCTCGGTGGGCAGCGACGGAGCGCTACCCGCGGTACCCGGCGCCGCGATGGGCGAAACGGTGCCCGAGGCGGCGGGATCGGCACCACTAACCTTGTCCCGCCCATGAGCCCGCCCCCGATCGTGCGCTTCTCACCTTCCCCCACGGGCATGTTCCATGTCGGCGGTGCCCGCACGGCACTGTTCAACTGGCTCTTCGCCCGCCAGAACAAGGGCTCTTTCTTTCTGCGGGTCGAGGACACCGACCAGGCACGGAACCGCCCGGAGTGGATCGAGGGGATATACGCCGCATTGCGATGGCTGGGCCTGGACTGGGACGGCGAGCCGGTGTTCCAGTCGGCGAACGCGCCGCGCCACCGGGAAGCAGCCGTGGAGCTGCATTCCCAGGGATGGGCCTACTACTGCGGTTGCACGGCGGAGGAAGTACAGGCCCGCAACGCCGCGGCCGGCGTGAAGACGCCGGGTTACGACGGGCACTGCCGCGACCTGGACCTCGACGCGGGGCCGGGTAGGGCGCTGCGGTTCAGGACCCCCGACCACGGCTCGTTGCGGCGCACCGATGTGATCCGGGGGACGGCCGAGATCGAACTGTCCAGCATCGAGGACTTCGTCATCCTGCGCGCCACCGGCTCTCCCACCTTCATCATGGCGAACGCCTTCGACGACCTGGACCAGGGGATCACCCACGTCATCCGGGGCGAAGAGCACCTGCCCAACGTTCCCAAGGCGATGCTGCTGCGCGATGCCATGGGTGACACAGATCCCCCGGTGTGGGCGCACGTCCCGAACATCGTGAACGACAAGCGCCAGAAGCTGTCGAAGCGACGCGACAAGGTGGCGCTGGAGATGTACCGGGACGAGGGGATACTGCCGGAGGCGATGCGCAACTATCTGGGCACCCTGGGTTGGGCCCCGCCGGGCGACCAGGAGATCGTGCCCTTGGAGACGATGCTCGAGACGTTCCGCTTGGAGGATGTGACCAGCTCACCTGCCGCCTTCGACCAGAAGAAGCTGCTGGCGTTCAACGGCCACTACCTGCGGGCGCTGCCCCGAGAGGAGTTCGTTGATCGGGCGCTGTCGTGGTACCGCCGAACCGTGATCGACCCGATGGCCCCCGTGATCCAGGAGCGGGGGGCGACGCTGCCCGAGACCCTCTCGATGACGGACTTCTTCCTGCACGATGTGCCGCCCATGGACCTCGACTCGTGGGACAAGGCCATGCGCAAGGCGCCGGCCGCCGCCATCCTCACCGCGGCGCTGGCGGCCTACGCCGACTGCGACTGGAGTGCCGCCCACCTCCACCAGATCACCGAGGAGCTGGCCTCAGGTTTCGAGCTCTCGCTGGGCAAGGCCCAAGCCCCCATAAGGGTGGCCGTGACCGGCCGGACCGTGGGGCCTCCGTTGTTCGAGTCGCTCGTGGTCCTGGGCCGGGAGCGCACCCTCGGCCGACTGCGGCGGGCGCAGGCCCGCCTCGAGAAGGGCTAGCGGTGTTCCGGCTGGCGCGCCGGCTGGTGAGCTTGGTGCTCGTGGTCCTCGTCGTGTACCTGGGCGTGAGCTTCGTCCACGTGTACCAGGCGTCACGCCGGGACGAGGCCGCGCCGGCCGATGCCATCGTGGTCTTCGGAGCCGCCCACTACAACGGCCGGCCCTCGCCGGTCCTGCGGGCTCGGCTCGACCATGCCGCCGACCTGTACAAGCGCCAGCTCGCCCCCACCATCGTGGTCACCGGCGGCCGGGCATCGGGGGACGAGACGAGCGAGGCGACTGCATCGGCCGACTACCTGTCCCAACGCAAGGGCATTCGCCAGAGCGCCATCTTGCGCGAAAAGGACGGTCGCAACTCCTGGCAGTCCCTGGCTTCGGCCGCCAACGAGCTGCGCAAGCGGGGTAAGACGAAGGTCGTGCTGGTGTCGGACCCCTTCCACGCGGCCCGGATCGGCGCCATGGCCGATGAGCTGGGCCTCGATGCAGCGGTGTCGCCGACCCGCACTTCGCCGATCAGCGGCCAGCGGGAGCTGCGCCACCTCGGCCGTGAGACGGTGGCCGTGGCCGCTGGAAGATTCGTCGGCTTCCGCCGCCTGATGCGCATCGACACGGTGGTCGTCAAGGCGCGCGAGGCGGATCGGAGCGGGTAGCCTGGATCCACCCATTCGGGGGTGGTGTAATCGGCAACACAACTGGTTCTGGTCCAGTTATTCGGGGTTCGAGTCCTCGCCCCCGAGCTCGTCAAGGGGCTCGGCCGCCTCATAGTCGTTCCAGCCGAGCCTGCTGGAGCGGCCGTCCTACGCCGGCGAGCGCTCGAGCGGCTCGCCACCTACCGGGCCGGTGAGGCCGGGTTGTTACGATGGCTAGCCGTTGCAGGGCCCCATCGTCTAGTGGCCTAGGACACCACCCTCTCAAGGTGGCGGCACGGGTTCGAATCCCGTTGGGGCTGCAAGGAAAGCGCAGGTCAGAGGCGTCTTCGGTGGTGGCGGCGACCTCGGAGGAAAGGGAACTCCTCCGGGCCATGCGACTGTCATACGAGGTAGACTGCTCGTATGACGATGCTCAGCTTCCGTGTGGACGACCGCGACGCCGCCGAGGCGCAACGCTGGGCCGAAGCGCTCGGTATCGACCGCTCGGAGCTTCTGCGTGAAGCGCTGCGCCGTCACCTCAACCGGTTGGCGTCGGAGGGTGATGCAGACCGATGGGCTGTCGCGCCGCTCGACGAGGGCGAGCGAGCGCTGGGCGAGATAGCCGACTGGGGTCCTTCGGAGGACTGGTCGGATTGGGCGGTTGATGCAGCGGGGTGAGATCTGGTTTGCGGCCACACCTGGGGGCGACCGGCCAGTGCTGGTTCTCACCCGGGACCCGGTCGCCGATCGCATCGGCTCGGTCGTAGTGGCAGCGCTCACCCGGACGCGACGCGGCCTTGTGTCCGAGCTCGCGTTGACAAGGGCTGACGGCGTACCGACCGACAGCGTGATCAACTTCGACAACATCCACACGATTCCTCGGGGCACGTTTCGAAGAAGAGTGGCGGTGCTGCCGCCGGCCCGAATGGCCGAAGTGTGCCGAACCCTCCAAGCGGCAACGGCCTGCTAACCGGCCCGCTGATCGACTGCTGGCTTCGCCTCGTCGGCGACGACCTCTCACCGAAGACGCTCCTGGAGTACAACGGGTTCTCGGACCCGGCTTCGCCGGACCGGAACCGCTCGGTATCGATCTCGCCCTCTACACCTGTAACCCGGGCGACTTCGATGGGATCGAAGGCGTCACGGTTGTCACCGTTCCCCATCCGAGCGGCCGCCACCGACGCACGCCGCAAAGGATCCTCTCGTGATCCTGACCTCGTCGCCAGCTACTCTGAGCGACACGGTCGTGCATCCGGGACGATGACGTGAAGAGCGATCGAACGCGGCAGTGGATCGCGCTCGGCCAGGCCGCGGCCGACGACGTGGTCGGTCCTCCGGAAGCCTCGAACGAGGACTCCTGGTCCCTGCTGCGGGCCTGCTGCGTAGCGCCGGTCGTCCAGTTGATCCGGGCGTCGCGCCCTCGGCTGTTCGCCGTTTCCGGGCCGGCGGGGGCGGGGAAGTCGACGGTCGCGAGGGCGGTGGCGCGCTCGCTGACGAAGGTGGGAATGCGTGCCGTCACCCTCTCGCTCGACGACTTCTACCTCACCCGCCGGGAGCGAGGACGCAGAGGCATAGCGTGGCGAGCCGCGCCCGGGTCGCACGACATCGACCTGATGGTGGAGACCCTGGCCGCCATTCAGGACGGGTCCCGTCCACTGCTTCTGCCGCGATTCGATCCGTCTCGAGATGACAGAAGCACCGACGAGTGCCTCGATGACGCCCCCGATGTGGTCCTGTTCGACGGGTGGATCATCGGCTACGACGGCCAGGGTTACGGACGAATCCTGCCGTATCTCGATTGGCACCTCCATCTCGCCGTTCCGACAGACGTTGCCCGGGAGCGGCGATTCGACAGGGAGACGAGACTGCGCGAGGAGACGGGAAGAGCGTTCACCCCGGAGGAGATGGAGCAGTTCTGGGACGAGGTGCTCGGGCCAGGGATGGAGACATGGGTGCGAGCCTCGGCCGCTCACGCGGACATCGTCGTTCGGTTCACCGAGACCGGCCCCGCGTGCCTGGCCGATCCACGACTTGACGAATTCCTGACCGACTCCCGGGGAACCGGGCCTACACCGGCATGACGACCGTCTTGAGGACCGTGCACTCGTCGATGGAGTAGCCGAGCCCCTCGCGGCCGATGCCGGAGTCCGGCTTCCGGCCGCCGAAGGGAAAGTGGCCGACGCCGTGGGCGGGCGCGTCGTTGATCGTGACCTGACCGCACTCCAGGGCCCGGGCCGTGCGCCAGGCGCGCTCGAGGTTGGAGGTGAACACCGCCGAGTCAAGCCCGTAGCGAGAGCGGTTCGCCAGCTCGATCGCCGTGTCCAGATCGGCGACGGGCAGCACGGTGAGCACCGGCCCGAACGTCTCCTCCCACACGATGTCGGCGTCCAGCGGGACGTCGGCCAGGACGCTGGGCTCGTGGTAAGCGCAGTCGACATCACCCCCGGCGACCAGCCGCGCCCCCTTGGCGACGGCATCGCCCACGAGTTCGTGCACGCGCGCCGCCGCCTTCTCGTTCACCAGCGGACCGACCTTGGTCGTGTCGGCCCTCGGGTCTCCGATCGTCCAGCGCTGGGCCTCATGCAGGATCCGCTCCATGTACTCCTCGTAGACGGGCCGTTCGACCAGGACGCGGCTGATGGCATCGCAGCGCTGTCCTGCGTTCTTGAACGCGCCCAGCACCGTCTTGTCGACGGCGACATCGAGATTGGCGTCAGCCAGGACGATGCCGGCCGCGTTCCCGCCCAACTCGAGATGCATGGGCTTGGGGCCGGCGCCGGCGGCAATGCTGCGGCCGACCGACGTGGAGCCGGTGAAGGAGATCATCGACACGTCGGCGTGGGAGGCGAGCAGGTTGCCGATCTCGCTGCCCGGGCCGGTGATGATGTTCAGCACGCCCGCCGGTAGCCCGGCCTCCTCGAGGACCCGGGCGAACAGCACGAGGGATATGGGCGCTTCGGACGGCGCCTTGGCGACGACCGTGTTGCCCGCCGCCAGTGCCGGGATGATCTTGGACGCCACGAGGTACAGCGGGTAGTTGAAGGGGCCGAAGGCGGCGACCGTTCCGACCGGCTCCCGTAGCACGACCGCGGACTTGCCGACGCTGTCGGCCATCCAGTCTCCCGGTATGTACTCCCCGAAGATCTTGCGCACCTCTTCCCGAACGAGTCCCAGCCGCTCGCGGGTCGCGTTTACCTCTGACGCCGCCTGCTCGGACGTCTTGCCCAGATCGGCGACGATGGTTCTGGCGAAGGTGTCGGCGTGCTCTGCGAGGATCGAGCCGGCACGAGCACAGATCTCGAGGCGGTCGGCGGCCGGCGTGGCCCGGAAGGTCCCGCGGGCCTGCCAGGCGGCGGCGATCGCCTCCTCGACGTCGTCAGTCGACGCCTTGGCTGCCCTGGCGATGACGCTCCCGTCGATCGGGGAGCGGACGTCGAACACATCGTCTTTGGCTGCCGTTCGCCACCTCCCACCGACGAGCAGCTGCAGGTCCGGGACTCTGTCGCCCGGCACCACGGCTGGGCGGAAGAACTCCGACACATCGACGCCGACCGCGCCTTGGACCTGAATCCTCATGGCCTCACCTCGCGAGCACATTTGGGACCCAGGGGTTCCTTCCCGCTCGTCGCTGGAAACAGTCTCTTTGCAGGCGCGTGCCATTCGGCGAGGTGTCCGGTGACGCCACCGTCGCCGGCTTCACCGACCGCCTTGGCTCGACGCAGCTACTTCCGTCGTCCCCGGTACCCTCGAGGTCATGACCGCGACGATGACCCGCCGGCCCGCGTCGCCCCCTCCCGGGCTGCCGCCACCCCGTCGTAGCCGAAAGCCGGCTGTGCTCGCCCTCGCCCTCGCCGTGGCCTCGGGCCTGGCCTTGGTCGTAGTCCTCACGGCGGCCAACCTCATGCCCGCGCTCCGCAACCCTTTCGTCAGCGACACCGTCGACCGCAGCCAGCCTGCACTGCTGAGGGCTCTCGAGGACCTCAGTCAGTACCGAGCGTCGAGTGCGCACTTCGAGTTGGTGCTCGACGTCGAGGAGGAGGCCCGCTACGTGCCGTCCTTCCTCAAGGGCGAGCGGACCGTGTTCGTGGCGGCGGGCACCGTCGACGCCTACGTCGACTTCTCCAGGCTTGCCGCCGACGCCGTCGAGGTCGACGAGAAGGGGACCGCGGTCAGGATCGTGCTCCCGCGCGCCCAGCTGGCCGAGCCCCGCGTGGATCTCAGCCGCAGCTACGTCGCCGTCCGCGACCGCGGACTTTTGGACCGGCTGGGGTCCGTCTTCTCCGACAACCCCTCCGGTGAGCGGGAGTTCTACCTGCTGGCCGAGGAGAAGCTGGCGCGGGCGGCACGGGAAAGCGGCGTGGTCGAAGCCGCGGAGCGGAACACCGAAGCGATGCTGGTGGGCCTGGTGCGCTCACTGGGATTCACCGACGTGACGGTCGACTTCTCCGCAGCACCTCGCGGCGCCTGACGCGCCGCTCCGTTTCCGGCCGCTTCGTGTCGACCGTCCTGGCCGACATGCCGCGTGAGCATGGGCCTGCCACGCTACGGCAACGCGAAAACGACGAGCGCATCCCCTCTGGGCACCCCCAGTGCCCCGGGGGCGAACCCCTTGACCCATCCGCCCCATCCGACTGGCACGGCGATGTACTGCTTGCCCTTGACGCTGTAGCTGACCGGGTTGCTGTGGTGGCCGCTCCCGGTCTGGTGCTGCCACAGCAGCTCGCCGGTGCGGGCGTGGTAGGCGTTGAACTCTCCCGTGGGCTCGCCGGCGAAGACGAGGGCAGGGCTCGGCCGCCGGCCCGGCCGGCGCCATCAGCTCGTCGCCCTCGAAGAGACTCTCCGGCGCTTCGGCTTCGAGCCGTACCGCGAAGGCAAGGAGCTGCGCCTGCGCAACTGCCCCTTCCACACCCTGGCTCGCGCGCACGTCGAGCTGGCGTGCGGCATGAACCTGGCGCTGGTCGAGGGGGTCGTCTCGGGCCTGCGGGCGGCTGGGATCCATGCGCGTCTCGACCTGCGTCCCGACGAGTGCTGCGTGGTCATCGGCCTGCCAAACACGAGGAACGGCTAGGGGGCCAGGAGCACTTCAGGCCTCCAAGCGGATGGCGAGGAGCGAAACATCAGCGCGCCTGCTCAAGGCCGACCGACTCAGCAACCATCCCGGAAGGGGATCGTCCGGCACCGGGCACCCGGAAGGTGCCGAGGTCGGGCGGTAACCGGTCACCCTGAGAGGGAAACGCGAGGCAGGGGGAAGTGGAAGCACGATTCGGCGAGGGCGCAATTGGGAACGGGACGCTGCATGGGGCTCATCGAGATCGTCCTTGTGGTGCTGCTCGTGCTCGTCGTCCTCGGCGCCTTCGGCTATGGCGGGGGCTCATACCGAACGCCAGGGATTGGGCTGGGCGGCCTTCTGCTGATCATCCTGCTCATCCTGCTGCTCACCTGAACAAGAACGGGAGAACCGTGCAAATGCGGCCCGAGCGTTAGCTCGCGCCACATCGGTGCCGTACCGAGCGGTGTCGACTTAGGCGCGCATTACCTTGCGCCACACCTCGTGCCGCCGTCGTGCCGCGTTTTTGCGGTCCCGGCGGGCAACCTCCGCGGGCAGGCATCCTCAGGACGCTCTCTATCATGCGACCTGCGTGGGCTGTCCCACGAAAGACCGATCGGCGCGTAGCGCGGCCGGAGGTGCCGCTCCGACCTACTCGAAGAGCCGCGGGTTCTGGACACCGCCTCGTACCGATCGGCGGAACCGCCGTTCCTCCGAGGATCCCCCC
>JAHWJU010000145.1:2755-5616 GCA_019348255.1 Actinomycetota bacterium | reverse complement strand
CGTGGCGCACGAGGATGTGGCGGATGGGCGAGTCGATGATGGGGTCGTAGACGGGAAGGATGGCGCCGCCGGGCAGGCCGAACATCACCTCGACCCCCATCATCTCGAGGCTCTTGATGAGGGCCTGGCCTCCGGACATCTTGGTCATCTGCTGGCTCCTGGAAGAAACGTAGAAAACAAAACGACCCCCCGTAAGGGAGGTCGTGGGCAGCGCACGCGCGAGAGTCGCGGCGTGCGCTAGGTGACTACTACGAGCTCTGAACGGCGCGACGGCATCGCCGGCCATTGTCGCACCGACCAGCAGCAGTTGGCAAGATCGCCATAGCCACCGGCACCGGCCGGCGGTACCCTCGGCCGCATGCTCTACGGCGGTGGGATCTTCGGGCTGGTTCTGATCGCTTTTTGGGTCTGGGCCATCCTGGATGTGATCTCGACCGACGAGAGCATGTGCCGCAACCTGCCCAAGACGGTGTGGCTCATGGTCGTGATCTTTTTGTCCGGCCTCGGGGCCTTGGCGTGGCTGTTGCTGGGGCGGCCCGAGAACGCCAGCCTGCTCCCGGGGGCCACCACCCCCCGGTCGGGCACTGCTCGCTGGGACGCCCACCTCGACGCCCGCACCGGGATGCACGAGACAGCGCGCGAACGCGAGGAGCGGGAGCGGCGGGCGCGCTACGCCGAGCTCGACGCCGAGCTGGACCGGCGGCTGGAGGCCAAGCGGCTCGAAGAGGAGCGCCTGGCGGCGTGGGAGCGGGAGTTGACCGAGAGGGAGGACGAGCTTCGCCGTCGGGAAGAGGCCGGCGGTGGCGCGTGAACCGTTAAGCGCATTTCAGCGTTACAGTTTTCAGCCTCAGCTCCACCACCGTGAGGGGTCAAATGAGCCAGCCGCGTAGGATTGCGTCGCTTTTCGTCGTCATCTTGCTGCTCGGGTTGTCGATGACCCCGGGGTCGGGTGCCCAGGCGGCTCCCCAGACCACGGCGGGTAGTGGCGCCGACCCCGGCGTCCTGGGCAAGAAGGTCAAGGGCATCGGCCAGCTCCCGAACCTGACGAGGCCCGGCAGCAACCTCATCCGCCTGCAGGCCGGAGCCTTCGATCCGCTGGCCACCAGCGGCCCCTCGACCAGCGCCCTCCCCTCGGTGGACGAGGCCGGCCTGCCCGCCGGCGTGGCCCAGTACTGGCTCGTGCAGGTGCGGGACGAGCAGTTCCCGGCCGTGGTCGACGCCGTCGCCGCCGCCGGCGGCTCGGTGGCCGGCTACATCCACGACGACACCTACATGGTGCGGGCGACGCCGGCCCAGCGGGCCCGGATCGCCACCAGCACCGCCGTGCGCTGGAGCGGGTACTTCCAGCCGGCGTGGCGGGTGCCGGTGGCCGTCAACGGCCTCCCCGGGCTTCTCGACCTGCAGGGCACCCAGGACTACCTGGTGCGGACCTTCCGGGCCGAGCCCGACCGCGACGGCACCGCTCGGGCCCTGGCCGCGGTGCCGGGAGCCGAAGTGGTGGAGGCCTCGGGATCCGTGTTCGTCGTCCGCGCCACGGCGTCGTCGATACCGGCGATGGCAGCCGTGCCGGCGGTGGAGTGGATCGGCATACGGCTCCAGGCCCATCCCCTCAACGCCGAGGCCCGGTGGGTGATCGACACCGCGCACCGCGACGTCCACGCCGCCACTGCGGTGAAGCTGGCGGGCGAGGCCGTCGTCGCCCGCCTCACCGGCGCCGGCCAGACCGCCGGCGTGGCCGACACCGGCGTCAACTACATCCCGGACAGCAACGGCCGGGCCCACGTGGCCTTCCGCGACTGCAACCCGACCTGCAAGGAGGCCGACTACGTCCAGACCAACCCTGGGACTCTGAAGCGCCAGCTTCTGGATGTGACGAAGAAGAACACCAACCACCGCAAGATGGCCGCCTACTTCGACCTCGGTGCCACCGGGCCCAACATGTACGACGAGTCGAGCCATGGCACCCACACCGCCGGCTCGGTGGTGAGCGACGCCGGCACCCCCGGCCTGTGGGACGGCCACGACGGGATCGCCCCCGGGGCCCGCCTCGTCCACCAGAACATCGCCAACGCCAACGGTGGCCTCGTCCTGCCCGCCGACTCCTACCAGCTGTGGCGCCAGGCCTACCGGCCCCGCAACCCGGGGTCGGTCGTCGACCGGGGCTCCCACCAAGCCAGCTACCAGAACGACCCCGAGTACAAGCCCTTCGAGGACGCCAGGACCCACAACAACTCCTACGGCCTCGGCATCCCGCTCGTCGACCTGGGCGATGCCATCGCCCTCGACGACTTCGTTTGGGACCACGAGGACATGGCCATCGTGGTGTCGGCCGGCAACGCCGGCCCCGACGCGGGCAGCATCGGGGCGCCCGGGGTGGCCAAGAACAACCTGGCCAGCGGTGCTTCGTCGAACGGCCGCCAGCCCATGGTGGCCATCGACTCCATGGCCAACTTCTCCTCCCACGGGCCCACGGCCGACGGTCGCTACGGCGTCGATCTGGCCACCCCGGGCGAGGTCGTGATCTCGCCCAAGGGTGGGACTGAGGCCGACTACCACGTCGCCCAGGGCACCTCGATGTCGGGGCCGGTGCTCGCCGGCGCCGCCACCCTGGTGCGGCAGTACTTCTGGGACGGCTTCGGGCCCGCCAACGGCAACGGCTTCGCCGGTGGGAACCGCACCACCGCCCGTCGGTGGAACCCTTCCGCCGCGCTGGTCAAGGCCACCCTGATCAACGGCGCCACCCGCATGAGGGGCCACTACACCGGTGACGACGGCACCGTGCACGCGCTCAAGGGCCAGTACCCGTCGATGGGCCAGGGCTTCGGCCTGGTCAACCTCGACAACTCCCTGTACTTCGACGA
>JAHWJU010000145.1:0-2655 GCA_019348255.1 Actinomycetota bacterium | reverse complement strand
CGATGGGCCAGGGCTTCGGCCTGGTCAACCTCGACAACTCCCTGTACTTCGACGACGCCATCGGCAAGGACCCGCTCAACAACTGGTACCGCGACGTCTATCGGGGCGAGACGGGACCGGAGGGAGCCTTTCCCGTCGCGGCGACGCCAGCCGAGCGCTCCTTCACCATCCCGGTGGCGGCCGGCAAGCCCTTCGAAGTGTCGCTGGCGTGGACCGACGCGCCCGATCTGGCCCCGGTGGGAAGCCCGGCCCTGGTCAACAACCTCGACCTGGTGATCACCGGCCCCGGCGGCACCACCTATGTCGGCAACAACTTCAACACCCGGGTGACGCCGAGCTCGCCAGAGCACGAGACCCTGCCCGGACCAGGCGTGCCCGACGTACGCAACCCGGTCGAGAAGGTGCGCATAGCGAACCCGGCGCCGGGCACCTACACCGTGACCGTGATCGCCCCGCCCATCGCCCTCGGCCCCCAGGGATTCGCGCTGGCCGCCAGCGGCAACATCGGTCCCGCCGGCTCCACCGGCGCCAGCTCCTTCGTGCCCGGTCCGCCGCTGTTGAGCGACGTCGCCGGAGCGCCCGCCATATCGAACCTCTTGGCCGAGCCGGTGAGTGCGGACCTCACCAAGATCACCTTCAGCACCAACGAGCCCACCACCGCCACCGCCACGCTGACCGTCGGCGGGCAGTCGGTGACCTACACCGACATCTACAAGACGCCTGCCGGCGGCTACCCCGGCAGACCCGGTGGTCAGCCCCACGAGTCCTCGCCCAACTACGACAACAAGCCAGTGGTCGGCTACCGACACGAGATCTTCGTGGCCGGGCTGGCCGCGGGACAGGCGTACCAGGCCCAGGTGACGGCAACCGACCTCGCCAACCAGAAGGTCACGGCCCCTGCCAGCTTCACCTCCCCGGCCACCGTCTTCCAGCCGCTGGCCAGGGACACGGCCCAGCTGGCCTCGAGCGGTGACCAGTGGGGTGTCGGCAAGCAGATGTACGCCGGCATCTTCGAGGGCGACGGCCTGGCCGGCGCCTTCATGTTCCGGCTGCCGGAATCGGTGGACACGTCCAAGATCACCGGTGCCGCCGTGGAGCTGCGCACCGCCCACGACTGGGCCAACCGCTACCGGCCCGACCCCGTGTTCACCGTCGACCTGCTGCCCGAATCCTTCGAGCCCGAGTGGGGGACCCAGACCTACGAGGAGATCCACAACGCTCCGCCCGACGCCCGGGTGCTGCCCGAGACGACCATGCGAGAAGGGGGCCTCACCCGCTGGGACTACACGTTTGGCTGTGGTCAGATCGCCGATCTGAAGGCCACGTTGGACACGGTGGCCGACGGTGAGCGGCGGGCGGCTTTCCGCTACGACTCCACCCACCCGCCCGAGAACACCATCGTCTCGGCCGACTTCGGCTACAACCGCCGTTCGCGCGGCCTGGACCTGCGGCCCAAGCTCATCCTGTTCACCGAGGGCAGCGGCAGCCCGCCCTTCACTCCCTGCGACGAGGCCACGCCGGCGCCCACCATCGCCGACGTAGGCGTCCACCGCGGGCTGGCCGAGAACTCGGCCACCGTCTCGTGGCGCACCGACGTCGACTCCGACTCCATGGTGCTGTTCCGGGAGCGGGGCACCGAGACCTTCCTGCAGGTGGGGACGCCGGTGCGCAACCGCGTCCACCAGGTGCAGGTGCTGGGTCTCGACCCGGCCAAACGCTACGAGTTCGCGGTGCGCTCCACCGCCTGCAACGGCGCCAGCACGACCGCCACCAACGGCGGCGCCGGCTGGGACTTCTTCCGGCCCACCTTCCCCCCCACCGACCTGGGGCCGGTGACCACCAACACGTTCTACGACTTCGAGTCGGGCCCGCAAGGCTGGACCACCCGGACCATCGACCACGACCCGATGGTGGATGTCCCGCCGGACACCACCTGGGACCGCCGGCCGCCGGGGCACGGCGGCTCGGGCAACGCCTTCTACGCCGAGCCCTACGGCGACGAGAACGAGGCGCTGCTGATCGCGCCGGCCAACGCATCGGCGGGCACGGCGGTGGCCGTGGAGTTCGCCGAGCGCCACCACTTAGAAGACACAGCAGGCGTTTTCAGCACCAGTGACGCCCTACAGCTGGAGTACTCCCCCGACGGGGGCATCACGTGGGAGGTGGCCGCCCGCTACCAGGGCAAGAGCGAGTCGTACCCCGCCTTCGACTCCCGCCGGGTGGTGTTCGCTCGCCCGCCCGGGGACATCCGCATCCGGTTCAACCTGGTGAGCGACTTCAACATCTCCACGCCGCCCTTCCAGGGTGCCGCGGTCGACCAGGTCAGGGTCATCACCTACTCGCCGCCGGCTCCGCCTTACAAGGTGGCCGCGCCCGGGCCGGTGCCGCCGCTGAGCGCCGAAGCCACGAACCTCGATCCCCCGCCGACCCGCCCGGCCCCGGCCGGGGCAGCAGAGGTGGCCGCGGGCACCGGCTCCTGCACGGTCACGGCAGCCGGCACGGGCACCGGGGGCACCGGGGACACCGGCGGCACCGGCGGCACCGGCGGCACCGGCGGCACCGGCGGCGGCACCGGCGGCGGCACCGACCCCGGGACCCGCGCCGGCCAAGCCGAGCGCGGCCTTGCCGGCTACTGGCTGGTGGCCGACGACGGCG
>JAHWJU010000144.1 GCA_019348255.1 Actinomycetota bacterium | reverse complement strand
TCTCGATGCCGTCACGGCGGCTCTCGTCGATGCCGGTGGCCAGCGTGAGGGCGAGGGGGTCGAAGAACAGGTCCTCTGGGTCGATGCCGTAACGGTCGACGGCCAGGTCGTGGATCTGGCGGGCCGCCCGCAGCTTCCACTCGGCGGTACGGGCCTGGCCCTCGGTGTCGATGCAGGTGCAGACCACGCCGGCGCCGTACTCCCGGGCCAGCGACAGGAACCGGTCGAGGCGGGTGCCGGGAGCGTCGCCGTCCTCCAGGTTGACGGAGTTGAGGATGGCCTTTCCGCCCAGCCACTGCAGCCCCGCCTCGATGACCGCCGGCTCGGTGGAGTCGAGCATCAACGGCACCGTGATCTGGGTGGCGTAGCGGGAGGCCAGCTCGGTCATGTCCTCGACGCCGTCCTCGCCCACGTAGTCGACGCACAGGTCGAGCACGTGGGAGCCCTCGGCCACCTGGTCCTGGCCCATGCGCACGCAGGTGTCCCAGTCGCTGTCGAGCATGGCCTCCCGGAAGCGCTTGAAGCCGTTGGCGTTCGAGCGCTCTCCCACCACCAGGAACGACGGTGACTGGTCATAGGACGTGTGGCTGTACATCGAGGCGAGGCCGGGGTCGGCCGTCACGTCGCGCCGCGCCGGCGTCAGGTCCCGGCACCGCTCGACGACCGCCCGAAGGTGCTCGGGCGTCGTCCCGCAGCACCCTCCCACCACCGACACCCCCAGCTCGGAGATGAAGCGGGCGTGGTGTTCGGCCAGCTCGGCCGGAGTCAGGTCGTAGTGCATCCGGCCGTCGACCACCGACGGCAGGCCGGCGTTGGGCAGGCAGGAGATGGGCAGCGGCGAGTTCTGCGTGAGGTGGCGCAGGTGCTCGCCCATCTCGACCGGCCCCGTCGCGCAGTTGAGGCCGATGACCGCCGGCCGTAGCGCCGACAGGGCGGTGAGGGCGGCGGCGATCTCGGTGCCGGGGAGCATCCGGCCCGTGAGCTCGATCGTCACCTGCACCTGGATCGGCAGTTCGACGCCGGCCTTGGCCATGGCTCGCCGGCAGGCGATGATCGCCGCCTTCGCCTGGAGCAGGTCGAACACCGTCTCCACCAGGAACAGGTCGACGCCGCCTTCGATGAGGCCTTCGGCCTGTACCTGGAAGTCATCGCGAAGCTCGGCGAAGCCGATGTGGCCGAGGCTGGGGAACTTCGTGCCCGGCCCCATCGATCCGGCCACCAGGGCGTCGTAGCCGGAGGCCACCTCCCGGGCGATGGTGGCCGCCTTCACGTTCAGCTCGTGGGCCCGGTGGGCGAGGCCGTACTCGGCCAGCACGGTGGGGAAACCACCGAAGGTGTCCGTCTCGATCACGTCGACCCCGACGTCGAGGAAAGAGCGGTGCAGCTCGGCCACGACATCGGGCCGGGTGTCGACCAGCACCTCGTTGCAGCCCTCCAGCGCGGGACCGCCGAAGTCGTCGGGCGTCAGCTCCAGGAGCTGGAGGTTGGTGCCGACGGCTCCGTCGAACACGACGACCCGCTCGCGCACGAGGTCGACGTAGCTGGCCACGGCCAAAGTCTAGGGGGGCAGGGGCGGCACCCCCTCTACTTTGTCGGCATGCTCAGGGCCCGCGGCATCACCAAGTCCTTCGGGACCCATGTCGTGCTGCAGGACGTGGACGTGGCGGTGGGCCCCGGCAGCCGCCTCGGACTCGTGGGGCCCAACGGCATCGGCAAGTCGACCCTGCTGCGCATACTGGCCGGGCTGGAGTCGCCCGACTCCGGCACGGTGGAGCGGGCGCCGGCCGACCTCCAAGTGGGGTGGCTGCCCCAGGAGGTCGAGGCGCGGCCCGCAGAGACGCTGCAGGAGTACCTGAGCCGCCGCACCGGGGTGGCGGCCGCCGAAGCCGAGCTGGACCGCCTCACCGCCGCCCTGGGATCGGACCCGGCGGCCGTGGAGCCCTACACCGAGGCCATGGAGAGGTTCCTGGCGCTGGGGGGAGACGATCTCGGCGCCCGCTCCGCCGAGGTCTGTGCCGACGTGGGGCTGCCGGCCGACCGGCTGGCGGTGGCCATGAGCGAGCTCTCCGGCGGCCAGCAGGCGAGGGCGGCCCTGGCCGTCGTCCTGCTCGCCCGCTTCGACGTCTTCCTGCTCGACGAGCCCACCAACAACCTGGACTTCGCCGGCCTCGAGCGCCTCGAGCGGTTCCTCGACGGCCTGGGCGGTGGAGCGGTGGTGGTGTCCCACGACCGGGCCTTTCTCGACCGCACCGTCCGGCGCATCCTCGAGATCGACGAGGAGAGCCACCGGGGGATCGACTACGCCGGCGGCTGGAGCGACTACGTGGCGGCGAGGGAGCTGGCCCGCAGCCAGCGCTACGAGGCCTTCGACCGGTTCCGGGCCGAGTCCGCCCGGCTCACCGAGCGCCTGCGGGATCAGCGTTCGTGGGCCGACAGCGGCGTCACCAAGGACAAGAAGAACCCGAAGGACAACGACCGGGCCCAACGGGGGTGGCGGGTCAACCGGACCGAGAAGCAGGCGTCGAAGGTGAGGGTGACGGAGCGGGCGCTGGCCAACCTCGACGCCGTCGACAAGCCGTGGGAGAGCTGGCGCCTCCAGCTGCACTTCGGCGGCGACGCCCGCAGCGGCGAGGTGGTGGCCCGCCTCGAGGGGGTAGTGGTCCGGCGCGGCAGCTTCACCCTGGGGCCGGTCGACCTGGAGATCGGCTGGCGGGAGCGGGTGGTCGTCGTCGGCCCCAACGGGGGAGGCAAGACGACGCTGTTGCTCACCCTGCTGGGCGAGCTCACGCCGGAGGAGGGGGCGCGCACGCTCGGTCCCGGCGTGAACGTGGGCACCCTCGACCAGGGCCGCCGGCTGTTCGGGGGGCCCGAGCCGGTCCTGCACACCTTCCAGGCGGCCTCGGGCATCGACCAGCTGTCCGAGGCCCGCTCCCTCCTGGCCAAGTTCGGCCTCGGCGCCGGTCACGTCGACCGTGCCGGCGCACGGCTGTCGCCGGGGGAGCGGAGCCGGGCGATGCTGGCCGTCCTCATGGCCACCGGGGTCAACTGCCTGGTGCTCGACGAGCCCACCAACCACCTCGACCTTGCCGCCATCGAGGAGCTGGAGCGGGCGCTCGACAGCTACGAGGGGACGCTGCTGCTCGTGACCCACGACCGTCGCCTGCTCGAGGCGGTGGAGGTCACCCGGACGTTGAAGGTCGAGCGGGGAAAGGTGACGGAGGAGCGAAAGTAGTGTCCGCCCGTGACCTTCTACACCCGCAAGGGCGACGACGGGACGACGGGGCTGTACTTCGGCGGCCGGGTCCGCAAGGACAGCCTGGCCCCTGAGGCCTATGGCAGCGTGGACGAGGCGCAGTCCTTCCTGGGGCTGGCCCGGGCGGAGACGGAGCGGGGGAGCGAGGTCGACCACCTGTTGCTCCAGGTCGAGCGCGACCTCTACGTCCTCATGGCGGAGATGGCCACCCTGCCCGAGAACCGGCACAAGCTGGCAGCCGGCGCCACCCTCGTCACCCCCCAGATGGTCACACGGCTGGAGGATCAGATCGACACGATGACCGAGCGCTTCAGCATGCCCAACGAGTTCGTGCTGCCGGGCCAGAACCGCCTGTCCGCCTTGCTGGACGTGGGCAGGACCGTCGTCCGGCGGGCAGAGCGCCGCTGCCTCGCCGTCGTCAGCCCCGGGTCCTCGGTGGTGCCGTACCTCAACCGCCTCTCCAGTCTGCTGTGGGCCATGGCCCGCTGGCAGGAGGGCGCGTCGGTGCCGGCCCGTTCGCAGGAGGTATGAAGATGGCCGGTGCCGCCGCTGTCGGCGGGTCGATCGCGTCCGTCGTCTTCACCACCGCCACCGGGGTGCCGGCCGACGTGGCCGTGTTGGCGGTGCCGGTCTTCTCGGGGTTGGAGCTGGCTGCGGGCACGCCGGTGGATCTCGACCTGGGGTCCCTGGAAGGGCGCGACTTCGACGCCGACATCGGCCAGACCGAGCCGCTCGTGGCCGGCGACGGCACGACGGTGCTGGCGGTGGGCATGGGTGAGCGTGAAGCGCTCGACCTCGAGGCGCTGAGGCGGGCCGCCGGTGCCGCGGTCAAGGCGGCATGGAGGACCACCACCCTCGCCACCACGCTGCTCGACGCGGTGCCGGAGGGCCTCGGTCGCCCCGCCGCGGCCCAGGCGCTGGCCGAGGGGATGGTGCTGGCCAGCTACCAGTTCAGGACCTACAAGAGCGAGCCGAAGCCTTGTTCTCTGGAGTCGGTCACCGTGGTCGGTGCCGATTCCTCCGAGCTGCAGCCGTGGCTCGATCGTGGCGCACGGGTGGCCGGCGCCGTGGCCCTGGCCCGCGACCTGGTCAACGAGCCGGCCGGGGCCATGACGCCGCGGCGTCTGGAGGCGGTGGCCCGGGAGGTGGCCGAGCGCGAGGGGCTCGAGATCGAGGTCTACGACGAGGCCGACATCGCCAACGAGCGCCTGGGGGGGCTGGCGGGCGTGGCCGCCGGCTCCGAGGAACCGGCCCGCCTGATCCGGCTCGTGTACTCCCCCGAGCACCCCCGGGCCACCGTCGCGCTGGTGGGCAAGGGCATCACCTTCGACTCCGGCGGCCTGTCGATCAAGACGAGCGAAGGCATGATGACCATGAAGTGCGACATGAGCGGGGCTGCCGCGGTGATCGCAGCCATGTCGGCCGTGGCCGCCATGGACTCCGACGTCAAGGTCGTCGGTCTGGCCGCCTGCACCGAGAACCTGCCGTCGGGCCGGGCCATCAAGCCCGGCGACGTGCTGCGCATCCGCAACGGCAAGACGGTGGAGGTCCTGAACACCGATGCCGAGGGGCGCCTGGTGCTGGCCGACGCCCTGTCCCTGGCCGTCGAGGCCGATCCCGACGCCATGGTGGACCTGGCCACCTTGACCGGAGCCTGCGTCGTCGCCCTGGGCGCCGAGATCGCCGGCCTCATGTCCAACCACGAAGGACTGGCCGGGCAGGTCGAGTCGGCCGCGCAGCGGGTGGGGGAGCCGGTGTGGCGGCTGCCTCTGCCGGAGCGGTACCGGCGCCACATCGACTCGGAGGTGGCCGACATCAAGAACATCGGAGCCGCCCACGGCAAGGCCGGCGCCCTCACCGCCGGGCTGTTCCTGCAGGAGTTCGTGGGCGACCGGCCCTGGGTGCACCTCGACATCGCCGGCCCCGCCTTCCGGGAGGAGGCCGACACCTACCTGCCCAAGGGCGGCACCGGCTTCGGGGTGCGCACCGTGTTGGAGTTCGTGGCCGCCTTCGAGAAGCCGGCGCCTTCTCCCTGATGCACGACGCCGGCCGGCTGGCGGCCTTGGCCCTGGCCGGGCTGCTGGGCTGGGCGGCGGTGGCCAAGCTGCGCCGGCGGCCGGCGACCATTGCGTCGTTCCAGGACCTGCGGCTGCCGGCCCCGTCGGTCTTGGCGGTGGTGGTGCCGGTGGTGGAGGCGTTCGTGGCGGCCGCGCTCGTGCTACGTCCGCGCCTCGGCGGCTGGCCGGCGCTGTTGCTGCTCGCAGCCTTCAGCATCGTCATCGTTCGGGCCGTGGCCGCCGGCGCCGAGGCTCCCTGCGCCTGCTTCGGTTCCGGCGGCGAGCGGCCGGTGTCGACGCGGGAGCTGGTCCGCAACGCAGTGCTGGCCGCCCTCGCCGTGCTGGCCACCGGGGCCGGCCCCGGGTGGGCGCTGTCACCGGTCTTCTGAGCCGGTCCGACGAGTTTGGGCAGCCTGAGCTTCGCCATGCGGAGCTGAGACTGCCCG
>JAHWJU010000143.1 GCA_019348255.1 Actinomycetota bacterium | reverse complement strand
CCGTTGACGAAGGGATGACAGCGACGTAATTTGCGGCCATGGTGGCCCGCAGAGAGCTCCGCCTGGTGGGCCCGACGAGGCCGACGCCCACGGGAATCTCGTGGCCGCCACCAACGTGCGGCGCATCGCGGCCAACCTCGGCGTCAGCAAGGACACCGCGGCGCGGGCGCTTGCCCGCCTGGTCGACGCCGGACTCGTGGTTCGCCACCGCCGACGTGGCGCCAGCGGCGAGTTCGTCCACTCGCGCTACGAGGTGCGCCTCGACCCTGGCGACGGCATCACCGTGGTCGTCCCCGCACCGGGTCCCACGTCTCCGTGTCCGGTCGTCGGCGACTCCGGACGGGACCGGCCCTGGGCCCCGCCGTCCCCGGCCTGGTCAAGAAGCCCTGTTCGAGCTGGGCACCGACGCCATGGAGCCCCGGTGACGTCCCCCGTGCCCGTCGCCGTCAGCGCCGGTCTCGACCACCCGGGTGCTCACCTCTCCGACCACGTGAGCCCTTCGCCCGCCGCCGCACACGACCCGCGCAACCACGCGCTCACCGTCCACCATCCCGAGCTCGCCTACCCACCTCCCACCGACACCGACGACCTCACCACCACCGCACCATCAGCTCTCCACCACGTCCACGACCGACTCACGACCACCGCGACCACCGCTCACACCACCGCCACCAACCACGACCACAACCGATCCAGACACTGGCACCCTGCGGTGCCGGCAACCAAAGCAACCCTCCCGGCAACCGGTGAGGGCGCAGGTGTGGCGCCGTGTTGAGCCGGGGCAAGGTCACGCCCCTCACCGTGTCCTACTACACGGACGAGGTGGCCGCCGGCCTGGAGGACTACTACGCCGGCCGAGGCGAAGCGGTGGGTCACTGGGTGGCATCGGGCTCGGCCGCCGCCGACCTGGCCGGCGACGTTTCCCCCGAGCAGCTGGCCCGGCTGTTCGACGCCGTGCATCCCGACACCGGTGAGGCCCTCGGGGCGCCCTACCGGGTCCGCGCCGGCGCCGATCGAGTGACCGGCTGGGACCTGACCTTCTCGGCCCCAAGTCGCTGTCAGCTCTGTGGGCTCTGGGCGGCGGCGAGGTGGGCATGGCCGCCCGGGAGGCCCACGACGCGGCGGTGGCCACCGGGCTCGCCTACCTGGAAGAGCACGCGGCGTTCTCCCGCCAGGGCAAGGCCGGCATCCGCCAGGTCGACACCGAGGGCCTGGTGGCCGCCGCCTTCGTGCACCGGACCTCCCGCGCCGAAGACCCCCAGCTGCACACCCACGTCCTGGTCTCCGGACGGGTGCGCTGCGAGGACGGCGTCTGGCGAGCGCTGGACTCCCGGGCCCTGCACCGGGAGCTGAAGTCCGCCGGCATGGTCTACCAAGCGGCGCTCCGGGCCGAGACCACCGCCCGCCTGGGCGTGGCCTGGGGACCGGTGGATCGCCACGGCCAGGCCGACATCGACGGCGTCCCCGAGGCGCTCATCTCCCGCTACTCCAAGCGGGCCCGGGCGGTGGAGGCCGAGGCCAAGGTTCGCATCGCCGAGCTCGAGGCCCGCCTCGGGCGGGGGCTGACCGCCCCGGAGCGCCAGCGCACCTACGAGCGGGCGGTGCTCGCCACCCGCAGCCCCAAGGCGCATCGCAGCGCGCAGCCTGAGCTGAGCGACGAGGGCCTGCACGACCGCTGGCTGGCCGACGCCACCGACGCCGGCTTGGCTCCCGAGGGCTGGCTGCCCGAGGTCCTCGACCGTGCCGGTGTCCATCAGCACGTGGACCTGGACACGGTGGTCAGCGAGAGCCTGGCCGAGCTGGCCACCGCGTCCTCCACCTGGGGACGCCGCCACGTGGTGCGGGCGCTGGCCCGGCGGGCGCCGGTGGACCTGGGCAGCGCCGAGGCGACCCGGCGCTGGGTGGAACAGGCCACCGACGCGGTGCTGGCCCATCCCAGCGTGGTGGCCCTGGTGGCGCCGGCTCCGGAGCCGCCTTCGGACCTGCGCCGCCGGGACGGGCGCTCGGTGTACGAGGCCCACGGCGCTCCCCGGTTCTCCACGCTGGCCACCCTGGCCCGGGAGCAGCACGTGCTCGACGCCGCCGTGGCCGGGCGCGAGGCCAGACGTGCGGTGGCTCATCCCCAAGCCCTGGAGATGGCCATCCAGGCGCACCGGCTCGGTGACGACCAGGCCGAGGCGCTGCGCCGCCTCACCGGCGGCGGTGAGGCCATCACCTGTCTGGTCGGCCCCGCTGGAGCGGGCAAGTCCCGGGCCATGGGCGCCGCCGCCGAGGCGTGGGCCAGAAGCGGCATCCCGGTGCGGGGGCTGGCCGTGTCCGCTGCCGCCGCCGGCGTGCTCACCGCCGAGGCCGGCATCGCCACCGACACCGTGGCCAAGTTCCTCTACGAACACGACCGCCCTGATGGGCCGTCGGTGCACTGGCGGCTGCGCCGGGGCGAGGTGGTGGTGGTCGACGAAGCGGCCATGGTGGCCAGCGCCGATCTGGCCCGGGTGGTCACCCTGGCCGAGCGTGCCCGGGCCAAGGTGGTGCTGGTGGGGGATCACCGCCAGCTGGGAGCGGTGGAAGCGGGCGGGCTGTTCCGCCTGCTGGTGGCCGAGACGAACGCCGCCGAGCTGAGCGGGGTGCGGCGCTTCTCCGCCGAGTGGGAGCGAGACGCCAGCCTGCGCCTGCGAGCGGGCGACAAGAGCATCGTCGAGGAGTACCTGGCCCAGGGCCGGGTGGTGGGCGGGGAGCGCTCGGTGATGGTGGAGGAGGCCTTCGGGCGGTGGTGGATGGCCCGGGCCCAGGGCGACTCGGTGGTGGTGTGCGCCGCCGACCACGCCACGGTGAACGACCTGGCGGCCCGGGCCCGAGCGGCCCGGGTGGCCGCCGGTGAAGTCGAGGCTGCCGGCGTGCGGGCCGGCGAGCACACCGTGGGGGTGGGCGACGAGATCGTCACCTGCCGCAACGACCGGCGCCTGGTCACCACCGCCGGCGCCTGGGTGCGCAACGGCGATCGCTGGCGAGTCCTGGCCCGCCACGGCGACGACGGCCTCCTGGTCGAGGACCTCACCGGACGGGGGCAGGTGGTGCTGCCGGGCGACTACGTCGGCGAGGAGGTGGCCCTGGCCTACGCCGTGACCATCCACAAAGCCCAGGGCCTCACCGTCGACTCCGCCATCCTCCTGGTCGACGAGCGCACCACGGCCGAGGGGCTGTACGTGGGAATGACCAGGGGCCGGGCCTCCAACGTGGCCCTGGCCGTGTGCGACGAGGGCGACGCCGAGCACGCAGCCGGATCGACTCGCCGACCGAGCGAGGTGCTCGTCGCCGCCCTGGATCGCAGCGCCACCGAGGTGGCGGCGCTCGAGGCGCTGCGGGAAGCCTTGGCCCGCTCCGAATCGCTGGCCATCCTCGCTCCCCGCCTGGCCAACCTCGACGCCTGGATCGCCAAGGAGACGCCGCCCGATCGGTCGCGGGAGCTGGGCTGGGCCGCCGATGGCCTGGACCACGCCCGGCGCTGGTGCCGGCCGGGACAGCTCACCCGGGCCGGTCGGGAGGACCGCCGGCGCCTGGAGGCGGCCCAGTCCCGCTACGACGCCGTGGGCGCCGAGCAGGCCCGCCGCCAGGCGTGGCTGGAGGCCCACGCCGACACCCTGTCCTACCGGGACGAGTTGGCAGAGGCGGTGACCAAGCGCCGCCGGGAGCTCGGCGTCGCCGCCGCCATCACCCAGCCCGACCACGTGGTCGATCTCATCGGAGCGGTGCCCAGCGACAACCCGGCTTCCCTTCAGCGCTGGACGAACATGGCCGGGCGCATCGAGGCCTACCGGGAGGAGTGGGGCGTGGCACCGGACCAGCTGCGGGAGCGACCGCTGGACGCCTGCCAGGCCCGGGAGTGGGACGTTGCGGTCCACACGTCGCAAATGCTCGCCCGGCCGCCAGCCCCCGCCCTCGAGCGAGGCCTCGACCATGGCATGGAACTCGGATGGTGACCGGCGATCTGGGCGAACAGAAGCCCGTCTCCGCGGGCTTCCCCCTCCATGATCCCGTTCCACGGTGCCCGGGGCCGTCAAGGGTGCGCTGGCGCCGGCCTCCGGCCGCCCTTGACCACCCCTCGCCGGGAAGGTGGCCGAACGACGGGAGGAACCACCGGGGAGCCACTGGGACGTCGCCACCGCAGGCTCCGTTGGCCACAGACGGGGTCCCAGCGACCGGTGTCACGTTGAAGGCGTCCAACCGAGGCCAGCCGCACCACCTCGGACCGGCGATACAGCTTGGCTACCGGCGGCCGGCTCCCCGGCGCTTCCCGCTGCGACCTTCTTCCAGGAGTAGCTCAAGGAGTTCTCCCACGGCGTGGTCCCGCTCGAGCGGGTGGCGCAGCGGCACCTCGGGATGGACCTCATAGGAGTTGCGCCGTCCCACGCGGTGCTTGCTCAGGTAGCCGGCGGCCACGAGCTCGTTGACGATGCGGTGCGCGGCGCGCTCGGTGATGCCGACCTCGTCGGCGATGTCACGCATGCGTCGGTCGGGCTGTCGGGCCACCGACAGCAACACGTGGGCGTAGTTGGTCAGAAATGTCCACTCTTGCGCCCCGTGATGCGGTACGTGGTCATCTACTGACATGTAACCGTAACCTCATCACTATTGACATGAAAGCAGTTTCAACCCACGGTACAACGACCCCCCAGCGACACGTCAAACGGCGGAGGTATTGCCATGGGCCCCCGGCACCGGCCACGGCCGAGCTACTGCTCTCTACACGCCAGCCGCCACCGCGCCCTGGCGCTGCGGAGGACGCGCGTGGTGGCAGTGGCCATCGTGCTCGCCCTGGTGGCCAGCATCAGCGCCGGGCCCATGGCAAGCGCCCAGGAGGCGCCGCCACCGCCGACCGGCAACGAGGCTGCGGCGGTGGTTCCGGAAATTTTCGAGCCGGCTGCGATCAACCGCACGCCCGTGGGCTCAGCGGCACCCGCCGCGGCTGAGCAACTACTAACCACCGGCGCGCCCGCTGGCCTGGGCGAGTCCGCTGAGGTGGTGGAGCGCCGCACGCAAGACAGCCGCACGTTCCTGACCGAGGACGGCAAGTTTGAGACCACCTTCTACGGGGGGGCGGTGAACTACCTCGATTCCGAAGGCCTCTGGCAGCCCATCGACAACTCCTTGGTTCCGGTCGAGGGCTCGAACGGCGCCTTGCGCAATGCCGCAGGGCCGGTGGAGGTCACGCTCCCGGCCGTGCTGGGTGCCGAGCCCGTGCGGGCCACGAACGACGACATCTCGGTGGCGTTCACGATGAACGAGGCGGACGCCGTCGCCTCGCCGGGCACTTCCACCGCGGTCCCGCCTGCGGCCACCGAGGCGGCGGCCAAGGCCACTGCCACCTATGCCAGCGCGTTGCCCGGAGTCGACGTCTCCTATGCCGCCACGAGCGAAGGGGTGAAGGAGGACGTGGTGCTGGCCGGCCCCGAGGCGCCCACCAGCTTCGACTTCACCGTCGAGGCCAGCCCTGGGCTGACCGCCATCGAGAGCACGGCCGGCGGCATCGACTTCGTCGACGGCGAGGGCGTCGCTCGAGCCACCTTCGCCCCGCCCTTCGCCTACGACGCCAACTTCGAGTCCACCGGCGCCGAGAGCGCCTTCAGCGAGGACGCGGTGTCGCTGAGCATCGTGGAGACCTCGCCTCAGCTGGTGGTGCGTCTGGCGGCAGACCCGACCTGGCTGGCGGCCCCCGAGCGAGCCTGGCCGGTGGTCATCGACCCCACGCTGGTCATCAACCCTGCCAACACCGGCGACAGCTACC
>JAHWJU010000142.1 GCA_019348255.1 Actinomycetota bacterium | reverse complement strand
GGCTGTTCGTGCCTCTCTACGCGGCGACGCTGGCCGGCGAGTGGTCGCTGGTCCGCAGCCGGGCCCACTACCCGAGCGACATCTTCGCCGGCGCTGCGATCTCCGTCGTGGTGGCGCTGGTCGCGTCGAAGGTGTGGCCCACCCACCGGTCTGACGCCTCGGTCACCGCCGGGGCACCAGCCGGCGAATCCGGTAGCTGAGGTTCATCGGGGCCGAGCGGTACCGGCTCCGGTGAAGGCCTTCATCTGTGCGGCACGCTCGTCGCGACCTCGATGTCCCATGACCGCACGTCCGTCACCGGGTCGCGCCGGAAAGCGCACCCGGTCCGCACCCGCCGTCTGCGATGGCGGCGCTCGACCTCACCACGCCGCCGCAAGATGCTGGACGATCGCACGGGAGCGGAGTCCATGGTTAACAATTTCCGGGCACACCGCCGGCGTACGGGGACACCCGCAGCCATCCGGGTAGCCGGGTCTTTCTGGGGCGCGCATGAAGTGCCGGTCGGCGTGGGGCGGACCGCGGGAGCGGGGGGCGGCGTCGGCGGCACCGATGAGTACCGAGCATTTCTTCGGGCTGGGCTCGAACTTCGACGACCCGGCCATTGGACGGCGCGAATCGGGCAGGGTGGCACTATGGAGAGATGCGACGGGTGCGCGTGTGCAGGTCTTCCCTACTGGCCGTCGCGTTCTTCGTCGCAGCGTGTGGAGATGACGCCGGGCAAGCCCTGCCTTCCGTTCCTCGGAGTGCGGTACCGGCTGCAGCTCCGACTGTCAGCGAAGAGAAGACGGTCACGCTCACCGGGGACAATTGTGTCCGGGCCGGGGACCTTACGCTCGTGTTCGTCGAGGGCCAGGCGGAGGTCACTGAAGTCGGGTCCGAGCTGCGATTGGAGGTCCGGTCGGTGGCCGAGGACGGCACTGGCTCTGTCGCCAGTGTTCCTATAGGCGGAGAGGCTGCCACGCCGGTTGGTTACCCCGTTGACCGTCCCACCGAATGGGCTGCCGCGCCGTCGGAAGGATGCGGCGGCCCGTACTTTCTTGTCACCGGCTTCGACGACCCCATGGACTGACAACCCCCTCCGTCCACTGGGCCCCGGCGTACCGACGTGCCGCTAGCGGGGGGGTCGAGCGGCGGCGGCCAACGGCGCGTCGTAGAGGGTGAGGACGACCGAAAGCTTCGTCGGGCTGCGTTCGACGTCGGCGACCCCGCGTTAGGTGCACCCTCAGGAACCTTCAAGGTATTCGGTTGGACCGGCGGCAATCGCCAACGCCCGTTGTTTGAGAGGCACCGAACGCAATAGGAATGCGGACGGTGTGTCCCCAAGGATGCGAGGCTGTTCGCTGTGACCCGCAGGGGCGTACTGAGCCTGAATCACGAGGAGCCGTCGAATGACCTATGGGAGGCAGCCCTGAAGGTGGTGATCATGTGGAAGGATTTCGGAAGCCCGCCAGCGACACGCACAGCGGCGGTGAGCATGATGAGGCAGCAGTACGACGCTGCGGACGAAGAGGAGCGTCAGGTGGCTCTCGATGTTGTTGCGGTCGCCCACTCCGTAGCCGTCGCTTCCGTCCCGCAGCATGTGCGCCGCAGGTTCAAGCTCATCCCCTTCGCAACCAGCAGCGACATTGACCATGCCGCAGTTGCCGATGACGTTGAGCGAGCCGCACCGGGCGTCCCTCCAGCAGCTAGAAACACGTTGATCGACTGGGTCATCTACTGGCACTGGATGCGGTGACGCCCGGCCCCACCCGACAAGACGCATGGACCCAGCGCATTCAGCGTCAGGTAGCGCGGGCTTCGAACAGCGGTGGCGGAGGCTCGGCGGCGACGGTGAGGAGCACCGAACGTTTCGTCGTGCTGGCCTCCGACGTAGCGACCCGGCAATCTCCGGCGCCTGTCACCGGCATGCTCTTCCTCCGCGCGGCTGTCGCGCACTGAATCTTCCTTCGAGCGCTGCGCGCCTCATACGCGGAGGAGCGCAACCGGCTCAGGGAGGGTGACGGCCACGCGACTCAAGTCATGATCGTCCGAGGTGAGTACGGATGCTCGAGCCCGGCCGGCCACCAGCACGACGTGCACGTCGACGACGTCGGCCACCCCGGAGGCTCCTGCCAGTGCGCCGACCTCATGGGCGTCAGTCGCGGCGAGCGGTACGACCTCGCAGCCCCGTAGGAACCGGCGCAGCTGGACCTGCTGCGCCGAACGGCTGACCTGGGCCACCACCGGAGCCGTGGTCAGCGGCACCAGGCCCAACTCGAGGCGGGCCCGGTGGTCCGCCCACAGCTGCCGGTCGGATCGCTCGGCGGCAACCAGAGCCCCGGCGTCATAGACGACCGTCACGCCGAACGGCTACGAGGAGGGCCGGAGGGGCGAACCTCGCCTGCCACCCGCCGCCGGGCCTCGGCCATCTCCGACTCGCTCAGTGCGCCGTGCTCAGCCTCCCACTCCTCCACGCCGGCAAGGCCATTGCGAACGACAAGGGCACGACGGGCGGCGTTGGTCATCCAGGCCGACACGCTCACACCCTCTTCGGCAGCCGCCTCCAACACCCCGGCGTGGACGTCGGGATCGACGGTGATCGCAAGCTTCGGGGAGGGGTTCCCTCTGGGCACGAGTAAACCCTACTACCAGAGTAGGAGCAACCGGTGTGCGGACCTGCGAGCACCTCGTTCTGGGCGGGGTACTGGGGCCGAGGGAGGCAGGACGAAGGAGCTGCCACCGGCGATGCTCTGATCGCTCGCGCGAGCCGCCGACACGAGAACCAGCGGGCGGCCGAAGGGTCCTGGTCCATTCCTACCTCAGCAGCTGCCGCCGGAGGGCCGGTCGGGGATGGACGGGTCCACGACCTCGATATGGACGTGGGGCCACGCCGGCGCAGCGGTGGTCTCGTCGACCTGGGACTCGAACGGAAGCTGCGTCGGACCGCCTGCCACCACCGTCTCACCCGCAACGACGCGGTCGCCGGGCCGCACCAGCACCCCGGCGATGTGCAGGAGCTTGACCTCCCACCCGGGGCGTTCGTCGGGCTCGATGACGGCGTAGTCATCGGCGTGGTCGCAGTACAAGACGTAGGTGCCGGCCCGCAGGACGCGGCCGGTCACCGGCGCCCGGATGGCCGCATCGGGGTCGGACACCACGTCGGCGGCGGTACGGGCACCGGTCCCACGGTGGCGGCTCTCCAACGTGACAGGGGCGGCGGCGGTGGGCAGCGGCTCCAGCTGGCGAGCGCCGTCGTGGTTCGACTCGTGGAAGGCCACCCGCTCCACCCGGTGTGAGGGGTGTCGGAGCACGACGCCGCCGACCGTGGCGAAGGGGGTCCACGCCTGGTCGTGCACGATCCGGGCCGGAGCTGGAGGGGGCGGCGAAGTCGGCACCGCGGTGGTTGCGGGGGCGAGCGCGATGGGAGGCGGCTGCGTGACGGGCGCCACCGGAGCGGTGCTCGGCGGTGGTGCCGTGGTGGGGGGTGCGGTCGAGGGCGTGGTGGTCGACGGCGTCACCGCGGCGGGCGGAGCGTCCACCGCCGCCACCGCCGGTGCGGGGCTACGGGCGAGCACCGTTCCTTGCTCCGCTGCCCCACCACAGCCGGCGACCAGGGCGACGAGGAGGAGCGCCCCGCCAGCACGGCGTGCGATTTGGCGCCAAGGCATGGCCTCCGACGGTACAGGTCCCTCAGCGGTGAAAGGTGCCGCGCCGACCCGCCCTGGTCAGCGTGGCCGGCGCGTCACCACCCGTCGCCTAGCTGTTGGCGTTCGAGATCTTCTCGGTCACCCGTTGCCGGGCCTGGATGAGGTGGTAGAGCAGGATCAGTTGGGTCAGCGCCAAGGGGTCGTCGCGCTTTTCGCCGTCGAGCAGGCCGAGCGAGTCGGGCACCGGGGTGTCCAGGCCCAGCTCCTCCCAGATGGCTTGCTCCGCCTTCTTGGCCACCTCCGGGTCGGCGTAGGAGTGGATGTGCACGGCGTCCACCGGCTTGCCGTCGTCGTCCCGGATGAGGGCGACGTGCATGGCCTCGGCGGTGTCCTCTCCGAGAATGGCCGGCAGGTCGGGGTGGCTGATGGTCGGACGGAGCAGGAGCGTGGCGCTCAAGGGGTCGTCAGCGGTCTCGCCACGATCCTTGATGGGAGCGAAGCGCACGACGATGTCGGCATGGGAGCGTTGCGGGCGGATGAACTCCTCCGACTCGGGCTCTCGCTTCTTCAGGTCGGCACGGACCTCGTCCTCGGTGTAACCCCGCTTTTTCGTATCGCGCCCGAGCTTCCATGCGATACGTATCTCCTCGGGCGGGTCGAGGAACACGGTGATGTCGAAGGACGCCCGCGACTCCTCGGTGTGGAGCGGGAGCAATCCTTCGACGATCACGAAGTCGGCAGGCTCGATGTACTCCGGTCGATCGAGCGTTCCGGTGTCGTGGTTGTAGATGGGCTTCAAGATGGGCTGCCGAGCACGCAGAAGTTGGTAGTCCTGCTGCATGATGTCCATGTAGTTGCACTTGGGGTTGAGCGGGGTGAAGGGGAGGGACTTGCGCTCTTCACGGTCGTAGCGGTGGTAGTCATCGGCCGCCACGGACGTGATGCGGTCCCGGCCCAGAGCCTCCACCAATCCTGCCGTGATGGTCGTCTTCCCGGTGCCGCTGTCACCGGCGATGGCCAGCATGATGGGCCGAATCGGATCCTTGGTGTCGGCCTGGCTGCTTCCCGCGGTGCTCGTCTGGTTGTCGGGCATGCCCACTCCCTCGCTCTTGTCGGTCGGGATCTCCTCCCCCCTGCCGATGACGATGATGCCATCAGGAACCCGACGCGGTCGCCTCGATGTCGCGGAAGCACGCCGGTGGGGCCGCATGCGGTGGGGCCGCATGCGATGCTGCCGGCATGGAACAGCGCATCTCCCTCGTCACGCTCGGTGTCACTGATGTGGGCCGGGCACGGGCGTTCTACGAGGCCCTCGGTTGGTCAGGAGAGTCGCCCGACGGTAACGTCGTGTTCTTCCAGGCCGGGGGCATGGTCTTTGCGCTCTGGGGACGCCACAAGCTGGCTGATGACAGCGTCGTGGAGGACAGCGGAGGATGGGGCGGTGTCACGCTGGCCCACATCGTCGACTCGCCGGCGGCGGTGGACGCGGTCCTCCTCGACGCCGAGCGAGCGGGCGGCACCATCGGCCGAGCCGGAGCCCCGACGTTCTGGGGTGGCTATTCCGGGATCTTCATCGACCCCGACGGGCATCCGTGGGAAGTGGCCCACAACCCCGGGTGGGTGCTCGAGCCCGACGGCTCCGTGCGCCTTCGCTGACGAAGGCCTGCGCCCGTACGGTCGAGAGGGGCGCCCGAAGACGCCCCTCTCGCCATCGCACGCCGGATGGTGCCGGGAATCAGGCCTTGCCCTTGGCTCGGGCCATGGCCATGCCGAGGAAGATGCCGGCGATGAGGCCGGCACTGCCTGCCACCATGACCGCCCACGTTCCCGCCTGCGCCGCCGCCTGGGTGGCCTGCAGCCCCGCGGTGGTTGCCGCGTTCGTGGCCTCCATCCCGGCGGTCGTGGCCGCCTGGGTCGCCTGCGCCGTCTCCACGGCGTGGATGCGTTCCTTCAGCTCGTCGTTTTCCATTTCGTTCCCTTCTGATGGTGTCTCGGTCTTTGCCAGGTGCAGACGCGGACGACCATCCTCCAGGGGAAGGGCCGTCGCTCGCGTCGAGAGGTGCTAGCTGGTGGTCCCGCCCATGGAGCTGGTGCCGTGCTGGCCGACGCGGCGGTCGTCGCGGTCACGACGGGCCAGGCCGGCGAGGAGCGCGCCAGAAGCAAGTGCTTTGCGCATCGGTAAGGGTTCTC
>JAHWJU010000141.1 GCA_019348255.1 Actinomycetota bacterium | reverse complement strand
TTCGCCGCCGAGACCCACGTCGACCGCTCCATCGTCAGCCCCGACGAGTTCGTCCACACCAACTGCGGCGGGACCAATGTCGTGTGCGACGTCGCCCGCCGCCTCGGAGTGCAGCGACTGGTGCACGTCTCCACTGACGAGGTCTACGGCTCCATCCCCGAGGGTTCCTTCACGGAGAGCGACGCCCTGGTTCCTCGCTCGCCCTACTCGGCCTCGAAGGCAGGGTCAGACCTCATCGCCCTCTCCTACGGGCACACCTACGGGCTGCCGGTGCTCGTCACCCGCTCGTCGAACAACTTCGGGCCCTACCAGTTCCCGGAGAAGGTGATCCCGTTGTTCGTCACCAACCTGCTCGATGGCCACCGCGTGCCGCTGTACGGGGACGGCGGGAACATCCGCGACTGGTGCCACGTCGACGACAACTGCGCCGCCATCGACCTGGTGCTGCGCCAGGGCAGCGCCGGCGAGATCTACAACATCGGTGCGGGGAACGAGATCACCAACCGTGACCTGACCGAACGACTCCTGGCCCTGTGCGGGCGTGACGAGTCGATGATCGAGTACGTCACCGACCGCCTGGGCCACGACCGCCGCTATTCGATCGACGCCTCCAAGATCACCGCCCTCGGCTGGCGACCGAAGTGGGAGCTCGACGCCGGCCTGAAGGCGACGGTGGCCTGGTACCGCGACAACCGGTGGTGGTGGGAGCCACTGAAGCAGGCCGGCTGATGAAGGTCCTCGTCACCGGGGCCGACGGTCAGCTGGGCCGGGAGCTGGTCGCCTTCTTGCACGGCGGCGGCCACGACGTGGTGGGCACCAACCAGCGGTCCCTCGACGTCACCGACCGCGGGGCCGTGCTCCAGGCCGTCGCCGGCCTCCGGCCCGATGCCGTGATCCACGCCGCCGCCTGGACCGCCGTGGACGCCTGCGAGGCCGACCCCGACCTCGCCTTCCGCGTCAACGCCCTGGCCGTGCGCCACGTCGCCGAGGCGTCAAGGCGCTTCGGCGCCCATCTCTGCCACGTCTCCACCGACTACGTCTTCGACGGGACCAAGGTCGCCCCCTACGTCGAGTGGGACGTGCCCAACCCGCAGTCGGTGTACGGCCGGTCCAAGCTCGGCGGCGAACGTGAGCTCGACCGCAGCTCGACGCTCGTTCGCACCTCGTGGGTGTGCGGCCGGCACGGCGCCAACATGGTCAAGACCATCCTGCGCCTGGCCGGCGAACGCGATGAACTCACCTTCGTCGACGACCAGCGGGGCTGCCCCACCTTCGCCGCCGACCTGGCCGCCAAGATCGTGGAACTGGCGATCGACCGGCGACCAGGTCTTTTCCATGTGACCAACCAGGGCCCGGTGAGCTGGTTCGAGTTCGCCCGGGAGGTCCTGGCATCGGCAGGGCTCGACCCGGGACGGGTCAAGCCCATCTCCACCGGCGAGCTGACACCGCCCCGGCCCGCTCCCCGACCGGCCAACTCCGTGCTCGACAACGCCGCCCTGCGCCTGAGCGGCCTGTCCCTGCTTCCCGACCACCGGGAGCCGCTCGACCAACTGGTCGACCAGCTCCGGCAGGGATGACCCCGGTGCCCCGCCCCGCCGGCGGGTGAGACGTTGACCGACGGCTGGGTGGGCGTCCGCCAGCTCCTCCACCGCACCGCTGGTCGCAACCCCCTGCCGGCCGGGACCTTCGCCGTCGGCGTGGGCCTCGTGATCACCGGCCTCAGCACCTACGGGTTCCTCGTGGTGACCGCTCGCGCCCTCGACGAGCTGGAATACGCCCGCCTGTCGGTGCTGTGGGCCCTGGTGTTGCTCGTCGGCCCTGGCTTCTTCGTACCCCTGGAGCAGGAGGCGGCACGGGCAGTGTCCAGCCGCCGGGCCCGCGGGCTCGGAGGAGGGCCGGCGCTCCGGCGGGCGGCGATGCTGGGAGCCGCCTTCGTCGCCCTCCTCGTCGTCGTCGCGCTGGTCGCCAGGAAGCCGCTGCTCGACCGTCTGCTGGACGGTGACGTGACGCTCTTGGGCGGCTTCCTGCTCTCGCTCGGTGGCTACTTCGCCATCCACCTGACCCGGGGTGCCCTGTCCGGCAACGGCCGGTTCAAGGCCTACTCGACCTCGTTGGCGGCCGAAGGCCTGGTCCGGCTCGGGGCCTGCGTGGCGCTGGCGGTTGCCGGCGTCAGCGGCGCCGGTCCGTACGGGTTGGCCCTGGGGCTGGCGCCCTTCGCCGCCGCCGCCCTCGCCCTCCGAGGCCAGCACCACCTGGCCCGTCCCGGCCCCGAGGCCCCGTGGACGGAGCTGTCGACAGTGCTGGGCTGGCTGCTCGCCAGCGCCGTCCTCGCCCAACTGTTGATCAACGCCGGTCCTCTGGCGGTCAAGCTCCTGGCCACGGAGGCGGAGGCGGCGGCTGCGGGGAAGTTCCTGGCGGCGCTCATCGTGGCCCGGGTGCCGCTGTTCCTCTTCGCCGCGGTGCAAGCCGCACTGCTCCCGGCCCTCGCCGCCCTGGCCGGAGCCGGTCGACTCGACGACTTCCGCCGGAGACTGCGCCGGCTCTTCGCCGCAGTCACCGTCGTGGGCGCCGGCGCCACCGCCGGCGCCTTCCTCGTCGGACCATGGGTGGTGGCGAGGCTCTTCGGGACCGACTTGGCTCTCGGGCGGCGTGACCTGGTGCTGCTGGCGGCAGCGAGCGCCGCCTACATGGCGGCGATGGCCCTGGCCCAGGCCCTCATCGCCCTCTCGTCGCCCGCACGAACGGCCATGGCGTGGCTGTCGGGAACTGCCGTGTTCGCCGTGGTGACCGCCCTCGGCGACGACCTCCTGTTGCGCACCGAGCTCGGCCTGGTCGCCGGCTGCGCCGTGGCCGCCGCGTGCATGGCCGCCCTGCTCCCGGCGTCACTGCGGGCGGCCCGACGGTCCGGTGATGGCGGCACCGAGGCCGACGGTCACAGGTGGCGTCGAACGAGGTCCCAGTAGCGGGCCAACAGGCGGTCGAGGGGGCCCAACCACGTCGGGAGGGCCAGGTTGCCCGGCGACAGGCTGGTGGCGAACCGCTCCCCGAGCTCACGGTCGCTGACGCGGCGGGCCGTCTGCACCGCCCGACGCCGCTCCCGTAGCCAACGGCGACGACGAAGCAGCCATGCCCAGCCCGCGAGCTTCTGCTTGGCCCAGCCCTGGGACAGGGCCAGGGCCACCACGGCGAGCTCCAGCCCGAGCAAGGCCGGGCCGAGTAGCCACAGCGTGCGTGCCTCGTACAGGGTCAGCACCATGCACAGGCGGTTGCGCTCGACCAGGTACAGCTTGCGGGGGTTGCGGGAGAACTCGTAGCGGTGCACCACCACGGCCTCGGGCACATAGGCCACCGAGAGTCCCTGCTGCCAGCACCGCAGGCTCAGGTCGGCATCCTCGTAGTAGGCGAACATCTCGACCTCCATGCCGCCCACCGTGTCCCAGACCTCACGGCGCATGGCCATTCCGGCACCGCTGGCGGCCAAGACCTGACGTCGAACCGCATGCTCGGCGGCCGGTTCCCCGAACCCGCCCGACCAGCTCATGCCCAGGAAGTGCACGTCGTTGCCGGCGGAGTTCATGGACTCCGGCCGGTCGGCCAGGCGCACCCCGGCGGTGGCGATGGCCACCTCCGGCTCGGCGGCGACGGCCGCCAAGCGGGCCAGGGCGTCCGGCGCCACCACGGCGTCCGGGTTGACGAAGGCGACAACGTCACCCCGGCTGGCCACCACGCCTGCCTGGCATCCCCCGGCAAAGCCGAGATTGCAGCCAGGCCGTACGGCAGTGACGCCCGGTAGGGGCGCCACGGCATCGACGGCGCCGTCGGTGCAGCCGTTGTCCACCAGCACCACCTCCACGTCCACCCCGTCGGACTCGAGCGCGGCTCGAACCGACCGCTCGAGCCAGGGTTCGGCTCCGTAGGCCACGATCACCGCGCTCACGAGCGACATACGCCCTCACCCACCCACATGATCCTCACCAAGCCCTGGCGCGGCGGAGGCTACCGTTGCACCGTCGCCGAGCTGGCAAGGAGACCGTGCTGTCAGAACTCCTCGTCGTGATCCCCGCTCTGGACGAAGAGGCGACGGTGGGTGACGTCGTCCGGGCTGCTCGGGAGCACATCGGCGGCAGGGTGCTGGTCGTCGACGACGGATCCGTGGACGAGACCGCCGCCGTGGCGCTTGCGGCGGGGGCGACCGTCGTTCGTCATCCGTTCAACCTGGGCGTGGGCGCGGCGGTCCGCAGCGGACTGCGCTACGCCAGCGAGCACGGGTACACGACAGTGCTGCAGCTCGACGCCGACGGCCAACACGACCCGTCCGACGGACGCCGGCTCGTCGAGCGCCTGCACGAGGACTCGGCCGACATCGTGGTGGGAACCCGTTTCGGCGGCAACTACCGCGTTCGGGGACTGCGCCGGCTGGGCATGCGTAGCCTGGCCAAGGTGGTCAGCGCCCGACTCGGCACCCGTCTGACCGACACCACCAGCGGGTACCGAGCCTTCGGCAAGCGCGCCGTCGACCGCCTCTCGCGCACGTACCCCAGCGTGTACCTGTCCGATACGGTCGAGGTGTTGCTGATGGCGGGTGACTGGGGGTTCCGGGTGGTCGAGGAGCCGGTGCACATGCATCCCCGCAAGGGAGGACAGCCCTCGTCCGGGCCGGCGTTGAGCACCGTGAACTTCCTCCGGCTCGTGCTCGTGCTCGTGCTGCACGACATCCGCCGCCCGATGTCGAGGAGAGGTGGTCCCTAGAGATGTCGCGACTCGAGCTGTTCGTCGTCGTCGTCGCCGTGGTGAACGTGGCCGTGGTGCTGGAGTTCGTCCGCCGGCGAAAGCTGGCAGAGGGCTTCGCCCTGCTCTGGATCGGCGTCGGCCTGGCGGGCGTCGCCCTCAGCCTGGCCAGGCCCGTCTTCGATGCCGTCGCCCGGGCGGTGGGCGTGTCCTACGGGCCCAGCCTGCTGTTCACCCTGGCCCTCCTGTTCCTGCTGTTCGTGTGCATGAGCCTGTCACTGCACGTCTCTCGCCTGTCCTCCCGCACCGAGATCCTCGCCGAGGAGATCGCCTTCCTGAGGGCGGCACAGGAACCGACGGTGGACCACCAATGACCCTCGGCCGCCGTCCTCTACCCGCCGACGGCGATGGATCCCGCTCGGCGCTCCAGCTGCTGCGAGCGTGCTCCGGCGCCGCCGACGCCGACGGGTACGTGGCCCTCCAGACCACGCCGTACCGTGGCCACCACCTGCTCGCCGAGGCGGTCCTGGGCGCCACCGAGCCGGGCGACCGGGTACTGGAAGGCGGCGTTTCCTCCGGGTACTTCGCCGAGTTGCTGGTCCGTGCCGGACGGCGGGTCGACGGCATCGAGCTGGATCCCCTCGCCGCCGAGCGAGCCCGCCGGGTGTGCGATCGCGTCTGGGTGGGCGACCTTCAGCAGATCGCCGTCGACGAGCTGGACGGGCCCTACGACCTGCTCCTGTTCGGCGACACGCTCGAGCACGTGCCCGACCCGGTGGCGGTTCTCCGGGCGCTCGCCACCACGTTGCGCCCGGGCGGCACCCTCGTGGTGAGCATCCCCAACGTGGCCAACTGGGCGGTTCGCCTCGGGCTCCTGGCGGGACGGTTCCGCTACACCGACAGAGGGATCCTCGACCGGACCCACCTCCGCTTCTACACCCGGCGTACCGTCGTGGAGATGATCGAGGAGTCGGGGTTCGCCGTCGACGACGTGGTGGGGACGATCCCGGTCCCCCTTCTCCACGCCGAGCGGCTGTGCCGCGTCGCCCACCGGCTCGGGAACCTCAGGCCGTCGCTGTTCGCCTACACCTTCGTGGTCACCGCTCGCCTGACCTGAGGGGCTGACGGC
>JAHWJU010000140.1 GCA_019348255.1 Actinomycetota bacterium | reverse complement strand
GAGGGCCTTGAGCTCGTCGTCGAGGCCCTTTTGGCGCTGGAGCAGCCGCTCGATGGCGGAGGGGAGCTCGTCCGGCTTGGTCCGGGTGAGGGCGGCGGCATCGGCCAGCAGGCGCTCGCGGTCGCGCATCCACCGCAGCGTGCCCTCCCCGGTGACGGCGAAGATGCGCCGAAGGTTGGCGCCGATGGAGGTCTCCTGGGTGATCTTGACGGGGCCGATCATGCCCAGGGCGTCGACGTGGGTGCCCCCGCACAGCTCCAGCGACTTGTGGCCGGCCTCCACGACCCGCACCACCTCGCCGTACTTGTCCCCGAAGAACATCACCGCCCCCAGCTCGCGGGCGTGCTCCATCGTCGTCTGGTAGGCCCGCACCGGCTCGTTGTCGAGGATCCGCCCGTTGGCCAGGCGCTCCACCTCGGCCAGCTCCTCCGCCGTCAGGGGGCCGTGGTGGCTGAAGTCGAAGCGGAGGTAGTCGGGCGCGACCAGCGACCCGTGCTGGCGGACGTGGGGGCCCAGCACCTCCCGCAGTGCCCAGTGGAGCATGTGGGTCCCGGTGTGGTTGCGTCGGATGGCCTCGCGCCGCTCGACGTCGATCCGGGCGGTCGCCTGCTGTCCCGCCTCCACCTCGCCCTCGGCCACCTCGGCCACGTGCCGGTGCAGTCCCGGCAGCGAGTAGGTGGTGTCGAGCACCCTGAGGGTGCCCGTGGCTGTGGTGATGGTGCCGGTGTCGCCGACCTGGCCACCACCTTCCGCGTAGAAGGGGCTCCGGTCGAGGAAGACCTCGACCCGGCCGTCCTCCGGGGCCGGGAGAACTGCCAGGACGCAGGCAGTCGACTCGTGGTCGGTGTAGCCGGTGAAATGTGTCGGGCCGTGCCGGTCGAGAAGCTGGCGGTAGGCCTCCGTACCGGTGGCGGAGATGGCGGCGTGCCTGGTCGCCTGGCGCGACCGCCGGCGCTGCTCGGCCATGAGCCGGTCGAACTCCTCCCGGTCGAGGGGCGCCCCCCGCTCCTCGGCCACCTCGGCCGTGATCTCGATGGGGAAGCCGAAAGTGTCGTGCAGGGTGAAGGCGACGGCGCCGCTCACCCGCCCGCGTTCCAGCTCCTCTTCGAGCAGGCTCGAGCCGGATTTGAGGGTGGAGCGGAAGCGGCCCTCCTCCCGGTCCACGATGTCGGCGATGGTGTCGGCGTTGCGGACCAGCTCGGGGTAGGCCTCGCCCATCTGGCCGACCGCCGCCTGCACCAGTGCCGCGCACATCTGGCGCTCCACGCCCATCTGGTAGCCGAGGCGGACGGCGCGCCGGATCACGCCCCGCAGCACGTACCCGCGGCCCTCGTTGGACGGGGCGACGCCGTCGTTGACGATGAAGGTCATGGTGCGGGCATGGTCGCCGATCACCCGCAGGGCGGTGTCGGTGCGCTCGTCGCCGGCCCGGTAGGCCTTGCCGGTGAGCGACTCGGCCACGGCGATCAGGGGCCGGATCAGGTCGGTGTCGAAGACGGTGGGTAACCCGTTGAGCAGCATGAGCCACCGTTCGAGGCCGCCGCCGGTGTCGACGTTCTTCATCGGCAGGGAGGTCAGGGCGCGGTCGGGCTGGCGGAAGTTCTCCATGAACACCAGGTTCCAGAACTCCACGTAGCGGTCGCCTCCGCCGTGGGCCGGCCCCCCCGCCGCGCCCCACTCGGGGCCGCAGTCGAGGTGGATCTCCGAGCACGGGCCGCAGGGGCCGGTCTCGCCCATCTCCCAGAAGTTGTCCTTGCCCAGGCGCTGGATCCGCCCCGGCGGCAGGCCGATGGAGTCGATCCAGATCTGCTCGGCCTCGTCGTCGGTCTCGTGGACGGTCACCCAGAGCAGGTCACCGTCGAAGCCGATGACCTCGGTCAGAAGCTCCCAGGCCATGGCGATCGCTTCTTGTTTGAAGTAGTCGCCGAAGCTCCAGTTGCCCAGCATCTCGAAGAACGACAGGTGCCGGCGGGTCTTGCCCAGCTCGGAGATGTCGTTGTGCTTTCCCGACAGGCGGACGCACTTCTGCACGGAGGTGGCCCGCAGGTAGGGGGCGGGCACCTCGCCGGCCAGGTACTCCACGAACTGGTTCATGCCGGCGTTGGCGAACAGCGGCGCCGTCGGGTGGGTGAGCAGGAGCGGCGAGGACGGCACCACGGTGTGGCCCCGCTCGGCGAAGAACCCGACAAAGGCGCGGCGCAGCTGGTTCGCGTCCATGGACATGACGGCGCCAGCCTAGTTGTGGGTCTTGCGCTTCCCCATCGGGGGACAGCCGCCGCTAGGGCTTGCGCTCCAGCTCTCGACGCAGCTGCGCCTCGCGCTCGCGCATGGCTTCGCGCCCCTCCGCCACCGCGTCGCGCAGATCCGATCCGAGGCCCTTGATGGCCGAGGCGAAATCGCTCGAGAGCTGCTCCGGGGCGTAGCGCTCGACGGTCGAGCGGACGAAGCGCATGAGCCAGAACGACACGCCGAAGCCCAAGCCGACGCCCACCGCCAACCAGAAGAGGCGCTTGAACACGCTACTGGCGACCGCGGCGCAGTCGGCGGTAGGCACGGCCGGTGCCGGCGCCGGCGGCGAGGATCTTCACGACGGGGTTGGCGAAGAACAGGTAGGCCAGCTTCGAGGCGCTGTCGACGGTCGTGGATATCGACTCCGCCGTCCCGAGCAGGTTGTCGACCCGGTCGAGCTCGGCATTGGCCTGGGACACGGTCCCCCGAAGCTGACCCACCAGGGGGACGGCTTCACCCCGGAACTCCTCCACGCTGCGGCGCAGCTGGCGCAGCGTGCGGGTGAGCGAGACGAGCGCGAACAGGAAGCCCACCGCGAGTATGGCGACAGCCACCGAGGCGATGATGGCTGCGACCTCACCGGCCGTCATCCGTCCTGGCCCATTGCTCGGTTTCTCCTGTCCGCGCGCCTGTCTGGTCGGCGCCGCAGCATAACGAACGTCGGCAATCGGCCCCCGGTTTCAGGTGACATCGTGTCCGGACGACCTGCTGCGAAGCCACTCCGCCCTGGCGGCCTCCTCGCCGTGAGCGGAGGGCTCGTAGTACGTGGGCCGCCCCAGGTCCTCGGGCAGGTACTCCTGGGGAACCCACCCCCTGGGGTCGTCGTGGGGATAGAGGTAGCCGGCGCCCTCCCTGGTGACCCGCTTCTGCCACGGGTGGGCGCTGCGGAGGTGGGGCGGTACCCGCCCCCCGGGCCGCTCCCGCACGTCGGCCTGGGCCTTCCACAGGGCACTGGCGCTGCGGTTGGACTTGGGCGCCAGTGCCAGGTGCAAGGTGGCGTGGGCCAGGTTGAGCTGGGCCTCGGGGAGCCCCACGAACTCGACGGCCCGGGCCGCGGCGTCGGCCACCACCAGCGACATCGAGTCGGCGAGGCCTATGTCCTCACTGGCCAGGATCACCAGCCGGCGGGCGATGAAGCGGGCATCCTCACCGGCCTCCAGCATGCGGGCGAGCCAGTAGACGGCGGCGTCGGGATCGGAACCGCGGATGCTCTTGATGAAGGCGCTGACGACGTCGTAGTGCTCGTCCTCGCCGTAGCGCAGCACCTTCGACGACCGTGCCTGCTCCACGTGTTCGAGCCGCACCGGGCCGGCGCCGGCGATGGCAAGGGCCACCTCGAGGGTGGTGAGGGCGGCCCGGGCGTCTCCGTCCACGACCTCGGCCAGATGGGCCACGGCCTCGTCCTCGGCCGTTGCCGACTCGGCGGCGAGGGCCCGGCGCAACAGGACCTCCACGTCCTCGGGCGCCAGCGGCTCGAGCCGGAACAGGGTGCTCCTGCTGAGCAGGGGCGCGTTCACCTCGAAGAAGGGGTTCTCGGTGGTGGCGCCTACGAGGATCAGGATGCCCGACTCCACCGCCGGCAGGAGCGCGTCCTGCTGGGCCTTGTTGAACCGGTGGACCTCGTCGAGGAACAGGATCGTCCCCTGGTCGTGTTCGGCCAGCCGGCGCTGCGCCTTGTCGATCGTCTCGCGGACGTCCTTCACCCCCGCCGACACGGCCGACAGGGGGACGAAGGCCTTGCGGGTGGCTGCGGCGATGACGTGGGCAAGGGTGGTCTTGCCGGTGCCGGGCGGGCCCCAGAGGATGATCGAAGACAGCCGGTCGGCCTCGATCAGGCAACGCAGCGGGCGGCCGGGGCCGAGGAGGTGGCGCTGACCCACGATGTCTTCGAGGCTGCCGGGCCGCATGCGAGCCGCCAGCGGGCCCTTCCGGGCCAGGCGCTCCTCCAGCGCGGCGCCGAAGAGGTCATCGGCCACCTCTACCCGGCCACCGCTAGGTCGGAGGCGGGAGCGTGCGCAGCCCGACGTCGGCCAGCACCCGGGCGTCGACCGGCTTGGGGGCTCCGGTCATCGGGTCCACGCCGGATGAGGCCTTGGGGAAGGCGATGACCTCGCGGATGTTGTCCTCGCCGGCGAGGATGGCGGTGAGACGGTCGAGGCCGACGGCGAAGCCACCGTGGGGCGGTGCCCCGTAGCGGAAGGCGCCGAGGAGGAAGCCGAAGCGGGCGGCCGCCTCCTCGTCGGAGACGCCGAGAGCCCGAAAGACCCGGGCCTGGATGTCGGAGCGGTGGATCCGGATGCTGCCCGATCCCAGCTCCCAGCCGTTGAGCACGAGGTCGTAGGCCTGGCTGCGGACGGCCAGCGGATCGGAGTCGAGCAGGTCGACGTCGTCGGGGTGGGGCATGGTGAAGGGATGGTGGGCGGCGACGGGGTGGCCGGCGTCGTCGCGGCCGTCGAACATCGGGAAGTCGGTGACCCAGACGAAGCGGTAGGGGCCTTCCGACACCGGAGGCTTGCCCAGGTCGAGGCGCAGCTGCCCCAGCACCTCCTGCACCCGCCGGCGCTCGTCGGCCACCAGCAGCAACAGGTCCCCCGGGTGGGCGCCCATCTCCTTGTGGAGCGCCTGCTGCTCGCCGGCGGACAGGAACTTGGCCACCGGCGACTCGAGCTCGCCACCGGCCTTCACCCGCATCCACACCAGACCCTTGGCCCCCAGTGACTTCGCCCGGTCGGTGAGCGCGTCGAGCTTGTTGCGACCGAACTCCTGGGAGCCTCCGGCCACCCGGATGCCCTTGATGCACTGGGCCTGGAACGCCTTGAACCCGGTGGCCGAGAACACCTCGGTGAGCTCGGTGAGCTCCATGGCGAAGCGCAGGTCGGGCTTGTCGACGCCGAACCGCTCCATGGCCTCGCTGTAGGGCAGCCGTTCGATGTCCGGCCGTGTCCCGGTGACGGCCTCGGTGGCGTCGGCCACCGCCTCGCCGATGAAGCCGTAGATGTCCTCCGGCTCCACGAAGCTCGCCTCCACGTCGAGCTGTGAGAACTCGAACTGGCGGTCGGCTCGCAGGTCCTCGTCCCGGAGGCACCGGGCGATCTGGTAGTAGCGGTCGAAGCCGGCCACCATGAGGAGCTGCTTGGCGATCTGCGGGCTCTGGGGCAGGACGTACTGGCTCCCGGGCTGCAACCGGCTGGGGACCAGGAACTCCCGAGCCCCCTCCGGTGTGGGGGTCCACAGCAGCGGCGTCTCGATCTCCACGAAGCCCTGCTGCTCCATCGAGCGCCGAAGGGCGGCGTTGACCCTGGCCCGGATGCGCAGGTTGCGCTGCATGCGATCCCGCCGCAGGTCGAGGTAGCGGTACTTCATCCGCACCGTCTCGTCGGCTTCGATGCGGTCGCTGATGGGGAACGCCGGCGGCTCCGCCGTCGACAGCACCTCCACCTCGCAGTCCCCGACCTCCACCTCGCCCGTCGGCAGGTTCGCATTGGCGGTGCCCTCCGGCCGCTGGCGGACGGTGCCGGTGATGCGCAGCACGTACTCGCTGCGCAGGTCGTGCGCGTGGTCGACCACGCACTGCACGACGCCGCTCGCGTCGCGCAGGTCGACGAAGGCCAGGTGCTCGCCGTGCTC
>JAHWJU010000043.1 GCA_019348255.1 Actinomycetota bacterium | reverse complement strand
ATGGCGTAGACGCCGGCGTCACCGGAGGAGACCACGGCCACGGATCGTCCCCCGGAGGCGAGGTCGAGGGCCTGCCGCGCCCGTTCGACCTCCGAACCGATCGGTGACCGCACCACCTCCTGCTCAGGGCCGAGCAGGTCGGCGCACTGCTCGACGTAGGCGGTGTAGCCGATGACCACCTCGGCGCTGCGCAGTGCGGCCGACGCGGCCGGCGTCCGGTGGGCCGGGCCCCCGGGACCCAGACCCACGACGGCGAGGCGACCGCGGGGCCTGGCCCTCCTGGCCACCGCGACCGTGGCCACGGCGTTCTTCTGCTTGGCCACGACGAGCTCCGCGCCAGGCCCCGCGGCCAGGAGGGCGGCGGCCTCGGCCACGCTCGGGGTGCCGACGGCGGCGGCGACCACGCCGCTGGGCGTCGGGACTGTGACGCGGGAGAGCTGCTCCGGCGGGTAAGAGCGCACCGGCAGCCCCAGCCCGAGGATCGCCGCCTCGTTGGCGCGGCGGTCGATGGTGGCCACTTCGGAGAGGCTGGCGGCGGCGAGGCCGTGGTCGGCGAGCGCGGCCGCCACCAGGCCGGCGACGTCGGCCGGCGGCGCCCCGCTCGACGTGCCGACGCCGACGACGAGGGAAGGCGGGCGGAGTACCACGAGGCCCGCTTCCTCGGGCACCAGCCGGTCGGTGACGAGGACCCGGTGCGGGGCCTGTTCCCCCCGCTCTGACGGGCCGCTCGGGCCCTGGGGGCCCGTGCGCAGCGACGGGGGCAGCGGCCAGCCGGGAAGGTCGGAGGAGACCGCCGGCGCCACCCCGTCGAGCGAGGCCCGGGTGACGCCGGCGACGTCGCCCTCGGCCGTGAAGCCGGGCAGGAGGTCGAGGGCGGGCAGACCGGCGGCGTCGCTACCGGTCGTGATGACCGGCTCGGCCCCGAGCAGCGCCGCCACCTCCCGCGCCAGCGAGTTGGCCCCGCCGGCGTGGCCGCCGACGAGGGCGACGGCGTAACGGCCGGCCTCGTCGACACAGACGACGGCGGGGTCGTGGTGCTTGTCGCCCAGCAGTGGGCCGACGACGCGGACGGCGACCCCGGTGGCCACGAAGAGGACGAACCCGTCGACGGCGCCCCACCTGTCGCGCACCGCGGCGGCCAGGCCGGAGTGGACGTGCTCGAAGGGCAGCCGGGCGGCGGCGGCGCGACCGGCCTCGGTCACCGACACGCTGAGCACCTTGGGGGTCACGGCCGAGGCCCCCACACGACGAACACCGGGTTCTCGGACTCGAGCCGCAGCCCGCCTTCGGGCAGCCGCCGCCCCCGTGCCACATTGACCTGGGTCAACGACCCGAGCCGCTCGGCGGCGGCGGCGGCGCGGTCGAGGCAGCCGTAGGTGGCGACGATCTGGCCCCCCGGGCGCAGCCGCTCGGTGCAGGCATCGAGGACGGCGAGGCCGCCGCCCCCGACGAAGACGCGGTCGGGGTCGGGGAGATCGGCCAGGCAGGCCGGCGCCTCGCCCACATGGACCCGGACGGCGACAGCGAAGGAGGCGGCGTTGGCACCGATGCTCGCCGCGTCCTGCGCCGATCGCTCGACGGCGTGCACGGCCAGCCCCGGGCACAGCGCGGCGCACTCGACGGCCACGCTCCCGCTGCCGGCGCCCACGTCCCACAGCACCCCGACGGCCGGCAGGTCGAGCTTGCCGAGGGCCACGGCCCGCACCTCCGCCTTGGTCACCATGCCGCCACGGTGGGCGAAGTGCTGCTCCGACCGACCCCATGCCAGCGTCTTGTCGCCCCCCCGGGGAGCGGCGTCGGCCACGAGCACGACGACCGACAGGGGGTCCCACTCGCCGGCCGCCAACCCCCCCAGATCGGTCTCCACCACCCGCTCGCCGTCGAGGCCGAGCCGGCTGCACACGGCCACCGTACGGGCACCGGCTCCTGCCGCGATCAACGCCGCACCCAGCGCAGACGCCGAGTTCTCGGGCGACACGAGCACCGCCACCTTGGGGTGGCGCAGCGCCTCGTCCGCCGCCTCGACCAGGCCGCGCCCGTGGGCGGAGACGACGACGGCGTCATCCCAGCTCAGCCCCAGCCGGGCGAAGGCGAGGGCGACCGACGACGGCGCCGGGTGGACCTCGAGGCGCGCCGGGCCGAACCGGGCCGCCAGCGGGCGCACCATCCCGAAAAAGCCCGGATCGCCGGACGCCAGCACCACCACCACGCCTGGCTGGCGCTCGATGGCGTCGAGCACGACGGCCACGTCGCCGCCGATGGCGAGCGTGGGTCGGCCCGGCCTCGTGAAGGCTCGCAGATGACGGGCGCCGGCGACGACCAGGTCCGCCTGCTCGAGCGCAAGGCGGGCCGGCTTGGGCAGCTCGGCCTCGGCTTGACCATGCAACCCGATGACGACGATCCGCTCAGGCGGCACGGGCCACCACCTCGCGACCGTCGAAGTCCACCATCACGACCTCGATGTCGAGGGCACCGCCGACGTGGGCGACACATGCCGCCCTCGCCTGCTCGCAGACCAGCCGGAGGGGCTCGATGCAGCCCTCGTGCACGCAGACCTCGAAGAAGTGGCGGGCGGTGGCCGTGGCCGTGGCTGCCTCGACCACGGCGGCAGGGGCGCCCGCGGCCCGGGCTGCCTCGGCCAGCAGCTCACCGTCGACCTTGGAGCGGTGGAAGTGGGTCATCATCACGCCGGCCGCCAGCTTGGTGATCTTGCCGGCCATGCCGACGAAGACCCCACCGCGCATGCCGGCGGCGGCGGCCCGCCGCAAGGCGATCCCGGTGAAGTCGCCGACCTCGACGATGCACACCTCGGGGACGTCGCAGATCCGCATCGCCGCCTGCTCCGACCGGCTCCCAGTCGCCATGACGATGGTCCGTTCTCCCTGGGCGGCGGCCACGTCCACCTGCTGCACGACCGAGGCGCGGTAGGCGGCCGTCGAGAACGGCCGGACGATCCCGGTGGTGCCGAGGATCGAGATGCCACCGAGGATGCCCAGGCGGGCGTTGCTCGTCCTGGCCGCCATCTCCTCACCGCCGGGCACCGAGAACGTCAGTGACACCGGCCGGTCGGTGACCTCGGCCACCGCGGCCAGGATCATCGTGCGGGGAACGGGGTTGATGGCCGGTGCACCCACATCGAGGCCGAGGCCCGGCTTGGTGATCGTCCCCACACCGGGCCCGGCGAGCAGCTCGGTGGCCCCGGTGGCGGCCCACGACGCCTGCGCCGTCATCCGGGCCCCGTCGGTGCAGTCGGGGTCGTCGCCGGCGTCCTTGACCACGACGCAGCGCGCTGCTTCTCCGTCGACCTCTACTCCGAACCCCACCCGCCGCCCGCCCGGGAGGGCTATGTCGACCTGGCGCGGAGCAACCCCGGCGACGAGCCCCGTCACGGCGGCCTTGGCCGCGGCCGCTGCGCACGTGCCGGTGGTCCAGCCCGTGCGCAGCCCTCTGTTCCGCCGCGCCACATCGGGGCTGAGCGGGGGCTCGTGGGTCGTCACGCCGGCCGGCCGGTGGTCGTGCCCGGGACCGAACGTCGCCGGAAGCCGTGGGCGTAGTCCGGGGAGTAGAGGTGGCTGCGGGGGGCGGCGCCGGCCAGCGCCGGCCCGACGAGGACGAGGACCGTCGTGCGGGCGCCGACGGCATCGAGGTCGACGGCCAGGCGGCCCACCGTCGTCATCACGACCTGCTCGTCGGGCCACGTCGCCCGCACCACGATGGCCGCCGGCGTGTCGGCGTCGTAGGCCGAACCGGCAGCCAGCAGCTCCTGCTGCAGCTCCTGGGGGCGGGCGGCCGACAGGAACACGGCCATGGTGGCGCCCGACGACGCGAAGCCGGACACCGATTCACCAGCAGGCATCGAGGCCGCCGTCCGCCCCGCCAGCCGGGTCAGCACCACGCTCTGGGCCACCTTGGGGATGGTGAGCTCGCGCCGCACGGCTGCTGCGGCGGCCGAGACCGAGCTCACCCCGGGGACGATCTCGAAGTCGCGCTCCTCGGCCAGGCACCAGTCGATCTGCTCCTGGATGGCGCCGTAGACCGAGGGGTCACCGGAGTGCAGGCGCACGATGGCCGCGTGGGGGTGGGTGGCGTACACCGCCAGCACGTCCTCGAGGGTCATCGGGGCCGAGTCGACCACCAGCGCGTCGGGCGACGCGTGCACGAGAAGCTCCTCGGGCACGAGCGACGACGCCCACACCACGACTTCGGCGGCGGCCAGGCGGTCGCGCCCCCGAAGGGTGACGAGGTCGGCGGCGCCGGGGCCGGCGCCCACGAAGGAGATCACACCGGCCGCTTCGGCGGAACCACCACGGTGGCCAGGTAGGCGGCCGGGCGGTCCGCGAAAGCCGAGGCGGCACCGACGCGCTCGTCCGGGAGCCCGATCGACTCGCCGAGGACGGCGCCGGCGAGACGGCCGGTGCGCTCGAGGTGGGCGGCGATCTCGGGCAGGTGCCGCCCGCCCTTGTAGATGACGACGGCTGCGGTTTCGTCGCCCAGCGCCTCGGCCACGACGCCGGCGCCGTCGACGGCACTCACGACCACCAGTCGCTCGACGCCATCGGTGATGATCGTGCCCGTGCGGGCGGCGACGTCCTGGAAGGCCATGATGCCGGGCACGGTAGTGACCGGCGTCTCCGGGCGCTGCTGGCGCACCGCCGCCGCCAGGTGATGGAAGGTGCTGTAGAGGTTGGGGTCGCCCAGGGTGATGAAGGCGACCCGTTCGCCGGCGTCGAGGCACGCCACGACCCGGCCTGCGGCACGGGCGTGGGCCTCCTGGCGCACCGCCTCGTCGCCGCCGATGGCGAAAACCAGTCGCTCCACGGCGACGTCGGGGGCGGCGCGCCGCAGGATCGACTCGGCCCGCCCCTCGGCGTCGGGCGCCATCGCCGGCCCGAAGACCCGGGCCGCGCTCCGGCATGCTTCGAGGGCGCGCAACGTCAACAGGTCCGGCGCACCAGGGCCGACGCCCACTCCGACGAGGCAACTCGGCAACCGTGCTCCACGGAACGCTGAACTCTCCCGCTGCAGCCCGAGGTCTGGCTTCCGGCGATGCCGGTTCACAGAGCGACGGCGCGCCGGACTTGCACCGGCTTCTCGCGCACTGCAGCGGCCGACAGCGTAGCGCCGCCGCCGTCAGCCCCGTCCGGCTGACGCCGTGGTCACGAAACGCTCGGCCGGCCGGGGGTCGCCGCCCAGGTGTAGGTGGAGGTAGGTGGCCAGCAGCGACGGCGAGGCGAAGCCGCCGGCGCCGGAGCCGAAGCGCCCGTTGAGGGCCAGCGCATCCCCCACCGGATCGAAGGCGGAGTAGTGGAACTCGTGGCCCCGCAGCGTCGAGCCGGCAGCGGCGACGGGGTTGTCGGTCTGCACCATGGCGGTGCGGTAGCCCAGCGAGAGCCGCTCGGTCATGCGGGCCTCTCCCGGCACTGCGCCCACCATGGCGTGGCCGTCGAGGGAGCGGCCGAGCCACAGCAGGCCGCCGCACTCCCCCCACGTCACGAGCCCCTCGTCCACCCGTCGCCGCACGTCGTCGAGAAGCGCGGCGTTGGCGGCCAGCGCCGGCGCGAACTCCTCGGGGAAGCCGCCGCCCGCGTAGAGGGCCTCGCAACCGGCGGGTAGGCAGGCATCTTCGAGGGGATCGAAGGGCACCACCTCGGCGCCCGCCTGCTGCAACGCCTCGATGTTGTCGGGGTAGACGAAACCGAAGGCCTTGCCCGCCGCGACGGCGACGCGGGCACGACCGGAGGGACTCGCCGCAGGCGGAGCGGCCACCGACCGCTGCGGTGCGGTGGTGGCCAGCTCGACCATGGCGGCCAGGTCGCACCCGCCGGCGACGGCGGCGGCAAGCCGCGCCACCGAGGCCCGCACCTCGTCGGCGTGCTCGACCACGGGGACGAGCCCGAGGTGACGGTCCCGCCAGGTGAAGGCGTCGCTGCGCCGCAGCACGCCGACGACGGGCACGCCCACCGGCGCGAGCGCTTCGCGCAGCAGGGTCTCGTGGCCGTCGCTGCCGACCCGGTTGAGGATCACGCCGGCGATCCCGATGGTCGGGTCGTAGCTGGCGAAGCCGTGGACGAGGGCAGCCACAGAACCGCTCATCGACGACCCGTCCACGACGAGGACGATCGGCGCGTCGAGGAGCCGGGCCACGTGCGCGGTGCTGGCGGTGCCGTCCTCCGCCGCCCCGTCGAAGAGGCCCATCACCCCCTCGACCACGAGGATGTCGGCGCCGTCAGCGGCTCGTGCCGCCAGCGGCGCCACCGAGCCGGCTCCGCAGATCCAGGCGTCGAGGTTCCTGGGCGGGCGCCCGGTGGCGAGGGCGTGGTAGCCGGGATCGATGTAGTCGGGTCCGACCTTGGCGGAGGCGACGGTGAGCCCGGTCGAGCCCAGCGCGGCCATCAGGCCGGTGGCCACCGTGGTCTTCCCGACGCCCGAGGCGGTGCCGGCGATCACGATCCGCGCCCCGAGGCGGGCCACGTCAGTACTCGATGCCCTTGATGGCCTTGATCCCCTGGTCGTAGGCGTGCTTGACCTTGCGCATCTCGGTCACCGTGTCGGCCACCTCGACGAGCTCGGGCGGAGCGTCGCGCCCGGTGAGGACGACGTTGGTCCTGGGTGCCCGCTGGCCGAGCGCGGTCACGACGTCGGCGACGGGCACCCAGCCGTACTTCACCGCGTAGGTGACCTCGTCGAGGATCACGAGCTGGTGGTGACCGGCCGTCAGCTTCTCGGCGGCGACCGACCAGGCGTGACGTCCCTTGGCGATCGTCTCGTCCATGTCGGTCGACTCCCAGGTGAAGCCGTCGCCGAGCGTGTGCCACTCGATGCCGAGGTGATCGGCCAGCTTCCGCTCGCCCGTCTTCCACTTGCCGCCCTTGATGAACTGCACGACGGCGACGTTCCAGCCACGCGCCCATCCCCGCGTCATGACGCCGAAGGCGGCCGACGACTTCCCCTTCCCGTGGCCGGTGTTGAGCAGGACGATCGACTCGGCTCGGGGCATGGCGGCGAGGGTAGCGGGGGTCTACAGTTCGCTCCGTAGCGCAGGGAACCCGGTGCAAGTCCGGGGCTGTCCCGCAACTGTCATCGGGGAGCCGACCCCAACATGGCCACGGCCCGAGAGGGCGGGAAGGCCGGGGAAGGCGCTGATCCGGGAGCCAGGAAACCTGCCTGCCCGGATCGGTCCGGTCGACGCGAGGACGACAACCATGCAACTTCAGCTCCGTTCCCGCCGGGAGGCGGGCGACGACCTCCCCCTCTTGCTGTGGCGCTTCGCCGCGCCGGTGCGGGGCATCGCCTCTTCGCCCCACGGTGGGGGCCTCGGCGTCCGCCGGTGGGTGGTGAACGCGCAGGTACCACCGGGCTACGCCCGGCGGGACCCCGACCATCACCTGGGCAAGCTCGCCGTCTCCCTCGGGCTGCCGGGCCGGGGCGTCGGGATGTTGACGGCGGCCGACGTCCGCTCGTACACGTCGGCCACCGACCATGGCGTCGAGGCGACGGCCACGGTGGGGCTCGGTCACGCCGTCCTCGCTGCCGCGCCGCACGACCCGCGGCCGGTGCCGATGGCGGGGACGATCAACGTCGTGGCCATCCTTCCCGAGCGGCTGTCCGACGCCGCCCTGGTCAACGCCATCGCCACCGCCACCGAGGCCAAGACGCAGGCGCTGCGGGACCTCGGCCTCCACGCCACCGGGACAGCCACCGACGCCGTGTGCCTGCTGTGCCCGAACGAGGGGCGACCCCATGACTTCGGCGGGCCCCGATCGCTGTGGGGAGCGCGGCTGGCGCGGGCCGTGCACGCCGCCGTGGTGGCGTCGCGCCGGTGATCACGCTCGTGCTCGGCGGCGCTCGATCGGGCAAGAGCGGCATCGCCGAGCGGTTGGCGTCAGAGGCGGCCGGCCACGTCACCTACGTCGCCACCGGGAGGGCCGACGACGCCGACATGGCGGCCAGGATCGATGCCCACCGCCGGCGCCGGCCTTCCCGGTGGACGACGGTGGAGGCGGGCCTCGACCTCCCCGAGGTGCTGCGGGGCACCGGAGGCACCGTCGTGGTCGACACCCTCGGCACCTGGGTGGCCGGGGCCCCGGCGCTCGCCGTGCCGGTGGCCGAGCTGTGCCGCGCCCTGCAGGAGCGCACCGGCGACACCATCGTCGTGTCGGACGAGGTGGGCCTCGGGGTCCACCCGGCGACCGAGGTGGGCCGCCGGTTCCGCGACGCGCTGGGCGAGCTCAACCAGGCCGTCGCCGACGTGTCCGACGAGGTCCTGCTCGTGGTCGCGGGGCGGGCCCTGCCGCTGGAGCGACGGTGAGCTCGGGCCTCCGCCAGGCGGCCGGCTTCCTCACGCCCTTGGGTGGGGCGACGGCTCCGTCGCCGGCCGCCCTCGGCTGGTTCCCCCTCGTCGGTCTGGGCATGGGCCTCACCCTCGGCGGGGTCTGGTGGGCGGGCGGCCGCGTCTGGGACCCCGCCCTGGCAGCCGCCGTCGTGGTCAGCGCCGACCTGGCGCTGACGGGGCTGCTCCACCTCGACGGGCTCGTCGACTCGGCCGACGGCCTCCTCCCCCACCTGTCGCCCGAGCGCCGCCTCGAGGTCATGGACCAGCCCCAGGCCGGCGCCTTCGGCGTCGGCGTCACCGTCGCGGTGCTCCTGGTGCGGTGGGCGGCGCTGGCCGCCATCCTGCCGTCACCGCTGCTGCTGGCCGCCCTCTGGTGCCTGTCGCGCACCGCCATGGCCGTTGCCGCCCTGCGCCTCCGTTACGCCCGCACCGACGGGGGCCTGGCATCGGCCTTCCGGCCCCAGCGTCCGCCGATGGCGTCAGCCGGCCTCGCCGCCGGCGCTGGCGGGCTCGTCCTCGCCGGCGGCGCGGCCGTCCTGTGGGATCCCGTGGTCGGCCCCGTCGCGGTGGCCGCCGCCGGCGCCGGCGCCGGCGCCGTGCTCCTCCTCGCCCATCGACGCATCGGGGGCTTCACCGGCGACGTCCTCGGCGCCGCCGGCGTGGTGGGCGAGACGTGCGGCCTCGTCGCCGCCGCAGGTTCGTGGTGAGGAGCCGGTCGCTGGCCGCCGCCGCCGGCATCGTCGCCGACGCCGTGGTCGGAGAGCCTCCGATCTCGCCGCACCCGGTCTCCGCCTTCGGTCGGCTGATGCGGTCGGTCGAGCGCCACCTCCACCGCGACGACCGCTTGGCCGGCGTGGCCCACGCCGCCGTCGGCGTCGGCGTGGGGGCGGCGGCCGGCGCCCTGCTGCGGTCGACGGCGGCTGCCACCTACCTCGCCGTCGCCGGCCGGGCGCTCGGCAATGCGGCGACGGAGGTGGCAACCGCGCTGTCGGGCGGTGACCTCGACGCTGCCCGGTGCCTGTTGCCGGCGCTGGTCGGGCGGGACCCCTCGGCGCTCGACGAGAAGGACATCGCCCGCGCTGCGGTGGAGTCGGTGGCCGAGAACACCGTCGATGCGGTGGTGGCACCGGCGCTGTGGGGCGCCGCGCTCGGCGGGCCCGGCGCGCTGGGCTACCGGGCCGCCAACACCCTCGACGCCATGGTCGGGCACCGCAACGATCGGTACCTCCGGTACGGCTGGGCCAGCGCCCGCCTCGACGACGGGGCCAACTTCGCCGCCGCCCGGCTCACCGCCGCGCTCGTCGCCGCCGTGCGCCCACCGGCCGCCCGGGCGGTGTGGTCCACGGTGCGTCGCGACGCGCCCGCCCACCCCTCCCCCAACAGCGGCGTGGCCGAGGCGGCCTTCGCGGCGGCGCTCGGCCTGCGCCTCGGCGGCGAGAACACCTACCGTGGCCGCGTCGAGCTCCGGCCCCCGCTCGGCACCGGGCGTCCTCCCCAAGCCGGCGACATCGGCCGTGCCGTCGATCTTTCCCGGCACGTGGCCCTGGCCCTTGCCGCCGCCCTGACCGTGCACGGGCTGTGGTCGTGACGGCGCCGGCGGCCGGCGCCCACGGCGGCGACGGCGCCCGGGTGGCGGCGGCCCTCGGGCTCGATCCGAGCTCCGTCCTCGACCTCTCCGCCAGCCTCAACCCGGTGGCCCCCGATCCGTCTCCGATCGTGTCCCGCCACCTCGACGCCCTTCGGCGCTACCCCGACCCCGCCCACGCGTCGGCCTGCCTGGCGTCGGCCATGGGCGTCCCGGGCGACCGGCTGCTGTTGACCAACGGCGGCGCCGAGGCCATCGCCCTCCTCGCCCGCCTCCTCGGGGGGAGCGTGGTCGAACCCGATTTCGGGCTGTACCCCCGAGGCGCCGCCGGCCCCCGGTGGCGGTCCGACCCCCACAACCCGACCGGCCGCCTGGCCGGCCGCGAGGAGACGGCGGAGATCTGGGACGAGGCCTTCTACCCGCTGGCGACGGGAAGGTGGACGGCCGGCGGACGCGCCGTGGTCGTGGGCTCGCTGACCAAGCTCTTCGCCTGCCCGGGCCTCCGTCTCGGCTACCTGCTGGCCGACGAGGCGCTGGTGGAGCGGGCCCGGGTGGCCCAGCCGGCGTGGTCGGTGAACGGGCTGGCCGTCGCCGCCCTCCCGGACCTGCTCGAGGCCGCCGATCTCACCGGGTGGGCGGCCGGCGTGGCCCAGCTGCGCGAAGCGCTGATCGGCCTCCTCCACGACCAGGGCCTCGAGCCCCAGCCCAGCGACGCCAACTACGTGCTGTGTGCCAACGCAGCCGGCCTGCGCGAGCGGCTCGCACCTCACGGCGTAGTCGTGCGCGACTGCGCCAGCTTCGGCCTCGTCGACCACGCCCGCATCGCCGTCCCCGACGCCGACGGCCTGGCCCGACTGGAGGCGGCGCTGTGCGCGGCGGGCTGATGGTCTGCGGCACGACGAGCGACGCCGGCAAGAGCCACGTCGTGACCGGCCTCTGTCGGATGCTGGCCCGCCGGGGTGTGCAGGTGGCGCCGTTCAAGGCCCAGAACATGGCCCTCAACTCCTTCGTGACCGCGAGCGGCCACGAGATCGGCCGGGCCCAGGGGGTGCAGGCCATGGCGGCAGGGGCCGAGCCCGAGGTGGCGATGAACCCGATCCTCCTCAAGCCGACAGGCGAACGGACCAGCCAGGTCGTCGTCAACGGCGAGCCGATCGGGCACTTCGGCGCCGGCGAGTACCACGACATGAAGCCGGCGCTGCTCGACCTCGTCCTCGCCGCCCTCGCCGACCTCCGCAGCCGCTACGACGTCGTGATCGTGGAGGGCGCCGGCAGCCCGGCCGAGATCAACCTCCTCGACCACGACATCGTGAACCTCCGCGTCGCCTTCGAGAGCGGCCTGCCCGCCGTCGTCGTCGGCGACATCGACCGGGGCGGCGTGTTCGCCGCCCTGTACGGAACGGTGGCGCTCCTGCCCGACCACTACCGCCCTCTGGTGCGGGGGTTCCTCATCAACAAGTTCCGCGGCGACCCCGCCCTGCTCGGCGACGGAATGGACGACCTGGCGCGGCGCTGCGGGGTGCCGACGCTGGGCGTGCTGCCCTTCGTCCACGACGTCGCCCTCGACGCCGAGGACTCCCTCGCCCTCACCGGCCACCGCCCCCGCGCCGCCGGGCCCGCCGTGGGCGACAGTCTCGACGTCGCTGCCGTCCAGTTCCCCCGGCTGTCCAACTTCACCGACCTCGACGCCCTGGCCATAGAGCCGGGGGTGTCGGTGCGCCTGGTGGACTCGGCGCCTGCTCTGGGCTCGCCCGACCTCGTCGTCCTCCCCGGGACCAAGGCCACCGTGGCCGACCTCGAGTGGCTGCGGGCCCGCCGCCTCGACCAGGCGATCCTCGATCGGCGCCGCGCTGGAGCGCTGGTGCTCGGCATCTGCGGCGGCTACCAGATGCTCGGCCGCCGCATCAGCGACGAGGTCGAGTCGGGGAGGGGCGAGGTCGACGGCCTCGGCTGGCTCGACGTGGCGACGGTGTTCTCATTGGCGAAGGTCACCCGCCAGCGACGGGGCACGGCCATGGGCCAGCGGGTCGCGGCGTACGAGATCCACCACGGGGTGAGCGAGCGGGGCGAGCGGGCCGCCGGCTGGGTGCACCTCGACGACGTCTACGGCGCCGGGGCCGAGGGCGCCGTCGACCGCGAAGATGCGAGCGTGCTGGGCACGAGCCTCCACGGCATGTTCGAGGAGGACGGGTTCCGGGCCACCTTCCTCACCGAGATCGGCCGGCGCCGTGACAAGACGTTCATCCCCGCCGGCGTCTCGTTCGCGGCCGCCCGGGAGGCCCAGTTCGACCGCCTCGCCGACCTGATCGAGGGCCACGTCGACACCGAAGCCCTCGACCGACTGCTCGCCGAAGGGGCACCCCGATGATCCTGTTCCTCACCAACGCCGACACCGAGATCCTGGCCCTGCGGACCGTTCTCGAGGGCCTGCCCGACGGGTTCCCGGCCGTGCGGGCCGCCAACCCGTCGGCGCTGGCGACGGCGCCGGCGCTCGACGGCGTGGAGGCGGTGCTGGTCCGGCTGCTCGGCGGCCGCCGGGCCTGGGAAGCCGGCTTCGACGACCTGCGCCGGCGTTGCCTCGGCGCCGGCATCCCGCTCCTCGCCTTCGGCGGCGAGGCCGTGCACGACGCCGAGCTCACGTCGCTGTCGACCGTTCCGTCGGCCACCGTGGCCGCCGCCTTCGAGTACCTGGCCCACGGCGGCCTGGCCAACATCGAGCACCTCCTGCGCTTCGTGGCCGACACGGTCCTCATGGGGGGCTTCGGGTTCGACGCCCCGGTCGAGGTGCCGCCCTGGGGCGTGCTGCGCGACGGCCGGGCGACCGGCGACGGGTCGCAGCCGGCCATCGGGATCGTCTTCTACCGGGCCCACCTCCTGTCCGGCAACACGGGCTTCGTCGACGATCTCGCCGATGCCGTCGAGCAGCGGGGCGGCCGCGCCGTCGCCGTCTACTGCTACTCCCTGCGCTCGGGGATCGACCTCGATCTGCTGCGGGGCTGCGAGGTCGTCATCACCACCGTGCTCGCCGCCGGGGCGACCGACGGCGACGAGTGGGACCCCGGGGCGCTGGCCGACCTCGGTGTCCCGGTCGTGCAGGCGGTCGCCTCCACCGGCTCGATCGCCGCCTGGGAGGAGGGCGACGCCGGCCTCAGCCCCACCGACGTGGCCATGGGGGTGGCCATCCCCGAGTTCGACGGGCGCATCATCGCCGTCCCTTTCTCGTTCAAGGAGGTGGTCGACGACGGTGACGAGCTGGGCGCCCCCGTCACCGCCTACCGCACCGCTCCCGACCGGGTGGCCCGCGTCGCCGGCATCGCCCTGCGCCTGGCCCGGCTGGCCCGCACGCCGGCCCGGCAACGGCGCATCGCGGTGGTTCTGTCGGCCTACCCGACCAAGCGCAGCCGGCTGGGCAACGCCGTCGGCCTCGACACGCCGGCCAGTGTGATCGCCCTCCTCCACGCCATGCGCGCCGCCGGCTACGGCGTCGAGCGCATCCCCGGTGACGGCGACGCCCTGATGGAGGAGCTTGCCGCCGCCCTCACCTACGACCGCGACTCCCTCACCACCGAGCAGCTGGAGCGGGCCGTGGGGAGGTGGCCCGGCGAGGAGTACGCGCAGTGGTTCGCCACCCTGCCCGGCGACCTCCGACAGAAGATGGAACAGGCGTGGGGCCCGCCACCGGGTTCTGCCTACGTGGACGGGGCAGACCTGGTCTTCCCCGGCATCGACCTCGGCGGTGTGCTCGTCACCATCCAGCCGCCCCGCGGGTTCGGCGACAACCCCATCGCCGTCTACCACTCTCCCGACCTCGCCCCGACCCACCACTACCTCGCCTTCTACCGCTGGCTCGACGAGGTGTGGGGGGCCGACGCCGTCGTCCACGCCGGCAAGCACGGCACCCTCGAGTGGCTGCCGGGCAAGAGCGTCGGCCTCTCCGGCGGATGCGGGCCCGACGCCGCACTGGGCGACCTGCCCCTCGTCTACCCCTTCGTGGTCAACGACCCCGGCGAGGGGACCCAGGCCAAGCGACGGGGCCACGCGGTGATCATCGACCACCTCCTCCCGCCCATGACCAGGGCCGACACCTACGACGACCTCGCCCGGCTCGAAGGTCTGCTCGACGAGTACGCCCGGATCGCCGCGCTCGACCCGGCCAAGCTCCCCGCCATCCGGGCCAAGGTGTGGGACCTGCTCGTCCGGGCCGAGATCCACCGCGACCTCGGCCTCGACGGCCAGCCCGAGGAGGAGCGCTTCGACGACCTGGTCCTCCACGTCGACGGCTACCTGTGCGAGCTCAAGGACGCCCAGATCCGGGGCGGGCTGCACGTGCTGGGGCAGGCGCCCGAGGGGGAGGCCGAGGTCGACATGGTGCTGGCGTTGACGAGGCTGGCTCAGGGAAACGTGCCGTCACTGCGGCACGGGCTGGCGGCCGACGCCGACCGGACCGAGGTCGACCGCGTCGAGGCGGCCAACCGGGCCGCCGTGCTCAGCCTGCAGGAGGAGGGGTGGCACTACGGCGGCGGCGACCCCACACTGCGGTGGGTCAGCGACCATCTCGTCCCCCGGCTGCACCGCACCACCGACGAGATCACCAACCTCCTGGCCGCCCTCGACGGGCGGGCCGTTCCCGCCGGCCCCAGCGGGGCGCCCACCCGGGGCATGGCCCACGTGCTGCCCACGGGTCGCAACTTCTACTCCGTAGACCCCAAGGCCATACCGTCGCCGCTGGCCTACGAGGTGGGCACCGCGCTGGCCGACGCCCTCATCCAGCGCTACCGCGACGAGGAGGGGCGCGAACCCGACACCGTGGGCCTGGTGGTGTGGGGCACCGCGGCGATGCGCACCATGGGCGACGACGTCGCCCAGGCGCTGGCGCTGCTCGGCGTGCGGCCGCTGTGGGCGGAGGAGTCCGGCCGGGTGACCGGCCTCGAGGTGATCCCCGACGAGGAGCTCGGCCGGCGCCGGGTGGACGTCACCCTGCGCATCTCCGGGTTCTTCCGCGACGCCTTCCCCCACGTCGTGGCGCTGCTCGACGACGCCTTCCGCCTCGTCGGCTTCGACGACGACCCCCGCATCTTCGGGGCCAAGCCCGGCGCCTACGGCTCGGGGGTCCTGGCGCTGCTCGAGTCGCGCGACTGGCGCTCCGACGACGATCTGGCCGCGGTCTACGAAGCCTGGAGCGGGTTCTCCTACGGGCGGGACGGGATGGGGGTGCCGGCGGCGCCGGCCATGCGCCGCCGCTTCGCCGCCATCCAGGTGGCCGTCAAGAACCAGGACAACCGCGAGCACGACATCTTCGACTCCGACGACTACCTGCAGGACCACGGCGGGATGGTGGCCACCATCCGGGCACTCACCGGCAACCAGCCCCGAGCCTGGTTCGGCGACTCGTCCGATCCTGCCAGGCCGCGGGTCCGCAGCCTGGCCGAGGAGGCGGCGCGGGTCGTGCGCACCCGCGTCGTCAACCCCAAGTGGATCGAGGCGATGCAGCGCCACGGCTACAAGGGCGCCTTCGAGATGGCGGCCACCGTCGACTACCTCTTCGGCTACGACGCCACCGCCCACGTCGTGGAGGACTGGATGTACGACCGCGTCACCGAGGCCTACGTGGCCGACCCCCAGGTCCGGAAGTTCTTCGCCCAGTCGAACCCGTGGGCTCTGCGGTCGATAGCCGAGCGGTTGTTGGAGGCCCACGACCGGGGCCTGTGGGCCGCCGCCGACGCCGCCCTCGACACGCTGCGCCGGGCCCTGCTCGAGGCCGAGGGTTGGGAGGAGGGCCGGTGAGCGAGATGCCCCGCTTCCCCTTCTCGGCCGTCGTCGGCCACGACGAGGTCAAGCTGGCGCTGCTGTTGAACGCCCTCGACCCCAGGATCGGCGGCGTGCTCCTTCGGGGTGAGAAGGGCAGCGCCAAGTCCACCCTGGCCCGGGGCCTGGCTGCGCTGCTGGCCGAAGGCGCTCCCTTCGTCGAGCTTCCCATCGGTGCCACCGAGGATCGGGTCGTCGGCTCCCTCGACCTCCAGGCCGCCCTCACCGGCGGGTCGGCGCGGTTGCGGCCCGGCCTGCTGGCCGCCGCCGACGGGGGAGTGCTCTACGTCGACGAGGTGAACCTCCTGCCCGACCATCTCGTCGACGTCCTGCTCGACGTCGCCGCCAGCGGGGTCAACCGCGTCGAGCGCGAGGGCGTGTCGGCGTCGCACCCCAGCCGCTTCGTGCTCATCGGCTCGATGAACCCGGAGGAGGGCGACCTGCGCCCCCAGCTGCTCGACCGCTTCGGCCTGGCTGTCGAGGTCACGAGCAGCGGGGATGCGGACGAGCGGGCCGAGGCGGTGCAGCGGCGGCTGGCCTTCGACCACGACAGCGCCGCGTTCAGCGCGGTGTGGGAGGCCGAGGAGGAGGCGCTTCGGCGGCGGCTCCGGGAGCACGCAGCGGCCGACCTGCCCGACGGTCTCGTCCGCACCATCTCGTCGCTCTGTGCCAGCGTCGGGGCCGAGGGACTGCGGGCCGACCTCGTCATCTGCCGGGCCGCCACCGCCCTGGCCGGCTGGGAGGGGCGGGACGAGGTGACGGTCGACGATGTGCGGCGGGTGGCACCGCTGGCGCTGGGGCACCGGCGCCGCCGGTCGCCGTTCGAGGAGCCGGGCATCGACCCGCAGGAGATCGACGACGGCCTTCGCGAGCAGCAGGAGCACGGGCACGATCCGGCCGAGTCCGAGTCCGAGTCCGAGGACGGGCCGGCGGGCGGTGACCGCCATGCCCCGCCCGGGGACACGGCCCCGGTCGTCGCGCTGGCCGCCCCGCGACAGACGGGTGCTCCGCCCTCCGGTGGGCGGCGGTCGCCGGCCGAGGGCAGCCGGGGCCGTCTGGTGGGCGACCGGCCGGTGGGGGACACGGTGGGGTCGCTGGCGCTCGGCGCCACGGTGCGGGCCGCAGTCGAGCGCAGGGCCGCCGACGGCGACGACCAGCGGCTCGTGACGGCAGGCGACCTGCGCGAGGCGGTCCGCCAGGAGCGGGTGGGCAACCTGCTCGTCCTGGCCGTCGACGCCTCCGGGTCCATGGGCGCGCAGCAGCGGATGGAGGCGGTGAAGGGCGCCGTCCTCTCGCTCCTGCTCGACGCCTACCAGCGCCGCGACCGCGTCGCCCTCGTCACCTTCCGCGACGACAGGGCGGAGGTGGTGCTGCGCCCCACCGGAAGCGTGGAAGTGGCCCGGGGGCGAATGGCCGACCTGCGGACGGGAGGCCGCACGCCGCTGGCCGCGGGCATCGAGCGGGCCCTGCAGGTGGCGACGGCGGCGGGGCCAGGTGCCCACCGCCCGCTGCTGGTGCTGGTCAGTGACGGGCGGGCCACCTCGGCGCCGGCCGGGCAGGACCCGGTCGAGGCGGCCATGGCCGTTGCCGCCACCGCCCGCCGTCACGCCGTCCCCTCCGTGGTGATCGACGCCGAGTCGGGCGACACCCGTCTCGGACTCGCGGCCAGGCTGGCAGAGGCGATGGGCGCCGACCTCGTCCCGCTGCCGGAGCTGACCGCCTCGGCCCTCACCGGCGCCATCCGGAGGATGACGCCGTGACCGCACTGCTCGATGCCCTGATCCTGGACATCGGCGGCACCCTGGTGGCGGAGGCGCCGGTCGGGACGGCGACCGCCGAGCTCGAGGTCCACCTGATGCCCCACGTCCTCGATGACCTGGAGTCGCTGCGGGCGACGCTACGACTGGCCGCCGCCACCAACACCGCCGTCATGGGCGAGGCCGAGGTGCGGGCGCTCCTCGCGCCGTCGGGCCTCGACGCCCTGCTCGAGGTCGTCGTCACCTCCAGCGACGTCGGGGCGACCAAGCCGGACCCGCTCGTGCTGTCTGTGGTGCTCGACCGCCTGGGCGGCGTCACCGCGGAGCGCGCCCTCTTCATCGGCGACCAGGGCACCGACGCGGCCGCCGCCGCCGCCCTCGGGATGCCTTATGCCGCCATCGAAACGGCCGGCGTCGCCGCCACCGTCGCCACCTGGATCGACGCCAACGCCGGCCGACGGTTCGCGGCGGCGGCCGCCGGGGTCAGCCCGCCCGACGCAGCCGCAGCGGCGTCGGCTGCCGAGCTCCACGACCGGCTGACCAAGCCGAAGGGCGCCCTGGGGGGCCTGGAGCAGATCGGGATCCGGCTCGCCGGTATGGCCGGCGTCTCCCCTCCCCCCGTGCCCGCGCCGGCGGTGGTGGCCGTCTTCGCCGGCGACCACGGAGTCGTGAACGACGGCGTCACGCCGTGGCCCCAGGAGGTGACGGCCCAGATGGTCGCCAACTTCGTCGCCGGCGGCGCCGCCATCAACGTGCTCGCCCGCCACGCCGGCGCCGAGGTCATGGTCGTGGACGTGGGCGTGCTCCACCCGCTGGAGACAGCCGATGGCCTGTTGCGGCGGAAGGTGCGGCCCGGCACCGCCAGCCTGGCCTCGGGCCCGGCGATGACAGAGGTCGAGGCCCGCCAAGCCCTCGATGTCGGCGTCGAGGTGGCCGAGCATGCTGTGCACGGCGGCGCCCGCTGCCTGGTGACGGGCGACATGGGCATCGGCAACACCACTCCTTCGGCCGCGCTCATCGCCGCCTTCACCGGCCGCCCTGCCGCCGAGGTGACCGGGCGGGGCACGGGCGTCGACGACGACACGCTGTCGCTCAAGACCCGGATCGTCGAGGCGGCGGTGCAGCGGGTGGCCGGGCGCGAGCCCTTCGATGTGCTGGCGGAGGTCGGCGGCCTGGAGATCGCCGCCCTCGCCGGGTTCATCGTCGCAGGCGCGGCACAGCGCGTCCCCGTCGTCGTCGACGGCGTCATCGCCACCGCCGCGCTCGTCACCGCGGAGGCGCTCGTCCCCGGCGTCCACGCCTGGTGCTTCGCCGGCCATCGCTCGGCCGAACCCGGAGCCGCGGTCGCTCTCGAGTTCCTCGGGCTCGACCCGATCCTCGATCTCGGGCTGCGCCTGGGCGAGGGCACGGGCGCCGCGCTGGCCCTCCCCATCGTTCAGGCCGGCGCGAAGGTGCTGGGGGAGATGGCCACCTTCGACGGCGCGGGCGTCACCGAGAAGGCGTGATGGGAGCCGCCGGGGTGACGGGCGGAAGCAGGGGTACGGCCTCGCGCTGGAAATGTCGAGGCGCGGCCCCGCCGGCGCGCCGTCGCCGGTCTGGCTCGTCGGCCACACTTTCGGGGTGAGCGTGAGCGGCATACCCGGGTGGAGCGACCGGGTGGCTGCGCTCCTCGCGCCGGTCATGGACCGGGGCGCGGTGCCGGGGCGGGTGGCGCGCGACGACGGCCCCTCCTGCCGGGTGGTCACGCCGGCGGGCGAGCGCCGGGGGGTTTCGGGCCGGCAGGTGACGGTGGGCGACTGGGTCGCGCTCGAAGGCGACGACATCGTCGAGGTGGCTCCGCGGTGGTCGGTTCTGACTCGGCGCGACCCCCGCCGCGACGCTCCCCAGCTCCTGGCTGCCAACGTCGACGTGGTGTTCGTGGTGTCGCCCCTGTACCCGCCCACCAACGCCCGCCGGCTGGAGCGGATGCTGGCCATCGCCTGGGAGAGCGGGGCAACGCCGGCTGTGGTGTTGACCAAACCCGACCGCTGTGACGACCTCGACGCCGCCGTGGCCGCTGTCGCCCAGATCGCGCTGGGGGTGGAGATCCGCGTTGCCAGCGGGTTGACCGGGGAGGGAATCGGAGGGCTGCGAGGGGCGCTGGCCGGCGGACTGACCGGCGTGCTGCTGGGCTCCTCCGGGGCCGGAAAGTCCACCCTCGTCAACGCCCTGCTCGGCGAGGCACGCTTCGACACGGCGGAGGTCCGCGAGTCCGACGGCAGGGGTCGTCACACCACCACGAGCCGGCAGCTGGTGGCGCTGCCGGGCGGCGGGGTCGTGATCGACACGCCCGGGATCCGCGCCCTCGGACTCTGGGACGCAGCCGACGGCGTGGCCGCCACCTTCTCCGACATCGAGACGCTGGCGAACTCCTGTCGCTTCCGCG
>JAHWJU010000139.1 GCA_019348255.1 Actinomycetota bacterium | reverse complement strand
CTCGAACGACGGCTCGTCGTAGACAGCATTGAGCTTGTCCAGGAACTCCTTGTTCGGCCCGTCGTCGGCCACCATGGCCCGCACCGCCTCACCCAGGATCCGGTCCAGCTCCACCATCACCGCCTGCGCGTATTCGACCGTCACCACGTCGGGCTTCTGGGTGATGTCGATGGCCGGCGCCGTGGTGGTGGGCGACTCGAGCGGCACCGTGGGCCCGACGGGGCGGGTTCCGCCGGCGCTGTCACAGGCGGCCAGCGTCAGCCCAAGGAGCACCACCGTGGCTCGGGCGCAGCGCTTCTCCCCCACCTGCCCATCCTCGCCCGGAGCAACCCACGATGCAAGGCTTGATCTTTCATGGTTTCTCGGCCCGAGCGTCCTACCGGTTGCGGACGGCCTGGAGCTGGAGGGCCTCGATCGGCAGCGTCCCGGTGGTGACGCCGCGGCCGATCCGACTGGGTCACCGGGTCTGTTGAACAGCAGCACATGTACCTGGTTGGGCCGCGATGGAGGCACCTCTGCGGCCGGCGGCGCCGCTCATCGAGGATCCGGTTCCGTTCTGCCATCACGGTCCTTCTGGGTCAGGGTAGTCAAGTTTACTGCCATATCCCGCTCATCTGCCCCAAATAGTGCTATAATCAGCCCTATCGGCACTTGCCGACGCAGCGAATGATGATCCGTATGATCCTCACCGACCCGCAAGGGCACGGAGACAGCTCGGTCGCTTAGACCGTTCGGGGAGCAAGCGGCGAGTCCGACTCTGCCAACTGCTTGGCACAACTGTGCCCGGCCAAGAACGGATCAAGGAACATGAGCATTCATCGGATCACCCGACGCATCGGGCTGCTGGCTGGCGGCCTCTCCGTCGTAGCCGCCGCTGCGTTCGCAGCTCCCGCCAACGCGGAGACGTCCGTCGGCGCGACCTTCCGCTGCACCGCCGTCGACGTGACCTCGTCGAGGAACGACCTCTCCAACGTCGTCCTGCGCTTCGCCAACGGCGACCAGAAGTTCGAAGGCGTGAGCGGCAAGACGGCGACGTTGTCGGGCACCGGCGCCTTCGCCGGGCAAGCCGTGGTGGCGGTGTTCATCAAGGCGGGTGACAACGCCTCAGGCGAGGGCCCCGGTTACGGCGAGCGCATCGATGCCACCGGCGACACCTGCGGCAACACGCAACCGGCCGCCGCACCTGTGAGCGATTCATCTGGCGGCAACCACGGTGGGACCCAGGGCGACAACCCGCCGAAGAACGACCAAAAGGGCGAACCCAGGGCCGACGATCGTTCCGACACCGGGACAACGCCCTCTGGCCGCCCCGGCGATGGCGCGGTCGTGAACGCGACGTTCGCGTGCGGCAACTCCTCCGTCGACGTCACGTCGACGAAGGACCTCTCGAACGTGGTGCTCCGCCTCAGCGATGGCCGCGATATCAAGCACGGGGATCTCGAGGGGAACAGCAAGACATTCGTCGCTCCTGCCGAAACCACCATTACCGCCGTCTTCATCAAGTCGGGCGACAACGCTTCTGACGAGGGCCCCGGCTACGGCCAACGGGTGAACGCTCCTGCACCCACGCCGTGTGTCGCTGCGAACAACACCTCGGCACCATCGGCCCCAGTTACCGGGGCCGTCACGCCCGGAGCTGTGGTGAGACGGCCTGCGGCGGCCGTGTTGACAGCTGTGGAGACGCCCGGTTCGGCGGCCCTGGCGACACCGCCTGCTGCGGCCGTGCTCGGTGCCGTGCATGATTCTCCTGCCGCTGTCGCTCAGCCGGCTGCCTCTGAGGCCCAGGTCCTCGGTGTCAGTTTCGAACGCCCGGTCGCAGCGCCTGCTTCTGCGGACCTCGCCCGCACCGGCCTCAACCTGCTCGGCCTTCTGCTCACCGCGGTTGCCCTGCTCGCAGGCGGCATGACCCTCCTTAGCCGCTCTCGGCCAGCGATCGCCTAACGGCCCCGTCGTCCGAGTCGTTGAGCGACGTCCCCGGCCTGGTGGTCGGGGACGTCGTCGCGCGGAACATGAGTCAGGGAACGGCGTCCGGCGCCGGCGGGCGCACCTCGGCGGCCACGCCGGCAAGGACGCCGTTCACGAACTTCCCCGACTCCTCGGTGGAGTAGCGCTTGGCCAGCTCGACCGCCTCTGAGATCACGACGGCTACCGGGGTGCGAGGTTGGGCGACGAGCTCGAAGACAGCCATGCGCAGGATGGCCCGGTCCAGCACCGGCATCCGGTCGACGGCCCAGCCCTTGGCGAAGCGCCCGAGCACCTCGTCCAGCTCGGCTCCCCGTGCCTCCACACCCTCCACCAGTTCCAGCACGAACGGGTCCGGGCGCAGCGTCTGAGCCGCCACGACCTCCTGGGGCGGCTGCCCTTTGGCCTCGGCCTCGTACAGCAGCTCCAGCGCCCGCTCCCGGGACTCGCGGCGCGACCCCGGGACCATCACCTAGACCCGCGTGATGTAGTCGCCGGAACGGGTGTCCACCTTGACCCGGTCGCCGACGTTGACGAACAGAGGAACCTGCACCTGGTGGCCCGTCTCCAGCGTCGCCGGCTTCTTCGCCCCCGACACCCGGTCGCCCTGCACCCCCGGATCGGTCGCCGCGATCGTCAGCTCTACTGCGGCAGGAAGGTCGACCCCGACGATCTCCCCTTTGTACATCTGGAGCACGGCCGAGTCGCCCTCCTTCAGGAACTTCTGGGCTATTCCGAGCGACGCGTCGTCCACGTGCATCTGCTCGTAGCTCGTGTTGTCCATGAACACGTACTGCTCGCCGTCCCGGTACAGGAACTGCATCTCCCGCTTGTCGACGATGGCCTGCTCGAGCTTCTCGTCGGCGCGGTACGTCCGGTCGATGACGGCGCCGGTCCGCACGTTCTTGAGCTTGGTGCGCACGAAGGCGCCGCCCTTGCCCGGCTTGACGTGCTGGAACTCCACCACCGAGAACAGCCCCTCGGGCAGGTCGAGGGTCATGCCGTTCTTGAGGTCGTTGGTCGAGACTGCCATCAGTCGATCACAAGGTCCTTGGGGGATTTGGTGAGGTGGCGGCACCCATCGTCGGTGACGACGAGGGAGTCTTCGATGCGAACGCCGCCTTCGCCTCGCAGGTAGACGCCGGGCTCGACGGTGACGACGGAGCCGGCCGCCAGCGTAGCAGTGGCCACCGCCGACAGCATGGGCTGCTCGTGGATGTCCAACCCCACTCCGTGGCCCGTGCCGTGCACGAAGGCATCGCCCCAGCCGGCCTGGGTGATGATCTCGCGGCAGGCGGCGTCGACGTCGCGGGCGGCAGCTCCGCCCCGAACCGCCGCTACGCCCGCGGCCTGCGCCGCCATCACGGCCTCGACCATTCGGGACCGCGTCCGCGTCCCGGGCGGCCCCACGCAGACGGTGCGGGTCATGTCGGAGTGGTAGCCGTCGAGGAGGGCGCCGAAGTCGAGTACCAGGAGCTCGCCGGGCTCTATGCGCCGATCAGTGGGGCGGGCGTGGGGCTTGGCGCCGTTGGAGCCGGCCGCCACGATGGTGTCGAAGGAGACATCGTCGGCCCCGAGGCGACGGATGGCCGAATCGAGCTCCAGCGCGAACTCCCGCTCCGTCGGCCGATCGAGCAGCCGGGGCCGGACCTCGACCAGCGCCTGGTCGGCAATGGCGGCCGCTTTGGCCATCCGGTCGAGCTCGCCTTCGTCCTTCACGATCCGTTGGGTCTCGACCAGTCCCTCGGTGGGTACCAGCTCCGTGGCGGAAGGGACCTTGTCCGCCAGCGTTCTCTGCCGGGCCCAGGAGGTGTGGCAGGCCTCGAGGCCGAGCCGGGACACGGCTGATACCGCGGCCACCAGGACCTCGTCCTGCCGCGGCCCGTTGCCGACCTCGATCGCCGCTTCTACTCCGGCAACCTGGACCTGCTCTGCCGCCTGGGTGTCGTAGCGGCCATCCGTCAGGAGCAGCGAGCCGTCCGCCAACACGAGCAGCATCCCGGCAGAGCCGGTGAAGCCGGTGAGGTAGCGCAAGTTGGTGAGGCTGGTGACCAGAAGGGCATCGCAACCGTGCTCCTCCATCGACTGCCGGAGCCGGGGGAGACGCCCGGGGACGTCCATCGGGAGCAGGTTCATCGTTCGCACGGTACCGAAGCCACGATGGGCGGCCGCTACGGTCTCGCCCGTGCTCGCTTTCGTCGTCGGCGTGAGCTTCGTGCTGGGCCTGCTCGTCGGCTCGTTCCTCAACGTCGTGATCCATCGGGTTCCGAGGGGCGAGTCGGTGGTGAGCCCACGGTCTGCCTGCCCGGGCTGTGGGACCGAGATCGCCAGTCGGGACAACGTCCCCGTCGTCTCCTGGCTGGCGCTGCGGGCCCGGTGCCGATCCTGCAGCGAGCCCATCTCGGCCCGGTACCCACTCGTGGAGTTGCTGACCGGTGTCATCTTCGCCCTGGTTGCGGCCCGGCTCGGGCTCGACTGGGCGCTGCCGGCGTTCCTGGTGTTCTCGGCCGGGCTGATCGCGCTGTCGGTGATCGACCTCGACACCTACCTGCTGCCCAAGAAGGTCGTCTATCCCACGCTGTTCTCCACCGCCGCTCTCCTGCTGGTCGCCGGCGCCGTGACCCGCGACGTGCGAGGTCTGGCGGAGGCGGCGGCCGGCGGCCTGATCGCCTTCGTCATCTTCTACGCCATCCACTTCGCCTCGCCCAAGGGAATGGGATTCGGCGACGTCCGCCTTTCCGGGGTCATCGGCATGGCGCTGGGGTGGATCGAGCTGCCCCTGGTCGGCGTCGGCCTGTTCCTCGCCTTCGTGCTGGCGACGATCGTCGGCGTCAGCCTGATGGTGTTTGGCGGAAAGAGCCGCAAGGACAAGGTCCCCTTCGGGCCGTTCCTGGCGTCGGGAGCGATGCTGGCTCTGCTGGTGGGCGACAAGGTGCTCGAGCTCTACGAGAGGTACTTCTACTTCAACGGCTGACGGCGTCGCCTTCCAGCAAGACGGTCACCGCCTCGATGGCCAGGCGGTAGCCGGCGCCTCCCAACCCGGCGATGGTCGCCGTCGCCACCGGTGCCACCACCGAGGTGTGACGCCAGGACTCACGGCGCTGCGGGTTCGAGAGGTGCAGCTCGACGATCGGCCCGGCGAAGGCGGCAAGGGCGTCGTGGATGGCCCACGCGTAGTGGGTGAAGGCACCCGGGTTGACGACGATCGCCGCGCATCGTCCCCTGGCCTCGTGGATGGCAGCCACCAGCTCCGCCTCCGAGTCCGACTGGACGTGCTCGAGCGTCAATCCGAGGCCGGCGGCCGCCGACGCCGCGGCGGCAACGTGATCGTCCAGGCGTTCCCGCCCGTAGATCTCGGGCTCCCGCTCCCCCAGCAACTGCAGGTTCGGCCCTGACAACAGCAGGACGAGCGGACGTTCGTTCACCTGCAGCTCGTCGCTATGGCCAACGCAACACATGCCCTCGTCATACGGTCGGGCCCAAGCCGGGTGATTCGCTGCGTCAGGAACGAGCGGTCGATCGTGGTCACGTTATCCATGGTCGCGGCACACTCAACCGGCATTCCGTCCTCGGCGTCCAGGGGGACCTCGGTGGCGATGCCTCTCACCCGCCGAGTCACGGGCGCCACCAACAAGGTCCGCAGGACGGGTATGGCTGCATCCCGGGTGAGGACGAGAACGGGTCGGCGCTTCTCCGGCAACTCCGCCCACCAGACGTCTCCCCTTCGGGGGGGCATCACCAAGGTTCCTCTTCGATCAGGGCTCTAGTGGCCGCCGCCGCTGCCGCTACCTCCGCATCTGTCTGCGGCACCCTGCGGTACCCGTCAGCGATCTGCTGATCCACCACGCCTTCCTCGTGTTCGCGGAGAAGGGCAACGAGTGCGGTCCGAAAGGCCTCGCTACGAGTGGTGAAGACGCCATCGGCCACCAGGCGATCGATGGCCGCCACCATCTCGTCCGGGAGGCGGATGGCAACGGCTGTCATACGCCGAGTATAACGATCTGCA
>JAHWJU010000138.1:2620-5980 GCA_019348255.1 Actinomycetota bacterium | reverse complement strand
GACTCCGCCGATGGGGAGGCCGAGTCGGACGCCGATGGGACGCCCAGCCAGGAGCGTCTGGACGACCTGCAGGGCGACATCGACCGGGTCCGGGCACGGGTGGAGGACGAGGCCGGCGAGAGTGGCGCCCAGCCCGCGGAGACCGATACCGACCGCGAGTTCATCGAGTCGGGGGAGGAGGAGCCCGTAGACGACACCATCGCCCCGCCCGGCTGAGGCCTCGTCGCCGGATCAGCGACCGGTCCTCAGGCGAAACCGGCTTCCGCATGGCCGGCCCGGCCCCGACCCCGGCGGCCGCTCACGGCGAACACGCCGGCGAACAGGGCGGAGCCGGTGAGCACGATCATCGGTCCCGACGGGATGTCGAGGTGGTAGCTGAGGACCATGCCGGTGAAGCCGGACACGGCACCGATGGCGCTGGAGAGCACGAGCATGCGGCTGAAGCTGTTGGTGAGCATCCGGGCCACGACGGCAGGGATCACGAGGGTGGCTGCCACCAGCGTCACCCCCAGCACGTTCATGGTGGCGAGGATGGTGGCGGCGAGAACGAGCATCAACAGGGCGTCGACCCGGGCCGTGCGGACGCCGGAGGCGTCCGCCACCTCGGGATCGAAAGTCGAGAACAGCAGCGGCCGGTAGCCGAAGAAGACAACGGCGACAGCCAAAAGGCTGACAGCCACCACCAGCACCACCTGACCGCGGTCTACAGCCAGCACGTTGCCGAAGAGGTAGGCGTCGGGGCTCTTGCCGGCGGAGCCGAACACCTTGATGAGGGCGAGTCCTAGCGCGAACGAAGCGGTGGTGATCACTCCGATGGCCGCGTCGGAGCCGATGGCGCGCCGTCGAGTCACGCCACCGATCATCAGGGCCGAGGCGAAGCCCCAGAGGCCTGCGCCCAGCAGGAAGTTGACGCCCAGAAGCGCGCTCACGGCGAAGCCGCCGAAGATGGCGTGACTGAGGCCATGGCCTATGTAGCTCATCCCCTTGAGCACCACGTAGGTCCCGATCAGGCCACACAGCGCCCCGGCCATGGTGGCCACCGCCAGCCCGTTGCGGAAGAACTCGAACTGGAACGGCTCGAAGAGCACCTCCATCACAGGGCCCTGCGTTCCCGGCGCCTGAGCTCTACCACCTTCGCCCGCTCGTCTTGGTACTGGTCGACGACCACCGGCATGCCTCCGTGGTGGAGGACCTCCATCCGGGCGCCGTAGGTGCGCTCGAGGACCGACGCCGTGAGCACCGCCCGCGGCGGGCCGGCGCCGATGACCTCCCGGTTCAGGCACACGAGAGTGGGGAGGTGTGCCGCCATCCCGTTGAGATCGTGGGTGGTGAGCAGGATGGCCAGCCCCGCCTCGTTCAGGTCGGTGAGCAGGTGGAGCACCTCGTGGCGGGTCCGCACGTCCACACCCGACGTGGGCTCGTCGAGCAGCAGCAGGTCGGGCCGACCCAGGAGCGCCCGAGCCAGGAACACCCGCTGCTGCTGCCCGCCGGAGAGCTCGCGGATGTGGCGACTGCCGAGCTCAGCGATGCCGAGACGTTCGAGCACCGAGGCGACCTCCTCGCGCTCCGCCCGGCTCGGCCACGGGAGGCGCCGGCCTCTCACCCGGGCCATGAGGACGCATTCGTCCACCGTGACGGGGAAGTTCCAGTTCACCGTCTCCACCTGAGGGACGTAGGACACCCGAAGGCCGGGGTGGCGGTGCATGGTGCCTGTGGCCGGCGCGACCGTCCCCAGGACGGTGCGCAAGAGGGTCGTCTTGCCGGAGCCCGAGGGGCCGACGACCCCCACGAACTCCCCCGTCCCCACGGCTAGGTCCACGTCGACCAGCACCGCTTCGTCGCCGTACCGGCACGTGACCCGGTCGAGGCGGACCAGCGGCCCGGGAGCGGTCACTGCGGGTACTTGGCCCTGTCGGCTGCACCGGGCAACTGCAGGTCCTCCAGGGCGGAGGCATCGCCGCCCAGGGACCTCACCATCGTGAGGTAGTCGAACCGCATCAGCCCCAGCCACGAATGCTCCGGCTCGCCGGGCCGGCCGGGGAGGTCGTCGTCGCGCAGGACGTCGACGTAGGCCACGCCGGCCTCCTCACCGATCCGCGCCAACACGGGGCTCGGGAACACCTCCGAGCCGAAGATGGCCGGCACCCCCGCCGCCTTCACCTGCTCTATCAGACGCGCCACCTCCCGCGGCGTGGGATCGCTGAAGTCCTCCACCTGGATGGCGCCGATCACCTGCCAGCCGTAGGTGCGGGCGAAGTAGGCGTAGGCATCGTGATAGGTGAGCAGCTTGCGCCGATCCGCCGGCACCGTGGCCAGAGCCGTCCGCATCGCCGCGTCGAGCCGGTCGACCTCGGCCGCGAAGGCCGCGTAGTTCCGCCGGTAACGGTCGGCGCCTGGTGGGTCGACAGCCACCATGGTGTCGCGCACCACCTCGGCGTAGCGCCTGGCGTACCCGGGGTCGGTCCACAGGTGGGGGTTCGGCTTGCCCTCCGACCTCGGGAAGGAGAAGTCGAAGATGTAGTCCTGCGCCGGCAACACCCGGTCGCCCAGCCTCACGATCCGGGTCCGGCCCGACTTGTGCTTCTGGGCCAGATCCAGGGTGGGGTCCTCGAGCCTCAACCCGTTGACGAAGATGACGTCGGCCTCGCTGAGCAGCTTGGCCACGCTGGGAGCCGGTTCGAAGGTGTGGGAGTTGGTCCCCTCCGGCACCACGCCGGTGATGTCGGCGGCATCGCCCACCACCGCGGCCACGATGCTGGTGATGGGGGCGACGGTCGTGACGACCCGTAGCCGCCCCGGGTCCGACTGCCCCTGTGCTGCACAAGCGCCCACCACCAACGCCGCCAGCGCCGCGCCGCTCGCCACGATCCGCATCATCACCCGCTGCACCGCATGTAATACGGAGGCTAACGCGACCTGGATGGAGATGCGACCAGGTCGCAGGAAGAGGGTCGTCTACCGTCGTGGCATGCAGCGCTCCCGCCTGGACCGGATCCTCGACCGGTTGCGGGAGAACGGCGGGCGCATCACCACCGCTCGGCGGGCGTTGGTCACCGCGCTGGTGGAGGCCAAGGGTCATGTCACCGCCGACGACCTGGCCGAGCTGGTGCAACGATCCCACCCCGACGTCCACCGCTCGACCATCTACCGGACCCTCGACGCCCTGGAGGATCTCGACGTGGTGGATCACGTCCACCTGGGCCACGGCCGGGCCGTGTACCACCTGCTCGACGATCCCCACCAACACCTGGTCTGTGAGCGGTGCGGGATGGTGATCGAGGCGCCGGACCACCTGTTCGAGCAGCTGGCAGGCCGGCTGCTGGAGGACTACGGCTTCAGCCTGCGGCCCAACCACTTCGC
>JAHWJU010000138.1:0-2520 GCA_019348255.1 Actinomycetota bacterium | reverse complement strand
CCCTTTCCGGGCTGGCCGCGCTTGCGAATCTGGATGAGGGCGATGATGCCGAAGATCGGCGCCAGGACGACCGCACCGATCGCTCCGAGGATCAGTGCCGCGATGGCGAAGCCGTTGGTGCCGGCCGCAGCCGACGGAGCCGGTGGGGGTGGAGGATCAGGACTTGCCACAGCACCGTGTTACCACCCGGTTTTGTCACTGCCGGATCGTCGAGGCCCCGCCGGTGACGCGTAGAGGGTCGAGGTCAGGGTTGCCGCCGCCGCTGCTGGTGGTTGCCGCCGCCGTCATGCTCGCCTTCGCCTGGTGGGCCGTCTCGCTGCCGCCGTTCTCGGGGCTGGCCACCGCAGTCGTGATCGGAGCCGGGTCGGCAGTCGCACTGTGGGGCGCACGCGCGCCGGCTCTCGACCGACCGACTCCGCAGGGGGGCACTACGGCACCCTGGGCGGCAGTGGTTCTGGCCGGCGCTGCATGGGAGTTCGCCGCCTACCTGCAACACCCCCGGGACGAACACCCGACCGTCAGCTCCCTGGCCAACGCGCTGCTCGACTCCCAGTCGGCCCGAGCCGCCGCGTTCGCTCTCTGGCTCCTCGCCATGCTCAGGCTCTCCCGCCGGTGACCCGCTGGGTCACCCTCTTCGGCTACGTCGTCATCGCGGTCAGCGCCGTCGGGCTCGAGGTCGTCGCCCGTCGCTCGGTCAGCCTCGCCACCTTCGGCCAGGCCGTGACGGTCGCTCTACGTCGCTGGCCCGTACGGTTGGTGCTGCAAGGCGGGTGGCTCTGGCTCGGCTGGCACCTTTTCGTGCGCGTCGACTGGCGGTGAGAACGAGCGGGCGCATGCGTGGGACTCAGCCGGACTGGAAGGTGACGATGGTGAGCGTGCCGTAGAAGAACAGGAAGCCGGTCACCGAGTAGAGCGCTGCTTTCGTGGCCGCCCGCCTGGTGGGCGAGGAGATGTAGTCGTCCATGATCCAGCGCAGCCCGTTGAGCCCGTGGAGCAGGCCCAGGGCCAGAAGCGTCCAGTCGTAGGCACGCCACAGCGGGTTGTCCCACCGCTCCGCCACGAACCGGGCGTCCGTCTCCACCACGTCGTAGATGATGTGGGTGATCGAGAAGTGCACCAGGGCCAAAAAGAGCAGCGCGAGCCCCGAGATGCGCATGAAGTACCACGACCACGTCTCGAAGTTCTGCCTGGGCCGGCGTTCGAGCTTCGGCCGGCTGCCCGACGGCGCCGGACGGTCGCTCACTGGAGTCGGCATCAGCCCGGGTCCCGCATCAGAGGATCCGGCCCTCCACGAAGGGCCGCAGGATGACGAACCCACCCGCGGCGGTGAGCACCACCGTGAAGAAGACCACCACGCGGAACATCACGCGCTCATTGCGGATGGCCTCGGGGAAGAAGTCGATCATCACGATGCGCAGGCCGTTGAACGAGTGGAAGAGCAACGCGCCGAGCAGGCCCACCTCGAAGAGGCGCAACATGATGTTGCCGTACAGCTGGTGCACCTCGTCGTACAGCTTCGGGCTGGCGTTGATGAGCGAGACGTCGACGACGTGCAGGAGCAGGAAGAAGAAGACGAGGAAGCCGGTGATCCTGTGGGTGATGAAGGCCCACTGTCCGGCCTTGCCCCGGTACACGGTGCTCGAACCCGGCCCGCTCATCGGGTGCGTCCCCCGGACGGGCCGCCACCGTCACGCCGGCGGACCCACCGGTTGCCCCACGCGGTCGAGGAGATGACGTAGAGGGCGAAGGCAGTGATGAGCAGGGCGATGCTGCCGAGCGCCACGGAGAACACGACCTGGGCTGTGGTCACCGGGCGAGACGATAGGGCCTGCAACAGCGTTCCGGGGAATGGGCGGAATGGAGACCGGGGCTAGCGGGGGAGCCGGTCCCGGCCAGAGATGACGGCCGCGGCGAGCAGGGTGGTGATGGGCACGGAGGCCACCAGTCCGATGCTTCCCACCAGTGTGCGCACCACCTCGGTCGCCACCGTCTCACCTGTCAGCACATCGCCCAGGCCCCGCTGCACCTCCACGAACAGGACGAGAAGGGGAAGGGAGGCACCGGCGTAGGCCAGCACCAGGGTGTTGACGGTGGAGGCGATGTGGTCACGGCCGATGGCCAACGCCGAGCGGTAGAGCCGGCGCACGCCCATGGTCGGGTTGGCCTGGTGCAACTGCCAGACGGCCGACACCTGGGTCACGGTGACGTCGTCGAGCACGCCCAGGGTGCCGATGATGATGCCCCCCAGCAGCAGTCCGCTCAGGCTCACCTCCTCGGTGGCCACCTGCAGGATGCGGGCGTCCTCGTCGGCCAGCCCAGTGAGGTGGGTGAGGCCCACGAAGATGGCGGCGAGGACGCCGGTGAGACCGAGGCTGGTCAGGGTTCCGAGGACCGCGGTGGTGGTGCGGTCGTTGAAGCCATGGGACAGGTAGAGCGCCACGAGCATGATCACCGACGAGCCGACCAGCGCCACCGCGATGGCGTTGTTGCCCTCCAGGATCGACGGCAGCACGAAGCGGG
>JAHWJU010000137.1 GCA_019348255.1 Actinomycetota bacterium | reverse complement strand
CGCCGCCGTGCGAGTAACACAGTGTGTCGACGATGAGCGACCGGGTTCCACGCCATTACCTACCGACGGCCATGACGTTCGACGACCTGTACCGGCGGGAGTTCGCCGCCGTGGTCGCACTGGCGTACGTCCTCTCGGGCAGCAGGACCGCCGCTGAAGAACTGGCGCAGGACGCCTTCCTGGCTGCACACCGGCGATGGGACGACATCAGCGGCTACGACGACCCTGCTGCCTGGGTCCGCCGGGTGTGCGTGAACCGATCCGTCTCGCTGGTGCGCCGTCGGGTGAGCGAAGCCAAGGCGATGGCCCGCCTCGCGTCCCGGCGAGTCCTCCCGGAGGAGCTGCCAGCGGACAGCGAGGACTTCTGGCACGCGGTCCGCCGGCTGCCGCGCCGCCAGGCCCAGGTGGTCGCCCTCCACTACCTCGACGACCTCCCGATCGCGGCGGTGGCGACGGTGCTGCAATGCGCCGAGGGGACGGTCAAAGCCCATCTGTGGCGTGCCCGCCAGACGCTTGCCGCAGAGCTCAGATGTGAACTTCGTGCCGAAGAGCAGGAGATGGAGCGATGAGCCGGGACCAGCTCGATACCCGCATCCACGAAGCTGCCCGGGCGGCGCGGGCGAGCGTCACCGGGCTGGCGGCTGAGGCCATGGCGCACCGCGCACCCGGTACCCGCGCCGTTCGTCGGGCTCGACGGGTGGCGACCGCTGGTGTGCTCGCGGTCGCTGCCGTCGCCGTGCTGATGGCCACCACCCTGTTGGTCTCCACCGACGACGGAGGTGACGAGGCGACCAACGTGGCGGCGGGGCCCCCCACCGAAGCGCAGATGCCTCCTCCTGATGGACCGCCGCCCGCCCCGTCCCCCGTAGACCTGATGATCGCCGAGGGCACGTTGCCGAGCGGTGAAGCGTGGATCCTGGGCGTCGGCGGGCCTGCTGACGGCCTGTGCCTGGCCGTCGAGATCGGCGATGACGGGATGCCCAGCGCATGCTCGAGTACCCCGCTCGGCCCGGCGCTGCCCGGCGACGACGCCTACCGACCTCAGCTCTACGGTGACATCCGCGTCCCGCCGGTGGTGTTCGGACGCATGCCGGCCGGGATCACCGAGGTCGAGGTGGTGCTGGCCAACGGCGCCAGGACCGAGAGGAGCGCCGTGTTCCCCGGGGAGTTCGGGCCCTTCTACACGGTCGCCGTCCCTGCGGACACAGTGCCGGTCGCCGTCATCGGGCACAGCGGAGACGGCGAGTCGGTCCGCTACGAGGTGCGCCAATGACACCAGCCTGAGCCCCCGTTCGCATCTCCGACTCCCGCAGCGCCGCCGTCCCGGTCGCCCCGAGGCGGCGGCTACGGTCGTCGGTGCCGCTGGCGGTTGTGGTAGGCGCATGCCGGGCGCCCGTTGGCGGCCACGGTGTCGCCGCCGGCGCTCCAGGGCTCGACGTGGTCGATCTGGCACTCCTCGGCCGGCTCGTCGCACAGCGGATGGAAGCACTCCTGGTCTCGCACCTGGATCGCTCGCCGGGTGGCGCCGGTGAACAACCGCCGGCTCACGCCCACGTCGATCACCCGCGACGCCGGGTCGAACACCACCCGCTCCAGCCAGGCCTGGTCCAACCACGGGACCAGGGACCCAGGGCTCACCACCGTGGCGTTGGCCAGCTGGCAGATGCGCCCGTGGAGCGTCTCGTAGCCCACCACCACGGTGAACAGCGGCTCCGGTCGGCGGCCGTTCTCGGGAGCGGTGCCCGCCCGGCGGGCCATCTCCACCAGGGCGTCGTGGCGGCGCTGGGCGGCGGTGCGAGTTAGATCAGCCACCGTGGCCGCCTCGCCCACCCGGGCCCGGGCCTCGGCCCAGTCGGCTTCGAAGAGCTCGTCGGCGATGCGGCGCAGCGCGTCGGACACGATCGCTCCGCTGAGAGGGTCGAGCACCCCGTCGAGGAACCACAGGTCGCCGAAGCCCTGCGACAGGTGCACCCGCCGGGAATCGCGCTTGGCCTCGGCGTCGTCCTCGGCCCCGTCGGGGTCGACGTGTTGGCACCAGTAGGCCAGCACCCGGGTGAAGTGGTCGTAGCGCAGGCTCGAGGCCTGGCCCACCAGCATCTCCTCGTCGTCGGCCAGAGCATCTTGCGTGGCCGTCGTGCGCACGCGGGCCAGCGCCGCCACCTGGGCCTCGCCAACCTCACCGGCCAGCCAGGCGCGCTCGGCCGCCGGCAGGTGGCGCAGCGTTCGCCCCAGGCGCACCCGGCGCCGGGCAGCCTGCCTCGGCAACCGGCACTTCGCCGTGAGCCACGCCGCGGCGGTGCGGGCCCCGTCGGCGTCCCACTCCCGACGGGCGTCGAAGCTGGCCACCGCCCGGGTGGTGGCCGCCTCCAGGCGGGCCAGGCACCGGTGCATGCGCTCGACGGTCTCACCGTCGCACAGCGCCGCCGGCTCGGTGTCGCAGAGCGCCTCCAGCGAGGACTCCAGCTCATCCAGCACCATATCGGTATCGTACAGGTGTTCGTATGCCGGCGCAAGTGAAAAGTCGCTGTGCCACAAGGGCTTTCGGCAGAGGCGCCCGGATGACAGCATTGCGCGATGCCCGGCCAGCGGAGTGCTTTGGGGTGTGGCGGTGCTCAGCGTTTCTCGATATCGCAAGGCCGAGCGACGACTCGGAGGGGATGCCGGCCGGCCCGTTCGGCCGTGTACCGAGCGAGGTCGCGCTCGACGAGGCACAGGTCTCCTGCCCTAGCCGGACTTGCGGCCCTTCAGCGGACCATCACCAGCCTCGACCGAGTCCGTGCGTGGCTGGTCGTGACGGCTTCGTCAGTGCAGACGACGGGTATCTGCAGACCACCGCGGTGCTCAACCCGGTCTCCGACCTCCTCTTGGACGTCTTCGGCTCTGATGTGGGAGCACATGCCCGCACCGCTATCGGCGTGAAGGCACTGCCGCTCAACCTTCCCGTGGTTTTAACCGCAGAGCTTGTCCTCATCCAATAGGCCAGCGCCGAGGTGCTGCTCGGGACGGAGCCGGCAGTGGAGCGCGATGGCTGCGGCACCGACACCGACGAGTGCCGATTGTTCGGTCGCTCTGGCCTCGCCGGTACGAGGGCCGGCATTCTGTGCGCGTGGGGCACGCTGCAGGCCACGATGCGAACGAGCGATGGTTCCCGGCCCGGAACGTTTCGCACCGGCTCTGGTTGCTCATCGGGTTGTCAGCGGTAATCCGCATTCCAGACCATCTCGTCGAACCGCTCCTGGCTTTCGACCTTGCGATCCTGTGCTCCGGTGTAGTGATGTTCGTCCGCTTGCGGCGCCCAGGAGTTGGGCTGCAAACCGAAGGGATCATCGTCAGGTCTCCGCATTCCATGGTCAAGGGAGCGTCGCAGCGAGTAGTGCCATGGACAGCCGTGGCGGCATTCGACCATCCGGAGTCACGCCTGGGTGGCTCCGACAGTCACGGCGTCGTGGAGCTCAAGACGACGGACGGCGAGATCGTGGCTCTGCCATCCGTACGAGACACTCGCGGGCTGATCGGGGAGCTTCGACGATACATTCCCGGGCCTGTAAACCTGCGTTGAGCGGCGCGCGGCGAAGTGCCGCTCGGCTGCGCCGGCATTGCGGCCCGACGCCGGCGCCAAGGCAGTGGCGGCCTCCCCGCGCCGATCAGCCGCTCGCGCTGGCCTCGGCGGCTCGCGAGCCGGCATCATTATGCGTCCGTGCGAGCGTTCCTTGCCGATCCGCACTACGGGCCGCACCGTGCGGGCGCGTACGCCCTGATCCTCGCTGTCGCGGCTGTCCTCGTGCTGCTGCTGCCAGATGAGTGGGGCATTGTGGGAGCACCGGCGGGATTCGCGCTAGCTGGGGTCTGGGCTGTCATCGCTCTCTTCCGCTTTCGACGTCAAGCGACTAGTTAGAGACGCTCAGAGTGACCGCTCGCGCTGCTCTTGAACGCCGACGAGCCGCATTCGGAACGGCCTGACCGGCGAGGCGCCTTGGCACTGGCCTCGCTAGCCGACGCTGTCTCGTCTCGTCGATCCACTGGTCATCGCTGTGCCAACGCTGTGGGCCAACACCCGTGCTGTCCCTCTGTGCACCGTGACTCTCGCGTCGAGGCAAAGCTACGTCGCCAACGGCTCCCCATCAGAAGCCCTCGAACAACAAAGACACGACGATGAGGATGATCGTGAAAACGCCGACGATCCAAACCCCAACCGTTGCAGTGGCTACCGCGATCAGGAGTATCGCGTCAACCACGCGGTTCGGCCGCTCCTGTTGGGACACGGCCTCGTCCTTCCTCGAAGGCTGAGGATCCCAGTTGTAGTTATGGTCCCGCTTGGCCTCTCTTGGAGCTGCCTGAGCCGCTGTTGTACCCGAGGAGGAAATGCCTCGATGGCGTCTCGAACAGGGAGAGCATGAATCAAACCGAGGGCACCCTTGCCGTGTCGCTCCTTCAGCGCCACGAGCGCCGCTTCGACCTCTGGGCCGTCCTTCTCCGTGAGGAACCAGTACGCGCCTGCGCGCGGCAAGTCACCCATTTGAAAGAACACCTGGCCAGCAAGTTCAAGCAGGACGGGGTCGGTCGGACGCCCGACGAGAGTTCCCGTCACTCGGTCACGTGCCTTCCACAGCCGGCCTTCGGCCAGGTCGCTCCTCACGCGGTCGAGAGCAGTCGTAGGCACAGTGCAATGATGACGGAAGAAGTGCCCGCAGCTCACTCAATTTGCCGCCGACAGGCCTACGGATCGGGCTCTCTAACCGCAGTCGGCGCCGACGTGCCGCTCGCGCGGGCGCCGAGCCGCAGCGGCAGACGGGTCGGCGTTGAGACCGCGGACCACCGAACGATTCTTCGCGCTGGCCTCGACCGCGGACGAGCCGGCACGCTGTGCGGGTGGGTGATGTCGCGACCGGTCTCCTGTGCGGACTCTTCTTTGTGGCTGCTGCGTGGTGGATGGCGACGCACGAGTTCTGGTCGACCCGTGACGCACGTCGGCTTGCCGAGGAACGACCGTCGACGATGAGGAGTTGGAACCTGCGAGTAGACCAGTTCGTCGCGAAGCGAATGGCCCCCCTCGCGCTCGGCGCTCTCGGAGCAGTCACTATCGCCTGGGCCATCGCCCGGGTGCTCTCGCTGTAGCGCTCGCAAGTGCCGATCTCCCTGGCCTCGAGCGGGGGCGGCCGACGGCTCGGCGTCGACGGTGAGGAGCATCGAACCCTTCGTCGCGCTGGTCTCGACCGCCGACGAGCCAGCATCATGTCCCGCAGGCAGGCGGTGCCCCGAGTGCGCTCAAGGGGGGCCGTCGTCAGCCGATGAGGGGGTACCCGGATGGCGTCTGAGGACCGTGATGAGGCCCCGCACAAAACCGCTGCGAGCAGCCGCCCGAGAGTCACCGTGGAGCCGCGGGTCAATCCCCGGGGCGATCATGGACGCTGACGGTCCGACGGCACGTCATCAGACCTCCGAAACGCAGTCACCCCGGCGAGCTGCAGCCATGAGGCCCCTGTGGCTACGCCTGCTGATTGCCGTGGTCTTCTTCGTGGTGAGTGCCGTGATCCTCGTTCCGGCGTGGTTGGTCATCGTCATCATGATCTCCCTGGAGTTCGGGGCGACACTGGGAGGTCCCGGAGAAGCTGCTCATGGTCCCACCGTCGAGTGGTTCGACCCGGTCGCCTACACCTCCCTTGGGGTAGTCATCGTCTCTATCCTGTTCATGACCTGGAAGGTGTTCCACCAGCCGGATCGGGTCCTGCGGCGTCTCAACGGTTTCCGCAGAACTGGTCACTCAGGAAGCCAGGGTTCAGGCGTTGACCGGGTCCACGTCGTGTCGGGTGGTCGATGACCGGAGCCGGTGGTGGGCCGAACGCAGGGATCGTCGCCTTGGAGGATCAAATGACCCGGCGCTCGATGGACAGGTACCGACGGCGATCGCTGACGATGGCTGTCCTGTGCTTCGGGGCCCTTGCCTTGAGCGCGGGGATCGTCGCCGCCACACCACTGACCTATCCCGCTG
>JAHWJU010000136.1 GCA_019348255.1 Actinomycetota bacterium | reverse complement strand
GGTGACGACCGCTACACCCAGGCCGATCTTCCCCGGCTGTGGTATCAGCATGCGGATGGTGCGGAGCTGGTGATCGACTGGACCGACTCGACAGACCCGTTCGAAGCGGCGGCACCACTGCTGGCGGAACACGAGTACGCCGTCATCTTCACTGTCCGGACCTTCTACTTCTGGCGCTAGTTGGCTCAGCGGCCGGAGTAGGCGGCCGCCCTCCTCGTCCTTCTCCTTGCCATCTTCCGACTTCCCGTTATTGCAGCCTCAGCCATCGCTGCGTGCTTCGAGGTCATTCACTGGTTCCTCTGGCGACCTGGTGGGCCCGCGTCTCGCCACGAGGACCCACCGCCCGACGAGGAGGTCGACCGGACGAACATTGCGGTCACGGTGGCGGTGTGCCGCGTGCTTGCCCTCGTTGTCAGGGGCTGACGGTAGCGACGCCGGTCGACTGAAACAGTTCCCGGTACTCCGACCGCTCGTGACGACGGGCGTACAGCTGGGGGCGGGCGTCCGCTGCTCGCCGTCGCCGGCTCGGGAGGCGTGCGCCACCAGCTCCCGGAGCACGCCGTCGCCCTTGCCGCCCTGGTCGACGCCGTCCTCGCCGCCCTGGGCGTCTAGGAACCGCCGCCGGAGGGAAGGAACCCCGGCCATGAGCCACATCATCGGTCGGCCCAACGACGACCTCCTCGACGTCATGCTCGGCCACGGCGCCGACCCCGAGCAGGCCTTCATCGGCGGCTCGGAGCAGGGCCTGGAGGAGGGCGACGGCTTCGAGGATCACCTGCTGGGCGACGAGCCCACCGCCCCGGAGCTGTAGGGCTGGCCACTCCCAGCCTGCGGCCCGCCAGACCTTCGGCTTCGAGCAGCTCCGCCCCGGCCAGGAGGAGGCCATTCGGGCCGCAGCCGCGGCCGCGACATCCTGGCCGTGCTGCCAACCGGCGCCGGCGGGTCGACCATCTACCACCTGGCCGCCCTCATCATCCCCGGGCCGCCGGTGTCCCGTACGGATGGGAGAACCACGATCTCGCCATTCGTCGTCTTGAGCTCCACGACGCCGTGACTGTCGGAGCCACCCAGGCGTGACTCCGGATGGTCGAATGCCGCCACGGCTGTCCATGGCACTACTCGCTGCGACGCTCCCTTGACCATGGAATGCGGAGACCTGACGATGATCCCTGCGGTTTGCAGTCCAACTCCTGGGCGCCGCAAGCGGACGAACATCACTACACCGGAGCAGAGCACTGCAAGGTCGAGCGCCAGGAGCGGTTCGACGAGATGGTCTGGAATGCGGATCACCGTTGACAAGCCGATGAGCAACCAGAGCCAGTGCGAAACGTTCCGGGCCGGAAACCATCGCTCGTTCGCATCGTGCCCTGCAGCGCGCCGCACGCGCACAGAATGCCGGCCCTAGTACCGGCGAGGCCAGCGCGAAAATACAATCGGCACTCGTCGGTGTCGCCGCCGCCGACCGTGGTGCTCCGCTGCCGGCCCAGTCCCGAGCGGCATCCCTGAGAGGGTCGTGAGTTGTCAAGAGGCTTGAGCCGGAAAATCGACCAGAGGCGGCGCCGCGTGCGCCGGTTCCCGCCCATGGCCTTCGTAGTCGCGACGCGCGCCAGCGACGAGCCGGGGTCAAGGCTGGCCTAGGCCACCCGGAGGGCTTTGGCCTTGACGCCGGGGAGGAGCGGCGCACACTCAGAGGCGAAGGCCTAATCGGGTCCTCCTCAGTTGACGGATAGGGCACAAGCTGGAGTCGTCTCCATCCCACGAGACGTGGGGACGGCAAGCCGAGGTGGTCGGTGCCGGGCATCCCTTCGTCCTCGGGCGGAGCATGGAGCGATGCGGCCAGCACCGGGCGGGCTCATTCACATCGACGACCACGCCACCGTGGTGGGGGTCACGCCGTTCGGCGAGCTCGCGCCCGGGCTGTGCCGGGCCCTCACCCCGCCTCCTCGAGGCAGCGGATGCGGCCATCGCGCATGCCGTAGAAGACGAGAGTGAGAAGCTTGCGGGCCGCGGCCACGCGGGCGATCTTGTTGCCCCGTCGGGCCGCGATGCGCTGGTAGGCGGGACGGATGGCGGCCCCACCGTGGTAGCGCACCACCGCCGGTCGCCGCCCAGCGCACCAGGGTCGAGCCCATGCGGGTGATCCGGCCGCGGATGACCTTGGTGTCACTCTCGATGTGCTTGGGCGTCAGCCCGGCCCAGGAGCACAGGTGACGGGCGGTCGGGAACCGGTGCACGTCGCCGATCTCGGCCACGAAGATGGCCGCTGTGGTGCGGCCCACCCCGTGGATGGCCTGGATGGCGTGATAGCCGGCGTCGTCGCGCAGCCAGCGGTAGATCTCCCGCTCAAGCATGGCGATCTCGCGGTCGTGGATCTCGATGAGGTCCCGCAGCGACTCCACCCTGATGGCGTAGGCCTCATCCAGTGGCGCCTGGTCCAGGAACACCTGACCAACAGGATCGAAGACGTCGTCCAAGGCGGGGATGATCCCCTGCTTGGCCAGCACGGCGTGGACCTGGGCCTTGAGCCCGGAGCGCAGGGCCACCAACTTGGCCCGGTAACGCACCAGCTCGCGCAGCTCCCGTGTCGCCGGCGGAGCGATCCAGACCTCGGGCAGGTCGTTGCGGCGCAGGCGGTGGGCGATCTCGGTGGCGTCGCGCTCGTCGTTCTTCACCCTTCGGTTCCCCCAGTGCAGCCCCGACGGGTGAACCAGGTGCACCTTGGCCCCGCTGGCCTGCAGTAGGTCGACCGCCCAGTACCACCCGAAACAGGCTTCGACCGCCACCTCGGGATCCGGACCGGCCTCGGCCAGGGCCAGGCCCAAGGCCACGGGGTCGTTCTCAATCTTGACCGTCGACAGCTTCTCGCCGTCGTGGTCCATGCGCACGATCACCGACCGGCGGCGGTGCAGGTCGATGCCCACGTACTGTCGTTGCACAGCAGGTCCTCCCTTTCTCGAGGTCCGTTTGGTTTGCCGACCCCGAGTGTTAGCGCGCTCGGTTGTGCCCGAGGCGGGGAGGACCTGCCTCTTGCTCTTCGCCGTGGCGATCGCCATGTCGCCCCTCCGATGCGATCACCGCCAAGGTGGCGGGAGGACGCCACCGCGGCACCCTCTCATGGCATCACGTCGGTGCGGTCGCGCCGGGGCCGACCGTTCGTTCAGCACCTTGGCAGCGAGGGAGGGTGGTCCCCCTCCAGGAGAGGCGGAGGTGTGGGCACTGGATGCCTCATCTCTTGTCCGCGAAATGAGCGATCGAGCACCCGGGACGACCGGAGGTGCCGTCAGAGAGCGCCTGACAGCTGCGACCCAGGCGGTGGAGGTACCTCACGCAGGCGCACTTGGCGGCGTGCGCCAGGTCGAAGTCTCGTGGCGTGGGCGGCGCTGATCACGGTGCCGCACTGAGACGAGCACTCGTTTCGGTCATCTCACTCCTTGGCACCATTGAGCCTCGACATCAGCCCGGGAAGGTCCTCGTTCGCCACGCTGAGCTCGATGGTCGTCAGCCCGTCCTGACAGGCCACCACCTTGAGCCCGGTCAAGATCCATCGTCGCCACCCCTGATGCTTTCCGACCCCCAGCACCTCGAGCGAGTCGAGCGAAAACGACGACGGGCTTCTCGGGTAGTACAGCGGGCGGACACGCAGGGAATATTCCGTCAGGTCGAAGCGACACATGCGCCAGCGGGTGGGAAGCAGTTCCCCCTCGCCTTCGAAGCTGCCACGCATGGTGGCCGCCTTTCCCTTGGCGAGACGAGCGTTTCGATCTGTCGCCCGGTTCTGCGGCCACCGTTCGGCGATCGAGGCCCCGAAGGCGGCGCCCGTTCCAATGAGGGCCCCTCGAATGGCTCGATGTCTGAGCCGAGGGGGCGTAGCAGGAACAGGATGACCACGAGCAGCGGATATGCCAGGACGGCCCTCAGCACGATTTCGACCCAGTCCCTGGCGGGTCATCTCGTTCTCGGTGCGAGCACGATCCTCGATCCACGACGGGGCTGTGAGAGTCACCATCCTGCCAGTCGGCGTCACGAACCCGGACCAGTTCGTTCACGAAGCGATTGACGGCGGGACCAGCCGACGCGCAAAGTGCGGGCTCAGAAGGACGCGGGCCAGCGCGACGGAATGTTCGGTCTGCTCGGTGCCGCCGACGCTGCCCCCCGCTCCCGCGGTCCGCCCCACGCCGACCGGCACCTAAGCGCTGGTGTTGCGGCCGCGTCGACGAATCTTGAAACCGGCGGCCCGAGCGACGATCAGGCCGGCGGCGCCGACGACTGCGGGCATCCCGATGATGCGGTCCAACGAGTACTCGACTCGATGGACCTCGGCGATTACGATCCCTGTGGACGGGTACTCCGGATCGTACCGAACTTCAACCGTGTCCCCGGCCTCGGGCACCTTTCTGGCGTTCTCAACATCCACCGTTGTCTGAACGATCGTGCCGTCTCGGGTGGGAAACTGGATGTCGGCGTAGTCGTAGCTTTTACGTCGACGGGTGATGTCAAGAACCTCCGCGGTGGCTTCCGTCCCGGTCTTTCGGAGATTCGACTCCTCGAGCATGACCTCGAACAGAATGAAGGCAAAGAGGAGCCACACCAGCGCCAAGACCACCGCGAGTGCCTTGCGCCACCTAGGGAGCGTTCGCCATAGGGACGTCACCATGAGTAGCGCATATTGCCAGGTCGCCGGCGTCCGAGGGAGCGCGAGGAAGCGGTCGGTGCTCCTCATCCCCTCGACGCCGACCCGTCGGCCGCCGCCGCTCGAGGCCCCACAGGGATCGGGTCGTTGTTGTCAAGAGCGGTTTCTGTAGGCGACTGTTGGTCCGTGGGCACCGAGCACCTTCGGATCGGAGATTCCTGTTCGCGGGCGCCCGCCGGTAGTGAACCCGGGGGTCAAGGCTGGCCGGAGGCCCCCCGAAGGACTCGGCCTCGACGCCCGAAAAGAGCGGCGCAGACGCAGCAGGAAGGCCTATGGGGTTCTCCTCAGGTCGCTCGTCCGGGCACACGCTGGTTCGTCTCCATCCCACGAGAAGGTCTCCATCCCACGAGAAGTGGGAGCGGCAGCCGTGGTCGGTGCCGGGCATCCCTTCGTCCTCGGTCGGAGCATGGAGCATTGCGGCCAGCACCAGGCGGGCTCTTTCACGTCGCGACCAGGCCACCGTGGTGGGGGTCACGCCGCGCGTCGAGCTCGCGCCTGGGCTGTGCCGGGCCCTCACCCCGCCTCCTCGAAGCGGCGGATGCGGCCATCACGCATGCCGTAGTACACGAGGTGACCAGTTTGCGGGCGGCGGCCACTCGGGCGATCTTGCGGCCCCGTCGCTCGGCGATGCGCCGGTAGGCCGGAGAAATGGCGTCGTCCGCCGGGCCACGGCCTCTCGGTGGCCCCCAGCGCACCAGTGCTAAGCCCATGCGGGTAATGCGGCCCCGGATGACCGTGGTGTCGGACTCGATGTGTCTTGGGATCAGCCCCGCCCACGAGCACAGGTGGCGGGTCGTCGGGAACCGCCGCACCACCAGCGCATATTGCCGGCTATCTGGCGGTCGCCGCCAAGCCTCTGAGCCCAGCGACGGCCGGCAGATTTGGGATTGCGGAGCGCCCGTTGCATGAGGGCTCCGTTCATGGGTTACCGGGATCGTGCCGTCTCGCCGCGGCTGGAGCCGGCGACGGAGGTGGCCACGACGAGGTGGCCACGACGTAGGTGGCGTGGCGGTCGAGGGACTGACGGGCCCGCGAGGGGAGATCTCGGCTGGGCCCGGGGCTGTTGACGCACCGCCCGGGCCGCTCACGTCGTCGGGGACCCCTATGCCCACTCTGGCCGCCTGGCTAGGGTCGCTGGCATGGCTGCGCCAGGTGGAACCGGACCCATTGGCCCCTTCCCCCCGGGGGTGGAGACCGACGAGGAGCGCGAGGACTACGACAAGCTCCGCCGGCGGGTGCTGTGGACCATGCCCTACGGCCTCTACGTCGTGGGCGGCCGGGCCGGCGACCGACGCAACGCCATGACCTTGAACTGG
>JAHWJU010000135.1 GCA_019348255.1 Actinomycetota bacterium | reverse complement strand
AAGATCGACGAGGAGGAGGCTGCCTCCACGCTGGCGTTCGTCAAGGAGCTCGGCTCGGTATACGACGACGAGCTCAACGATTTCCGGGAGACCACACCACTGTGACCCCCGCGCCGGCGGTGGCCCGCGACCTCGCGCCCGCGGCGCTTGCACTGGCCCGGCGCTTCGCAGCCGGCGCCACCCTCTGGTGCCTGTCGCCGCAATGGCCGTCTCACGCCGCGCACGTAGCCGTCGAGTTCGTGCACCCGGTGATCGTGGGTAAGCAAGCCCTGCCGGCGGAGGCGGTCACCGCCCCCGACCCCGTTGCCGTCCTAAGGGCCAACGTACGCAGCGGCGACGTGATCCTGGCCATCTCCGACGCCCGGAACCATGTGGTTGCCGACGTGCTGCGCCGGGCAGGGGCCTGGGGTGCCGACACCATCTGGGTGGGTGCGGGTGAGCGCCCGACCGCGGGGGCAGCCGGGCACGTGCTCTGGCTCGACTGCGACGCCGCCGGTGCCGGCCCGCTCTTCGTGCGCATCTACCACCTGCTGTGGGAGCTGGCACACGTCTGTCTCGAGCACAAGGGCCTGCTGGCGGCCACCGATCCCACCGAGTGCGACGGCCCTGTCTGCATCACCTGCTCCGACGAAGGACGGTTGGCCGAGGTCCTGAGCGCGGACGACGACGAGGCCACGGTTCGCACCGCCGAGGGCCGGGAGCGGGTGGACATCACCTTGTTGGGCCCGGCCCGGCCCGGGGACCTGCTCCTCGTCCATGCCGGCACCGCCATCACCTCGCTGGAGGAGGAAGGGCGATGACCACCGAGCCCACCGCCTTCCTCTACCCCTTCATCGACTCCGAGGAGCGCGACAAGGAGGGCCTGCTCGTCGACCTGGCCCGATCCGCCGAGGAGAAGTGGGGCGAGAGCGACCGACTGACGGCCGAGACGCTGGCCCGCTGCGACCAGCAGGTCCACGACGCTGCTGCTGCCATCGTCGAGCGGGTGCGCGACGGCGGCCGGATCTTCACCTTCGGCAACGGCGGCAGCGCCACCGACGCCGGCGCCGCTGCCCAGCAGTTCTCCAGCCCGCCCCACGGTGAGGCGGTACCGGCTCGTTCACTGGCCGATGCGCCGTCGATCCTGACTGCGTTGGCCAACGACATCGGCGTCGCCGCGGTGTTCTCCCGCCAGCTCATCGCCTGCGCCGGCAGGGCTGACGTCGCCGTCGGCTTCTCGACGAGCGGCGGCTCCGAGAACGTCTTGGCCGCGTTCGGCGAAGCCCGACGCCGGGGCATGCTCACCATCGGGTTTTCCGGCTACGAGGGGGGCCGCATGGCCACCTGCCCGGACATCGACCACTGCTTCATCGCCCGCTCCGACAGCGTCCACCGCATCCAGGAGGCCCAAGCGGCGCTTCTGGACGCGCTGTGGGGCGCAGTGCAACAGGAGCTGGCCCGAACGTCTTTCCAGGAGGCCTCCCTATGAGGTTTGTCGACGAGTACAGAGACCCGGCAGCCGCACGCCTGGCACTGGCCGAGATCACCGCGCTGGCCGATCCCGACCGGCACTACAAGTTCATGGAGGTGTGCGGGGGCCACACCCACACCATCTACAAGCACGGCATCGAGCACGTCCTGCCGAGCAACGTGGAGCTCGTGCACGGCCCCGGCTGCCCCGTGTGCGTGATCCCCATGGGCCGGGTCGATGACGCCATCAAGGTGGCCGAGGCGGAGGGCGTCATCTTCACCTCCTTCGGCGACATGATGCGGGTGCCCGGGAGCTCCGGCAGCCTGCTCGAGGCCAAGGCCCGGGGCGCCGACGTCCGTATGGTCTACTCACCGCTCGACGCGCTGCGCCTCGCCCGCGACAACCCGGACCGCCAGGTCGCGTTCTTCGCGGTCGGCTTCGAGACGACTGCGCCATCCACGGCGATCACGCTGCTCAAGGCCCGTGAAGCCGGGATCCGCAACTTCAGCGTGTTCTGCAACCACGTGACGATCGTGCCGCCGCTCAAGGCGATCCTGGCCTCACCGGACCTGCGCCTGGACGGCTTCCTCGGCCCAGGCCACGTGAGCACCGTCATCGGCAACCGGCCGTACCGGTTCGTGCCCGCCGAGTACGGCAAGCCGCTGGTCACCGCGGGCTTCGAGCCCCTCGACATCCTCCAGTCCATCATGATGCTGCTCCGCCAGCTCCGGGACGGGCGGTGCGAGGTCGAGAACCAGTACACGCGGGCGGTGCGCGACGAGGGGAACCCGCGGGCGTTGGAGGTGCTGGCCAAGGTGTTCGAGCTGCGGCCGCACTTCGAGTGGCGGGGCCTGGGCTTCATCTCCCAGAGCGCCCTGCGGCTCAACGACGACTTCTCGGAGTGGGACGCCGAGCTGCGCTTCTCCATCCCCGGGGTCCGGGTCGCCGACCCCAAGGCCTGCCAGTGCGGCGAGGTCCTCAAGGGCGTCATCAAGCCCTGGGAGTGCAAGGTCTTCGGCACCGCCTGCACGCCGGAGACGCCCATCGGCACCTGCATGGTGTCGTCTGAGGGAGCTTGCGCCGCCTATTACAACTACGGCCGGTTCCGGGGCTTCGACCGGCAGCGCATTCCGGTCCAGGCCGGATAGCGGGGGGCGGGCTAGCCGGGCTGGTCGCGCTCCGGCGCCGCTTCTGCCGGCTCCGGCCGGAGAATCCAAACCAGCCCCACGACGAGCACGGCCAGCCCCGGCAGCGTGTGGTAGATGGCCGCCCCCCAGCGTGCCTGGCCGTTCTTGGCCTGGAGGACGAGGGGCAGGTGGGTCGCCGTCATCCAGAAGCCGGCCAGTCCGACGGCCATGCCTGCCAGCAGCAGCATGGTGTCCCGGAGACGGAGGGCTACCGCTGCCCCGCAGGCCGCCAGGACCACCACTCCCGGTAGAACGTGGTCGGCGATCTCCACCCGGCGAGCGACGTCGAGCTCGGGGCCGGAGTACACGGGCAGAAAAGCCCACAGACCAGCGACCAGCCCGGCCAGCGGCAGGGCCAGCCGCCTCACCTCAGACCGGGGAAGGAACGAGATTCTCGGCCAGAGCCACGATGGCCCGGACCGCCGGGGCATCAGGGGCCGCGTCGAGCGGAGCACGGCCGTCGCGATCGGCTTCCACGATGGCGTCATCGGCGGGCACGACCACGACCTCGTCATCGGGGAAGGACTTCGTGACCAGGGCCAGATCGTCGTCGTTGCGGATGCGGCTGGCCACGATGATCACCCTCCCGAGCGCCTTCTCCCGGGCCAGCGACGATGCTCGGACTCCCACCTCGATCGACTTCGGGGTGGGCTCCACGACCACGAGCACCACGTCGACCGGCTGATCGCCCATGCGGGTGAGGGTTCCGATGCCGGCCTCGAAGTCGGCAACGACGGTGGTGTCTCCGAAATCAACGCTCCCGAGCAACTGCTCAGGCGACAACCCGCATCAGGGTCAGCCGGGCTCGGGGTTCTCGATCCGGGTCACCACGGCCAGCCGCACCCCGTCGGGGCCGTCGGTACCGAATCGTGAGATCAAATCGTTCCAGCCCGGCGCATGCTGCTCGGCGCCCTCGTCGAGGTTCTCCCTCATCGAGACCAACCGGTCCGTCTCCACTTCGCCGATCCCGAGGGAGATGCCGAGGTTGGGGTTCGTGTCGCAGTCGAGGGCGACAACACCCAGGCCACGACGACCCAACGTGCGGGCCACGATCGCCGACGTCGTGGTCTTTCCGGACCCGCCCTTTCCGACCACTGCAACCTTCATCGGTGGCTCTCCCCAGCGAGTTCGTGCACGAGCGACTCTATCGCGCGCACAGCGGGAGAGGCCGGCGCGTGGTCGATCGGCGCCAGCGTGCGCCGCTCCGCCTCGGCCAGTTCCTCGTCCCAGGGCACGGCACCCACAACCTCCAGCCCTGTCGCCTGTTTCACCCGCTCGACGTCGCCGGGCTCGCGCACGCGATTCACCACCGCGAGAACCGCAGGTGCGGATTTCATGCCGGCGGCGAGGCGGGCGATGCGGCGGCCGGTGAGCAGTGACTTCGTCATCGGCTCCACGACCAGCAGGAGCGTACGGGCATAGGGGGCCCAGCCGAAGGCCGCCTGCCTCGGGCCGCCCGGAAGGTCACCGACCACGTCCCACCGGTCCTCGGGAAGGTCCTGGACGATCTGGCGGAAGGCCATCTGCGATCGCATCATCGCCGGCTCTTGGCCGCGTAGCTTGCCGAACTGCAGGAACCGGACCCCGTCGGGCGCCTCTCGGGCGTAGCGGTCGACGGCCTCGGCTCCCGACAGGCCGGCGCGCAGGCGGTACCGAGGGCCCGTCTCACCTTGGGCCCGCTCCTCGACCGCGTCCTCAGGAATGGCGGCGTCGCTGGTGCGCAGCCCTAGGGAGAACGCCAGGCCCGGCATCGGGTCCGAGTCCAGCGCAAGCACCGGGCGGCCGCTGCGGGCGAGCAGCCGGGCGAAGGTGCCGGCGATGGCGGACTTGCCCGCCCCGCCCTTTCCGACGAACGCAACCCTCACCCGTGCCCTCCTGCGGTGCTCCGGCGAAACCCGCCGGGACGGACAAGCTAGTCAGCGGTGGGTTCAGACGTAACGCCGGCCGCCGGTGGCGGAGCGGCTGGTGCGCTTCCGGGCGGCGCCCTCGCCGGCGGCGGCGCTGCTGCGGGCGGCCGCGCTGGCGGCCCGACGGGCTCCCTTGGCCGTGAGCGTGGCGTACGCGTTGTTCAACAGCTGCATCTCCCTGGCCGCCGCCATGCGTACGGCCTCAGCGCTGTCGGCGTGGCGGTCCGGGTGGAAGATCTGCGCGAGCACACGGTAGGCGGCCCGGATCTCGGCACGGGAGGCGTCAGGTCCGACCCCGAGAACCTCGTGAGGAGTCACTCAAAAACCCACATCTTTCGTCACCGGGGGCAGGAAATCATCGTACCGCCCTTACCCCGAACGTTATTACCGGCGAGGGTTTACGATTCTGAGCAAGACCATGGACTACACCCGGATCTCGCCCAACGAACACCCGAGCCGGGAAGACGAGGTGAACGACCGGATCGACGCTTTCCGGCGCCGGCGACCCCGCCTGATCGACAAGGTCATCACTCTGGCCCACGGCGCGGGAGGCAAGTCCTCGGCGGCATTGGTCGACGGCGTCTTCGCAGAGGCCTTCCGCAACGACGCTCTCGCCCCTCTCGCCGACGGGGCGGTGCTACCACTGCCCGGCGGTGAGCGGCTGGCCATGAGCACCGACTCGTTCGTGGTGAAGCCGCTGCGCTTTCCCGGTGGTTCGATCGGGCACCTGGCGGTGCACGGCACCGTCAACGACCTGGCCATGGTGGGAGCCAAGCCGGCGTGGCTGTCGGCCGCTTTCGTGCTGGAAGAGGGCTTCGACATCGAAGAGCTTCGAGGGCTGGTGGACGACATGGCCGGCGCCGCCCGCGCCGCCGGCGTCTCCATCGTGACCGGCGACACCAAGGTCGTGAACCGGGGCGCAGCCGACGGTCTCTACATCACCACCGCCGGCGTCGGGCTCATCCCGCCGGAGCGCCGGCTCGGCACCTCCAACGTCCGGCCCGGGGACCGGGTGTTGGTCTCCGGCACCATCGGTGACCACGGAATGGCGGTGATGTTGGCTCGTGGCGACCTGGCGCTGGAGGCCGACATCCGCTCCGACACCGCTCCGCTCGGCGAGCTGGTGGATGTGCTGTTCGAGGCCGCGCCCAACACCCGGTGGCTGCGCGACCCCACCCGTGGCGGACTGGGGACCGTGTGCAACGAGCTGGCGCGGACAGCCGAGCTGGCGGTGCTGCTCGACGAGTTGAAGCTTCCCGTCGACCGCGCCGTCGGGGGCGCCTGCGACCTGCTCGGCATAGATCCCCTCTACGTGGCCAACGAGGGCAAGCTGGTGGCGGTCGTGGCGCCGGAAGAGGCGGACGCGGCCCTCGCCGCAATGCGCTCCCATCCTCTGGGCGAGCGAGCCGCGCTGATCGGGGAGGTACTGGCCGAGCCCCCGGGAATGGTGGTGCTGCAGACGGCCTTCGGCGGCAACCGCATCGTCGACATGCTGGTGGGCGACCCGCTCCCCCGCATCTGCTGA
>JAHWJU010000134.1 GCA_019348255.1 Actinomycetota bacterium | reverse complement strand
TCCTCCGGCTCGTCATTCCGTAGCGTTCGAGCTCAGGCCGAGGCTTCCACATCTCGCGCCCGGTAAACGGCGTCGCAGGCTTGCTGGGGACGGGCCACCATAATGCTCAGCTTCCCTGGCGCTACCATCCGGTCGTCGGCTTGCCAAGGACCGCCCCGGATCCCCCTTAGGGTTCGTCCTGCGGCCTCACGTGAGGGCCTCATTCGGGCCTTCGGCCTCGGGCAACCCAGCCGCGAGCGGCCGCGCCTGCGCTCGACCAGTCCCAGAATCACCGGCCGCCGCAACCCCCGGCCCGGAGCTGCGAACAGGCGTCTCGCGCACGGCCGATAGGAACGGAGCTCACACCAGGGACATCCGGGGATCCGGTCGCTCGGGGGCCGCGTGAGTCGATCACGCAGGACGGGAAACTCTTTGTCGCGTTCAGCAGATAAGTCAGGTGTTTTCGCACATCGCCGACCAGGCAGAACGCTGCTTGGCGCTGCGCTTGGCTCGGCCTAGTCCGTAGTCAGATGCTCTATCCGTTGAGCTACGAGCGCGGGCGACCGTCCACTCTAGCGGAGGGCCGCCAAGGCGCTGCCGGGCCGCTGCCGCCTGCGCCGGCTGCGTTCGGAGCGAGGCGTCAGCGCCGGAAGGCCTCTCCGGTGCCGAGGATCCCTGGGGCGTGTCGTCCAGCAAGAGCAGGGCCGGTTCCCACGGTCGGCGAGGACGAACGAGATCACCATCGCTCCTGGCTCGGCGATGCCGGTGGCGGTGATGGCGCCGTCCAAGCCCGGACGATCATGGGGCTGAGCGCTCCAGACGCAGGTGGTGGCCTCGTGGTTGTGGGCGTGCCCGGTGAAGTTCGAGCGGAGTACTAGCGAGCACTGCCTGCTCCTCGGCACCCCCCCATTGGGACATCGGATAGCCGACGTGCCGGGGAGTTCGCAGCCAGCCACTCCACGCCGCCAAAGGGCGCCGGCCAGCTACTCGGGCGGATCCGGCCTCTTCAACAGCGGCCGGAGCAGGTCCCCCACATTGGCCCCCTTCTCGTAGGGGTGGCGTAGAGGCTGATCGAGGTGAAGCTCGTAGTAGTTGCGGGCGCCCATGCGGTGCCTGGTGATGTAGCCCGCCTCGCACAGCTCCGACACGATCCGGTGCGCGGCCCGCTCGGTGATGCCGGCGCAGCCGGCGATGTCACGGAGGCGGAAGTTGGGCTCCCTGGAGAGGCACAGCAACACCCGCGCGTGGTTCGTGAGGAAGGTCCACCCGCTGATGCTGCTGAGTGTAGCTGGACTGGCTCTGATTTACTACCTCTTTAGGACTAGAACCTCACTTCATACGCGGTGTTCAGTCGGCTGGTGGGGGGCCGGCCACGGCACCGGCATCCTCCGCGGTCGGATCGCCCTCTCCCACGATGACATCGGCCTGCTCGGCCGCCACCTCGGGCGAGACGGCTGATCCGTAGGTCGCCTTCTGCCCGCCGGCCTCCTTGCTGCCCGAGTCGGCGGTGCCGTGATCACCTTTGCTCACGTTGGTCGGCATGGGAAGAACCTCCGTCTAGACGTCATGCTGCCCTGTGATCCGCGGCGATGGCCTTGAGTGCAGCGCGTGTCTCTGCCGACGCACCCCTCCAGGGTGAAAGTGGAGGTGTGTCGACGCCGTCACCTCGGCGTAGCCCCTCGAGCAGTTCGAGCAGCGCCTCGCCGGCGGAACGGCGAGGGGCCCAGCCGAGCTCGGTTCGGGCTCGGGTGGTGTCCAGGATGGGAGCCTGCAGCGCCAGGTCCACCCATCCGGCCGGCGTCGGCTGGAGACCGAGCCGCCAGCTGAGCCCCGCCGCCGCCCGAAGCACCCCGGCGGGGACGGGGAAGGGCCGTGCCGAGAGCAACTCGGCCAAGGTGTCAGGATCGAGCACGGGGTCCGCCGCGATGTTGAAGGCGCCGCGCACCGTCCCGAGGGCGGCCAGCCGGTAGGCCTCTGCCACGTCGTCGGTGTGCACGGCCTGGAACCGCAGTCGGGGAGTTCGGGGCACCACGGGGATGAAGCCGGGCCGCAGCACCTGGACCGGCAGCAACGAGCCGAGGAAGAGTCGCCGGACTCCCGAACCCGCCTCGCCTTTGAAGATGAGGGCCTTGCGAAGGCGTACCACCCGCACCTCGGGATGGTGGGCTTCGAGCCGGTCGAGTTGGCGTTCGGTTGCCGCTTTGTGGCGACTGTAGAACGAACTGGCCACGCCATCAGTGGGCCACGACTCGTCCACCGCCCGATCCTTGGGACCGGGTGAGTAGGCGCCGACCGATGAGGCGTACACCAGCGAGGGCACCCCCGCCTCGACCACAGCGTCGAACAGCCGCTGGCTGCCGGCGACGTTGGTCGAGTGCAGCCCCGCCGGATCGTGTGACGGCTGGATCACCCAGGCCAGGTGGATCACGACGTCGGCGCCCCTGAAGACGGTCACCAGGTCGGCTGTGCGGATGTCGCCGACCGACCACTCCAGCTTGGGGAGGGAGAACTCCGGCCGCCGGCGGGCGACGCCGATGACCGCCTCCACCGCCGGGTCCGCATCCAGGGCCCGCAGGACGCTGGTACCCACGTTGCCCGAGCCGCCCACCACCACGATGCGCATGCCAGGGCACTACCCCGGCCGGACCGGGGGCTAAGCGGGAGGTTCGTACGGGGGGAGGTCCACGATCTCGATGACCTGGTCGATCCCGCTGATAGAGAACAGCCGCTGGAGGGAAGGTCGCGGTGCGGCCACGGTGAGGCTGCCTCCCGCCTCGCGCAGCCGCCTCGTCATCGACACCAGGCAGCCGAGGCCACGGGAATCGATGAACCGGAGCTGGGACAGGTCGAGGCACACGTTCGTCACACCTTCGTCGGCGAGCGCCTCCACGAAACTCACGAGGCGGGGCGCCGTGTAGACGTCGAGCTCTCCGGTCGGTCGCACCATCCGCAGCCCCGAGGACGTCTTGGCTGACGAGATACCGAAGTCATCGTGCTCGCCCGCCTGCCCGCTCATGTCAGGCTCGACGTTACCCCCGGCCCTCCGCGATCCGGGCGCCAGGTGATCCCGGACGCTCACGAGGCCGAGGCGGCCGCCGGCAGCAGAGCGAACTCGCCCCGGCGCCGGGCCGCAGCCTGATTGCTGAGCAGTTCACTCGCCGCCTCCACCCCCAGGGGTCGGGCGAACCAGAACCCCTGACCCAGATCGCAGTGCAGCGCCCTCAGCTCCTCCAGCTCCTCGTTGAGCTCGATTCCCTCGGCGATGGTCTGGAGGTGCAGGATGCGGCCCAGCTCCACGATCATGCGCACGATCCCGGTCTTTTGAGGCTCACGGCGGACCCCGTGCACGAAGGAGCGGTCGATCTTCAAAATGTCGATCGGGAAGCTGCACAGGTAGCTCATCGAGGAATAGCCAGTGCCGAAGTCGTCGATGGCGAGCCGCACGCCCAGGGACTTGAGCTCGTGAAGTCGCGCCACCATGGCTTCGGCGTCGCTCATCACCGCAGATTCGGTGATCTCCAGGACCACCCGGTGCGGGTCGATCCCGGTGGTGGAGAGGATCCGGGCGACGTCGAAGACAAGCCCGTCGTCTTGTAGCTGTCGGGCCGAAAGGTTCACGCTCATGGTCTGCGGGCCGTGGCCGTCGAACTCGTGATCCCAAATCACGGCCTGCCGACACGCCTGCTCGAGCACCCACCCCCCCAGGGGGACGATGAGCCCAGTGTCCTCGGCCACCGGGATGAAGACGCCGGGGGGCACCATCCCCCTGCTGTGGGAGTTCCACCTGACGAGAGCCTCCATGCCTGACAGGCACCCGGTGGTGAGGTTGACCGTGGGCTGATAGTGCAGGACGAACTCCTCCCGCTCGACCGCCCGGCGCAGGTCGGCCTCGAGATCGAGTCGGTCGAGCATGGCCTTGTGCATGCTCGGCTTGAACAGCTCGCACCGGTTCCGGCCTCGGCTCTTGGCCGTGTACATGGCTACGTCCGCATTGCGCAGGAGGTCGTCGGCGTCGCGGCTCGTGGACTCGGCAATGGTGATGCCGATGCTGGCCGCGGCTACGACCTCTTTGTCCTGGACCAAGAATGGGACCCGCAGGGCCTCGAGGATCCGGTCCGCCACCACCGTCGCTCCACCTGCCCGCCGGAGGTCCTCGAGGAGGATGGCGAACTCGTCACCGCCCAGCCGTGCCGCGGTGTCGGACGGCCGGAGCAAGCCACGTAGCCGGTCCGCCACCGCTTGGAGGAACGCATCACCGAAGGCATGGCCGAGGCTGTCGTTCACGTTCTTGAAGCTGTCGATGTCCAGCAGCAGGACGGCCATGGGGCGCTGCTGGCGACGCATCCGAGCCAGGGCGTGTTCCAGCCGGTCGCGGAAGAGGGCCCGGTTCGCCAGGCCCGTCAGTGAATCGTGGAAGGCCTGGTACGCCAGCTGATCCTCGAGCTCCTTGCGCTCGGTGATGTCCCTGGTGTTGAGGATCATCCCCCGCACCCGAGGGTCGTCGAGCCTGTCGCTGAGCGCCGTCTCCACGTGCCGGTACCTACCGTCGCTGTGCCGCACCCGGCACTCGATGCGCTCCGAGCCAAGCCCCTGTGGTCGGCTCAAGGCGGCGGTGACGGCTTCCACGTCGTCGGGGTGCAGGATCGTCTGCAACTTCTCCCCTACCAACTTGTCGGCGTCGTAGCCGAACACCTGCTTCACCGACGGTGTCTGGTAGAGGACGGTGCCGCTGCCGTCCACGACCGTGATGACGTCGGAGGAGTTCTGAACGAGGGAGCGGAACCGCTCGTGGTTGCTCACCTGCGACGCCGCCCAATGGGCGCGGCTGCGGGCCCGGCCCACCTGGCGGAGCAGGAGCCACACGATCAGGCCGGACACGAGCAGCACCAGGAGCGAGCCGATTTCGCCGCCGCGGTCGAGCCGGCGAGCCTCCGCGCCGCTCGCATCGGCGGTCCGGGACAGCTGGTCCAGAACCCGGTGAGCGCTCGGAGCAGCGTCCCCCTCGAGGGCGGCCGCGGCCAGGGAGGGCTCCCCTACGTCCACCATCGCGAACGTCGCGTCGGCGGAACGGCGGAAATCGCGGACGTCGTGGGGCAGCCCGCTCAGCGTCTGCTCGGCCGGGAAAACCAGGCGCAGACTGGCGAGGGTGGTATCGAACTCGGATCGACTGCGGCGAACCTCGGCCATGAGCTTGGGGGTCGCTGCCCCCTGACCAACCGCTTGACCCACCTGGGCGAACTGCTCCTGGGTCAGCCCTTCGAGTTGGACAAGCAGGACCTCGGCTTGTCGACCCTGGTTGGCCCGTGATCGCAGCGCCGCCACTCCGACGATGGCGGCGACCACGACGAGGAGGACTCCGACGGGTGCCAGCTGCCGGAGCACCCGTAGATGCGCGCGTTCACCAGGCGATTCAGCCACAGGGGGCTGTATCGGGACCGGCAGGCCCGAACTGAAGCACCTAAAGAATGGTGAGGACGCGATCCAGCCCAGATATGTCGAAAATGCGCCGGGCCGCGGGTGGAGGCGAGGCGATGACCAGCTCGCGACCGGCGTCTCGGAGCTGCTTGTGGACGCCCACCAGCACACTCAGTCCCGACGAATCGATGAAGCGAAGGCCGCTCAGGTCGAGCACCACCTCGTCACAACCAGTATCAAGCGCGTGCGACAGGCGCGCCTCCAGCTCCGGAGCGGAGACCGCATCAACGTCTCCGAAGACAGCCAGGCGCGCCACTGCCCCGTTGACAGAAGCTTCGATGCGGAAGTCGGGGACGCCGGTCTGCAAACTTCCGTCTCCTGTCTACGACGTGGGGAGGCGGGAGGCTGGAGTTCTCAACCGCCGCCAACCTCTCCCAAAGCGGCTTCCCCTGCGCAAGGGCTCGGAAAGGGGGCCCTACATCTCGGGAGGAACGTTGAGCGGAGAGGGAGGGATTTGAACCCTCGGACCCCGGTTAGAGGTCACCTCATTAGCAGTGAGGCCGATTCGGCCGCTCTCGCACCTCTCCCGACGACAGGATAGTCGCTAGGTCGCGCTGTATCTGATGTAGAGAAGGTCTGTCTAGTGTCAAGCGCGCCGACGCCGACGGCCAGGGAGCGGGTCCTTG
>JAHWJU010000042.1 GCA_019348255.1 Actinomycetota bacterium | reverse complement strand
TCGTCGCGTCCTTGGTCAGGAGCAGGCGGTCGAGCCGGCGTAGCTGCGTCACGTCGCGAAGCAGGACGAGCGACCCGGTGATCCCCCCGTCGTCCAGCAGGGGGATGCAGCGCAGCAGGACGATGATGTCAGCCCGGCGCTCTATCTCCTCGGTCACCGGGAAAAGGGTGGCGTAGGCGGCTCTCACGGCCGTCTCGTCGATGCCCAGCTCGTCCATGCGCATGCCTACGGCGTTGGAGGAGATGCCCATCCGGTGCAGGGCGCTCACCGCATTGGGGGACGCGTACTCGACCCGGGCGCCGGCGTCGAGCAGCAGCACCCCGTCCCCCACCCGGGGCGCCTCCTCCGCCTCGGTCGCCTCCTCGCCCCCGAACGGGAAGTCGCCGCGCACGATCATCCGTGCGAAGCGGTCGAAGGTCTCCACGTACACCCGCTCCAGCTCGCCGGCGCGGCGCCCGACCGATGGCGCCGACTCCCGCGTCAGCACGGCCAGCACCTCCCCCCGCCACCGCACCGGGATGCACTGGACCCGCGCCCACTCCCCTCGGCTCACGGTCACCTCGCCCTCGACGATCTCACCCAGTTCGAGGGCCCGGGCCACCAGCGGCCGGTCCGCCTCATCGATGATGCGGCCCACGAGGTCGTCGCGGTGCAGGGTCTGGCTGGTGGTCGGCCGCACCTGACCGAGCACCACGAACCGCGTGCCGCCGCCTGAGTCGCTGCCGGTGCACGGCACGAGCAGGAGCAGGTCGGCGAAGCAGAGGTCGGACAACATCCCCCAGGACCCCACCAGTCGCTTGAGGTGGCCGAGCCCGGTGGGCTCGACGCGGGTGTGCTGCCGCGCCAGCTCGTCGAACGTCGCCATGAGCCGACCCTACCGGCGCCTATAGCGGCACGGTACGCCGGCGGCGGTCGCGGAAGGCGGCAAGCTCGGTGTAGCCGGCCTCCTCGAGCAACGGCCGGAGGTCCTGTGTGCGGAACCCGACGTCGTCGAGCTGGTGCGCATCGGAGGCCGTGGTCACGGCCACTCCCCTTGCCCGGAAACGGGCGAGCAGCGGCGGGGCGGGGTAAGCCTCGCCGCAGGGCTTGCGCCAGCCGGCGCTCGACACCTCAGCAGCCAGAGCACTGGAGGCGGCGGCTTCGGCGATCCGGTCGTAGAACTCGTCGGGGACGGCGGGGCGGTGGCCCGCCACCTTGCACAGGTCGGGGTGGGCGAGCACGTCGACGGCGCCGGACGCAGCCAGTTCCTCCAGCGCCTCGGTGTAGGCCCGCCATGCGGCCTCCACGCCCCGGTGGTCCCACTCCTTCTGGGCCGCTGCCGACTCGATGACGTCGAAGAGCCATGCCCCGATCCAGTGGACCGAGCCCAACAGCACGTCGAAGGGGTACCCCTCCAGGAGGGCGCGGACCTTGTCCATGCGTCCGGCGTAGTAGTCGACTTCGAGGCCGACCACGATGGGAAGGCCCGCCGCCTTGGCTTCACAGGCGACCTCGACGTACAGGTCGAGGTCGGCTGAGTTGTGCTCGTGCCAGTAGGCCTCGGCCTGACGGCGCAGGGCGGGATCGGGGTCGTCGGCCCAGCAGCCGGCGAGGGGGCCGGTGGCCTGGGTGAAGCGGAACAGGTGCTCGGTGAGCGCGATCTCGGTGATGCCCACGGCGGCGGCGCGCTCGCAGTAGGCCGCCAGCTCCTCGACCGTCGGCTGACCGGCCCGTTGCCCGTGCGGCCAGAGGTGGAGGTGGTAGTCGAGCACCGATGGATGCTACGGCCGCCGCCGGATCTGGGAGACTTTTCGAATGCCCTCCGCAACATCGCTCATTCGTCGCCTGGTGCTTGTCCTCTCAGTCGTTGCACTGCTGGCTCCCGCCGGCGCCGGCCCGGCCGTCGCCGCGCCCGGCGACGTCTACACGGTGGCCGACGCCACGGCCGTAGAGGACGGCGGCACCATCACCTTCACGGTGACGAGGACCTCGCTCCCCCGGTTGGCGACGACCTTGACCTTCACCACCGCAGACGGGACGGCCACCTCACCTGGCGACTACGTGGGAACGAGCAACGGCACCGTCACCTTCGCCGAGGGCGCCACGACGGCCACCGCTACGGTGACGTTGGTGGCCGACACCACGGTCGAGCCCGACGAGACCTTCACCCTCACCCTCACCGTCGACCCCCTCAACGGTAGCTGTGCCGACTGCACCGCCACCGGCACGATCCAGAACGACGAGAACCTCTTCTCCATCGACGACCGGACGGTGCTGGAGGGGGACGCCGGCACGTCGGCAGTCGAGTTCACCGTCACCCTGACGCCGGCCGCTCCCCATCCGGTCACCGTCGATGTCGAGACGGGGGACCAGAGTGCGGTGGCGCCCGACGACTACGAGGCACAGCCGAGGAGAACCCTGGAATTCCCGCCGGGCACCACCACTGCCCCCGTGGTCGTGACCGTGAAGGGGGACACCCTCGACGAGGTCGACGAGAACTTCCTGGTCAAGCTGTCGAACTCCACCAACGCCGCCATCCTCGACGGCACGGGCACGGGCACGATCGAGGACGACGATCCCAAGCCCGTGCTGACGGTGACCGACGTGCGTCTGGTGGAAGGCTCGATCGGGCCCAAGGCGGCCAACTTCACGGTTTCGCTGTCGCCGGCCTGGCCCCAGCCGGTGACGGTGAGGTACACCACCGTCGACGCCACCGCCACCGCCTCCTCCGACTACACCCCCATCAGCGGCACCCTCACCTTCGCCCCCGGTGACGTCACCAAGCGGCTGTCGGTCGAGGTCAACGGCGACGTGGAGCCCGAGCCGGAGGAGACCTTCGTCCTCCGGCTGTCGCAGTCGACCAACGCCGTCATCGGCAAGGTCGACGGCATCGCCACCATCGTCGACGACGACGGCTACATCGATCAGGGCTACACCCTCGTCGGCGGTGACGGCGGCATCTTCAACTTCGGCAACTCCCGCTTCCACGGCTCCACCGGCAACCTCAAGCTCAACGAGCCGGTGATCGGCATGGCCCACACGCCGGGCGGAGGCGGGTACTGGTTGGTGGCCAAGGACGGCGGCATCTTCAGCTACGGCGACGCCGAGTTCTTCGGGTCGACCGGCGCGATGAAGCTCAACGCCCCCGTGCTGGGGATGGATGCGACACCGACGGGCAAGGGTTACTTCCTGTTCGCCGCCGACGGTGGGATCTTCACCTTCGGGGACGCCAGGTTCAACGGGTCCACCGGGGCGATGAAGCTCAACGCGCCTGTGGTCGGGATGGCCACCACCGGCACGGGCAACGGGTACTGGCTGGTGGCCCAGGACGGCGGCGTCTTCACCTTCGGCGACGCCAGGTTCCACGGCTCCACCGGCGACCGGAAGCTCAACCAGCCGGTGTTCGACATGGCCCCGGCGCGGGGGGACGACGGCTACTGGCTGGTGGCCAAGGACGGCGGCGTCTTCACCTTCGGCCCGAGCGCGGACTTCCACGGCTCCGCGGTGGGTGCCGTGGGCGATGCGGCCATCGGCATCGGGGCATCCCCCAGTGCCGACGGGTACTGGATCGCCGACAGCCGGGGCGGGGTGTACGGCTTCGGCGACGCCCGCAACCTGGGCGACCGCCGCAGCGCCACCAACAACGCACCCATCGTCGGCTTCGCCGTCGTCTACCCCAGACGCTGAGCCTGTCGCCGGCGATGTTCAGGCCCGGCGGATGAGGGTCACGCCGTCGCGCACCGTCGTCATCACGCAGACCACCCGGGCATCGCCGGCCACCCGTTCGTTGAACGCCCGCAGGGCCGCGGTGTCCTCGCTGGCGTCGTCGGCACCTACCACCCGGCCCTGCCACAGCACGTTGTCCGCCGCGATCACCCCGTGGTCGGACAGCTTCGGGAGCACAGCTTCGTAGTAGTCGAGGTAGCCGGTCTTGTCGGCGTCGATGAACACGAAGTCGAACGGCCCCTCCAAGGACGCGATGGTGTCGATGGCGGGGCCTTCGCGGACCTCGATCCGGTCGGCGAAGGGGGAAGCAGCGATGCGCCGGCGCGCCACCTCCAGGGCTCTGGGATCGATGTCGCAGGTGATGACGCGCCCCCCCGGCGGGAGCCCTGCGGCCATCGAGAGCGCCCCGTAGCCGCTGAACGTGCCGATCTCGAGTACGAGCCGGGCCTGGAGGGCGAAGACCATCAACTCGAGGAACCGGCCCTCCAGCGGCCCGGTGAGCATCTGCGGCGCCGGCAACGACGCCGCCGTCTCCTCCGCCAGCTCCTGCAGCCAAGGGGGCGGTGGCGTGGTGTGGGCCACGGCATAGGCCTCGATGTCGTCCGGGACGATGAAGGGCATGGGCAGATCCTGGCCGGTTGCGGCCCTCAGGCCCAGAGGGACTCGCCCAGCCGGAGCAGCCCGCACAGGTCGTGGATGTCGCTGTCGAAGTACGGCACCGCCGCGACCAGGTCCGGCTCGGCGGCCAACTCGGCCCGTTCCTCGGTCTCGCGTTGGGCTACGACGTGGAAGCGCTGGAAGCTGTCGGCCACCTCGACGAGCACCCGCGCCACCTGGGAAGGGTCACCCAACTCGAGGGACTCCGGCAGAGCCGCCGCGACCTCCGGCGCCCGCGACGTCAGCGACTCGGCCGCGGCGCGGGCGACGGGATCGAGCAGGTAATCGGGGAGGACCTTGTTGAGGACGACAGCCCCGAGGTGGAACTTCATCTCGGCCAGGGCCCGGATGAAGAACTCGGACTCCGCAACGGGCGCCGGCTCGAGTGTCGAGACCACGACGAAGGTGGTGTGGCGGTCGTGGAGGAGGCGCTCCACGGCCCGGGCGCGGGCCACGAAGCCGCCGTACATGGTCTGGAACAGGATGAAGAACTCCGAGATGTCCTCCAGGAACTGCGATCCGAGAATCCTGTCGGCCACCTGGTAGAAGGGCTTGGTGGCCATGTTGACCAGCCGCGACCGGGCCTGGGCCGTCAACAGCCGCAAGAAGCGCGACGAGAAGAAGTCGGCCATCCGGTCGGGCGCCTCCAGGAAGTCGAGGGCGTTGCGGGTCGGCGGCGTGTCCACGATGATCAGGTCGTAGTTGCCCTCGCAGTGCAGCTGGTAGAGCCGCTCCATGGCGATGTAGTCGTGGCTCTGGACGAAGCGCCCGGAGACGTTCTGGTAGAGAGGGTTCACCAGGATCCGGTGGGCGGTGTCGGCATCGGGCGCATGGCGCCGCACCAGGTCGTCCCACGACTGCTTGGTGTCGAGCATCGCCGCCCAGAGCTCGCCACGGGGTTTGGTGCCCGCGCCGGCGAAGGCCGAGGCAGGGACGCGGCGCTCGACGTTGCCGAAGCCCTCGAGGCCGAGCGCGTTCGCCAGCCGCCTGGCCGGGTCCACCGTCAGCACGAGCACCTTGCCGCCCTGCTTCAGGGCCGCCATGGCGCCCACCGCGGCCGCCGTGGTCGTCTTGCCCACGCCTCCGGAGCCGCAGAAGATCGCCACCTCCTTGGCCGCCACCAGTTGCTCCATGGACACCGGGCGCCCTGGCATCAGTAGCCGAGCTCCGCGCTCAGCGCCTCGGCCACGAGGCGGGTCGAACGCAGGCCGTGGGCCTTGGTGAACAGCTCCGGCACGAAGAGCAGCGGGAGCGACGGCGGGAGCTGCGTCCGCAGGTGGTGGAGGTGCTCGGCGCGCGTCCGCCTCAGGGTCACCGCCAGCCGCGCCGCGTCGAGGACGGGACCGGCTCCGGGGCCCAGGACCTCGACCAGACCAGCCCGCCCCTCCGGCTGTTCGAGTCGTTCGAACACCTCCTCCTCGCCCCGGCCGAACAGCTCGGGCAGCACCCGGTTGACCACCACGGCCGCGAGGTTCACGTTGGTCTCGTGCTCGACCCGGCCCGCCAGCTCGATGGTCTCGTTCACCGGCATCTCCTCGGGGGTGGCCACGATGCACACCCCGGTGCGGCCCGGGTCGGACAGGTAGTCGATCATCCAGCCGGTCTGCTGACGGATCAGCCCGACGCTCACGAGCTCGTTGATGGCCTGGGGCGCGGCCAGCTGGCCCACCACGTGGCCCGAGGCCGCCGCGTCCACGACCACGAGGTCGTAGTTGCGCTGCCTTGCCTCCCAAAGGAACTTCCCGACCGTCAGAACCTCGCGCACCCCGGGGGCGGCAGCGGCCACGAATTCGAAGATCCGCGCCAGCGGGCCCATGCGGGTCATCAACGGCAGCTTGAGCTGAAGCGTCAGGTACTCCTTCAGCGACTCCTCGGTGTCCATCGACATGGCGAAGAGCCTCGGTTGCACCTCCCGGGGGCGGAACACGGTGGGAGGCACCGAGAAGAAGTCGGCGAGGTTGCCCTTGGCGTCGACCTCGCCCACCAGGGTCCGCTTGCCCCTGGCGGCGGCCAGCAGGGCCAGAGCTGCGGCAACCGTCGTCTTGCCGACGCCCCCCTTGCCGGTCACGAACAGCAGCCGGCGGTCGAGCAGGTCGGTCACGTGGGGGGCAGCCGGAGGCTCAGGGTTACGACCCTCAGGTGGCGGAGAAGCCGACCCGGCGCTCCTCGCTGGGGTTGATCTCGACGTAGGCGACCTTGGCCGCGGGGATGCCGACGGTGCGGCCCCTGCGGTCGGTCAGCCACAGGACGCCTTCACCGGAGAGGGCCCGCTCCACATCGGCCATGAGCTTCTCCGGGTCACCGTCGCCGAGATCGACTTCGAGCTCTCTCGGCGTGTAGGTGACACCGATACGGACTTCCACTAGGGATCCTCCACGTTCTGGGTCGGAGCGGCCATCGTAGGCGCCGGGGGCTCGGAAGCCTCCTCCGGCCCCGCCCCCGTCTCGCCCCACCGGCCCCACCGCGGCGTGCGGCGCACGAGGACCAGCCACACCGTGCACACGATCACCGTCGCCAGCGCCGTCCACTGACTGGCGGTGAGACCGAAGCGGCGGACGTCCTCGCGCAGGAAGTCCTCGATCAGCCGCCCGGTGCCGTACCAGGCGCCGAAGACGATCATGAGGAAGCCGTCGTAGCGCGGCCGGCGCCGCAGCACGAGCAGGAGCGCGAGCAACCCGCAGGTAAGCACCAGGTCATAGAGCGCCGTCTGATGGACCACCTCACCCAGGCAGGGAGAAGCGGTGTCGACACCTTCCGGCGGGCACCGGTAGCCGAGGAAGAAGCCGGTGGGCTTGCCCAGGTGGTCTCCCACCACCAGGTCACCGATGCGGCCGACGATGATCCCCAGGGCGAGGCCGGGGGCGGCGGCGTCGAGGCCCTTCCAGGCGTCGAAACGGAACCGGCGGGCGAGCGGAAGGGCGAAGGCGATGGCGCCGAAGATGCCGCCCAGGAGCGAGATCCCTCCTTCCCACACCTTGAGTGCGCTCAACGGGTCGTCGAGGTAGTCGCCGGCGTGGTTGACGACGTAGGCCAGCCGGGCCCCGATCAGCGAGCCGACGGCGGCGCGGACCAGGATGGCGTATACGGCGTCCTCGCCGATGCCCTTGCGCTGCGCCTCCGGGAGCATCAGGCGGGCGCCCAGGAGGAACCCGACGGCGATGCCGATGCCGTGGGGCGAGATGCGCAGCGGCCCGATCGGGATGTGCACGATCGGGTCGTAGGTGAACGAGGCGAGGAGGGCCCGCACCCACTCGTTCTAGCCGACGGCGCCGTCCATGGCGGGGCGGCGGGGCCCGGCGGTGTCGTACCGCATCGCTACGGTGGGGACATGGACCTCGTCACCGCGCATCGGGCCGCAGCGGTGGGCGAGGCACGCCACCGGCTGGCCGACCGGGCGGCCCGGGAGGAGCTCGAGTGGGCGGCGCTGGCGCCGGGGGCGGTGAGGGCGGTGGGCGCCGGCAACCGCGCTCGGCCCGAGGCACCGGACCCGGTGCGCACCTGCTTCGAGCGCGACCGCGACCGCATCCAGCACTCCCGGCCCTTCCGGCGGCTGGCCGGGAAGTGCCAGGTGTTCGTGGCTCCCGACGACGACCACCTGCGCACGCGCCTCACCCACGCCATCGAGGTGGCCCAGGTGGCTGTCGGCATCGCCCGGCCGGCGGGGCTCAACGTGGCCCTCACCGAAGCCGCCGCTCTGGCCCACGACTGCGGCCACGGCCCGGCCGGCCATGCCTCCGAGGAGGCGCTGTCGCCCTACGTCGATGGCGGCTACCACCATGCCGTCTACGGCGCCGACGTCGTTCTCTCGCCGCTCAACCTGTGCGCCGAGACGCTGGACGCGGTGCGGAACCACTCATGGAACCGGCCGGCGCCACTCACCGCCGAAGGTGAGGTCGTGGCCTGGGCCGACCGCATCGCCTACGTGTGCCACGACTTCGAGGACGCGGTGCGAGCGGGCATCGTCGGCGTCGGCGACCTCCCGGCGGAGGTGAGCGAGGTGGTGGGCGTCCGCCGCTCCGTCCAGCTCAACGCCTTCATCACGGCCATGCTCGACGCCATCGCCGCCACCGGCCGGGTGGGCATGCGACCGGCCGAGGCCGGCGCCCTCGCCGCCTTCCGGGAGTTCAACTTCGAGCGCATCTACCTGCGGCCGGCCAGCGTGGCCCAGGCCAAGCGGGTGATCGGGCTGCTCCGGGCGTTGACCGAGTGGTACGCCGGCCATCCGGCGGCGATGAGCGACGAGCCCGATGCGCTCGCCGACCCGCTGGCCGCCGCAGTGCGCCATGTGAGCGGGATGACCGACCGCTACGCCCTCCGCATGGCCGTCGAGCACCTGGGATGGGACCCGGCCGAGCTGCCGCGGGGCGCCTGAAGCTCAGCGGCCGGCGGCTGCCTCGTCGTGCTCGGCCAACCACCGCGGTGCCTTGCGTATCGCCCACGCCCGACTCACGGTGCCCCCCGTCATGGCGCCCAGGGCCTCCCGGTCCCCCAGAGCCTTGCCGACGTGGCCGATGAGGACGATGACCAGGGCGAAGGCGACCCAGTCGTGGACGAAGGTGGCCCCGGTGCGCCAGAGCAGCGGGAAGGGCGAGTACCACTTCATGATCGACCCGGTGGCCAGCAACAGGAGGAGCGCGCCGGCACTGAAGGCGGCGTTGAGCTTCTGGCCGGCGTTGAACTTCCCCCGCTCGATCCACGGATCGCGCCCGAGCGACCGCAACCACCGCAGGTCGTGCTCGTCGAACCGGTTGAGCCGGCGCAGGTCCTGGCGGAGCCGGGTGCGCCACCGCCCCAGGAGAGCCACCACGAAGGGCAGCGGAAGCGCCAGGCCGCTGGCTACATGGATGTCCTTGACCAGGCTCCTGCGGCCCACCATCGTGGCCAGGGGTGCCACGTAGAGAGCGGCGGCCGTCAGTAGGCACACTCCGACCAAGGCCGCGCTCCACCAGTGCACGTTGCGCTCGGCCCGGTCGAAGCGCTCCAAGCGGTCAGGTCGGGTCGTCGCTGCGCCCATTGCTCCGGCCCACCCACGCGTCGATCTCGTAGTCCCGCTTCTCCCAGAAGCCCGGCACGACCTGGTCGAGCACCTCGATGCGGTCCAGCCACTTGAGTGACTTGTAGCCGTACATGGGCGCCACCAGCAGCCGCACCGGGCCTCCGTGGGGCGAAGACAGCGGCTTGCCCTCCATCTCGTAGGCGACGAGCACGTCGTCGCGGCGGGCCTGGTCGAGGGTGAGGCTCTCGGTGTAGACGCCGTCGAAGGAGTGGATGCGAAGCGCCGTCGCCTCCGGCCGCACGCCGGCCCGGTCCAGCAGGTCGCGGACCTTGACCCCCCGCCAAGCGACATCGGCGACCCGCCAGCCGGTGACGCACTGGAAGTCGCGGGTGAGGGCGGTGGCGGGCATGCCGGTGAGGTCGGCGAAGCCGAGGTCGAGGGGCCGCTCCACCATGCCGTCGAGCCGCAACCGGTACGCATCGGCGCTGCGGCGGGGGAGGAAGCCGACCACGGAGTAGATGCGGAAGCGCCCGCCGGAGGGCAGCAGGGCGGCCAGGTCCGGCGACAGCAACCGTGCCAGCCGGTCCTGGATCGCCTTGCCGAAGACGATGCCCGCCGCTCCCAGTCCGAGCATGCCCAACACCACCCGCCGACCCAACGGGATGCCGTCGACGGAGCCGCCGGCACGCCCGCCGGCGCCGGCTGCCGCCTCCGATGCCTCGACGCGTGCCATGTGGAGAAGGTACGGCGCCGGCCCCGTGTCCGTACTGGCGCCTCACCCGGCAGCACCCTTGCGATCGCAGGGTGCTCGAGGTCAGCGGATCGTGAGCTCCGGGCGGTAGATCTGCTTGGGAGCGTTGGCCTCGACGACCCCGGCGATCTCGGCGAATGCCCTGGCCGCTTCCCCGTCCGGATCCGCCGCCACCACCGGGATGCCGTGGTCGCCACCCTCCCGCAGCGCCGGCACGAGAGGGACCTGACCGGCCAGCGGTACCCCCAGCTTCTCGGCCAGCGCCTCGCCGCCGCCCCGGCCGAACAGCTCGTAGCGCTTGCCGTCGTCGGCGGTGAACCAGCTCATGTTCTCGATCACCCCGGCCACCTTGAGGTTGACCTTGGCCGCCATGTAGGCCGCCCGCTGGGCCACCCGCTGGGCTGCCGGCTGAGGCGTCGTCACGACGTAGATCTCCGCCCGCGGCAGGTACTGCGCCATCGATATGGCCACGTCGCCGGTTCCCGGGGGCATGTCGACGAGCAGGTAGTCGAGGTCGCCCCAGTACACGTCGGTGAGGAACTGCTCGAGGTACTTGTGGAGCATGGGGCCCCGCCAGATCACGGGCTGGTCCTCCTCCACCAAGAAGCCCATGGAGAAGGTCTTCACCCCGAAGGCGACCGGGGGCACGATCATGCCGTCGATGACCACCGGGTCCTGATCCAGCCCGAGCATCTTCGGGACGGAGAAGCCGTAGACGTCGGCGTCGAAGACAGCCACCTCGTGACCCCGCCCGGCAAGGGCCAGGGCCAGGTTGACGGTGACGGAGGACTTGCCCACGCCTCCCTTGCCCGAGGCGATGCCGAGCACGCGGGTCTTCACGCCGGGCTCGTTGAACGGGATCGGCTTTCGGGCGGGCGCAGCGCCGGCGCCCTGGCCGTGGTCATGGGCATGGCCGTGGCCGTGGCCGGCGCTCTGCAGCCTCTGGCGCAGCTCAGCCCGCTCCTCGTCGCTCATGACCGTGAGGTCGACCTCGACCCGCTCGACGCCGGCCAGCGGGCCCACCGCGGCGCGCACCCTGTCGGTGATCTCGGCCCGCAACGGGCAGCCGGCGACGGTGAGGGCGACGACGACGGTGACGGCGCCGCCCTGGATGTCGATGCCCCGCACCATGCCGAGGTCGACGATGCTCTGGTGGAGTTCGGGGTCCTGGACGGGCTGCAGCGCCCGGAGGATCTCGTCTTGGGAAACGGGCAAGGGTGTCTCCGGTGGGACGGGGGAATTTCCCCTATGTCCGTAGGTAATATTAACGGTGGTGGCTCCGGTACCCCTCACCTCGGACGACTTCTCGGCCATGGTGGCCGCAGTCACGTCCGCCTTCGGCGATCCCACCCGGCGGGAGATCTACCTCGCCGCCCGGGAGGCGGAGGCCGGCGTCACCGCCGGCGAGGTGGCCGCCCGGTTCTCGCTGCACCCCAACGTCGCCCGCCACCACCTCGACAAGCTGGCCGCCGGCGGCTACCTCGAGGTGCACGTCGGGCGCCAGCAGCATGCCGGCGCCGGCCGGCCCTCGAAGCGCTACCGGGTATCGGCCAAGCAGTCCATCGACTTCCCGGCCCAGCGCAACGACCTGGTGGTCACCCTCCTCACCCGGGCCCTGACGCGGCTTTCGCCGGCCGAAGCCGAAGCCCTCGCCGAAGAGGTGGGTGAGGAACACGGCCGGGCTTTGGCGGCCGCCATGTCCCCCTCCGACAGGGGCCGGTCCCGGCGGGCGGCCATGCAGGCGGTGGCCGACGCCCTCACCGCCCACGGCTTCGCCGCCCACGCCGAAGCCCGCGGCAACGGCACCCTGGCCATCATCAACGAGCAGTGCCCGTTCGGCGCCGCTGCTTCACTCAACCCGCTGATCTGCGCCATCGACCGGGGGATGGTGCGGGGCATGCTCGCCGGCCTCTACGGCGACACGATGCCCGAGACGGAGTCGTCGCGGGCCATGGGCGACGACGCCTGCGTCACCGTCATCTGACCATTGGCGTCCGACGGGTGACTGACGTCGCCACGGCACCCGGTCGCCACTACCTCGACCACGCCTCCACCTCGCCGGCCCGACCTCAGGTGGTCGAGGCCATGGTGGTGTGGTTGTCGGGTGCCGGCGCCGCCGATCCGGGGCGGGTGCACACCGAGGGCCGCATGGCTCGGGCGGCCGTGGAGGCCGCCCGCGAGCAGGTGGCGGCGCTGCTGGGCGCACGAACCCGAGAGGTGGTGTTCACCAGCGGGGCCACCGAGGCCATCAACGCCGCCACCTTCGGCGCAACCGCCAGCGCGGCACCTGCCCCGGGGCGGGTGGTGGTGCCCGCAGTCGAGCACTCGGCGGTGCTGGCCGCCGCCAAGCGCCACGGTGCCGTCGTCGTGGGAGTGGACGCAAAGGGCCGGGTCGACCCTGACGAGGTGCTGGCCGCCGTCGACGAGGCGCCGACGGCGCTGGTCCACGTCCAGTGGGCCAACCACGAGGTGGGCACCCGCCAGCCGGTGGCCACGGTGGTGGAGGGCTGTCGGGAGCGGGGCGTGCTCGTGCACGTGGATGCCGCCGCCGGCGCCGGCCACGACGCCATCGACTTCGCCGCCCTGGGGGCCGACCTGCTCTCGGTCAGTGCCCACAAGTTCGGCGGCCCCAAAGGCGCCGGCGCACTGCTCGTGCGGCGGGGCCTACGGGTCGAGCCGATGATCGTGGGTGGCGACCAGGAGCGGGCCCGGCGCGGTGGCATCGAGAACGTGCCCGCCATCGTGGGCTTCGGCGTGGCGTGCGACCTGGCGGCCGGCGGGCTGGCCGACGACGCGGAGCGGGCCCGTTCGCAGACGACGAGGCTGGTGGAGGCGGCGACCGCCGTGGACGGGGTGGTCACCTACGGCGACCTCCACGACCGGCTCCCCCACATCGTGTGCGTGGGGGTGGAGGGGGTCGAGGCCGAAGCGGTGCTGCTCGGGTTGGACCAGGCCGGAGTCGCCGCCCACTCCGGCAGCGCCTGTTCCTCGGAGTCGCTGGAGCCCTCGCCGGTGCTGCAGGCCATGGGCGTTGAAGCGGAGCGCTCGTTGCGGCTGTCGGTCGGCTGGTCGACCACAGATGCCGACGTCGACGCCTTCACCCGCAGCTTCGCCGACGTGGTGGGCCGGCTGAGGGCCCTGGGCCGCTAGCCCTCAGGCGGTTGCGGCCACCGCCTTGGCCGCGTTCACGCGGCCGTAGCCGTAGACGGCATCGCGGCCGGGCACGCCGAGGTCGTCCGCCGTCTGGGTCAGGACGCCCACGATCTGGGCGTTGGTCAGCCCCCGAGCAGCGAGCAGGGCGGCGACGCCGGCCACGTGCGGCGTGGCCATGGAGGTTCCGGCCAGGTACTCATATCCCTGCTCCTCGATGGCCTTGCAGCCCGACTTCGGCTCCGAACGCAGGTAGGTGGACACGACGTCGCCGGCGCAGGTGACGGCGTCGCCGCCGGGGGCCACGAGGTAGGCACTCGACATGGTGGCGTCGGTGTTGGAGTAGAAGCTGCGGATGTCGCGACTGTCGGTGGCGCCGACACAGACCGCCTTGGGATGGGCCGAGGGCTCAGAACACAGCGGCACGGCGTCGTTGCCGGCGGCGATCACCACGACCGACCCTTTGGACCACGCGTAGTCGATGGCGCTGTAGACAGGCTCCAGCCCCCCCACCAGCTTGACCACCTGTCCCACGCCGGACAGGAATCCGAGCGACAGGTTGATGACGTCGGCACCCTTGTCGGCGGCGTAGCGGATGCCGGCGGCGACCTGGTCGGTGGTGCCGCTGCCGTCGGCGTCGAGCACCCGAACCGGCAGCACCTTGGCGTCCGGAGCGACGCCGGCCACCCCCGTGCCGTTGTTCGCCACGGCGGCGACGATGCCGGCCACGTGGGTGCCGTGGCCGTGCTTGTCCTGCGCTCCGTCCTGGGTGCAGGTGCGGGACCCCTTCCTCCCGGTGCAGGTGCCGTCGGGCTCGACCATGTCGGCGTCGTCATAGGTGACCAGGTTGGCGGCCAGATCCGGGTGGCCGAGGTCGACCCCGGTGTCCACCACCGCCACCAGGGCGCCCCCGCCCCGGCTCGTCGCCCAGGCCGGCTCCGCCTCGATCTTGTCGAGGCCCCACTGCAGATGCCGGTAGGTATCGCCGGTGCCCGCCTGTCCGGGCGATGCCAGCCCGCCCACCAGGGCGACAGCGGTGGCGACGACGAGAACGATGCGGCGCATGCGAAGCCTCCCAGCTTGCGTCGGTGCTGCGGCTTCATCCTATTCGCTCATGGTTGCTACGCCGGCTAGGCGCCGGCCGACCCCATCAGGCCCTCGAGCAGGGTGGCCATGAGCCCGATGGTGCGAAAGAGGCTCTCCTCCCGATCACCGTCCTCCTCCAGGTTCATGGTCAACTCGATGCCCATGAACAACGCCGTCACCACGAAGGCGAGATCGGCCACGGGAACCACGGCGGCGTAGGGCGTCCCTGCCACCACCCGTTCGATGGCTCCCTCCACCAGTTCGGTCCACGGCCGGAACCGCTCCCGCAACGGTGCCTTGAGCTCGGGAGCCGTCGTGGCGCCGGCCAGGACCTGGGAGAGGATGGCGATGTGGCCGCTCTCGCTGTCTTCGCGGTGCAACTCGGCCGCCAGGCCCACCAGCTCGGACAACGACGTCACGCCTTCGAGGTGTTCCCTGTAACGCTCGGCTCTGCACGAGCTGAGCTCGTCGACGGCGGCCAGCAGCAGGTCGTTCACGCTGCCGAAGTGGTAGAAGATCAGCGCCTGGTTGAACCCGCCCCGGCGCCCTATGGCCCGGGCGCTGGCCCCGCCGATCCCCTCCTCCCGCAGCGTGGCCAGCGCCGCCTGGACGATGCGGTCCCTGGTCTGGTCTCCGGTCCCCCTTGCCGGTCGCGGCCCGCGGCTGCTCATCGGACCTCCGTCCGGTGTTGGCACACTCCGTAGGGGCAGTCGCTGCCGGCCCACAGGCACACGAGGTACCGCTCTGGATCGCGCACCTCAGCGAGGGGTGCCCCAAGGCGCCACCGTTCCGTCGGCGTCGACGAAGCCCTGGGGGGCGGCGGGGGGCGGCGGCGCGACCGCACTCGCCCGCCGCCGGATGCGGTGGAAGACGTACATGTTGGCGAAGTGCAGCACCCCGAGGGACAGCAACAGGATGCCGAGCTTGTGGACCAGGACCTCCACTGCGACGACGGCGTCGGGCGCGGCGTCGGCCCGCAGGAGGAGGGCCGCGTAACCGAGGTTGAGCATGTAGAAGCCGACCACCAGAAGCTGGTTCACGGCGCCCGCCATCCGGGGCGAGTCCTCGAACACGCCCTCCAGGAAGATGGCGCCGTTGCGCGAGAGCGTGCGGGCCAGCCACACGATCAGGCCGATGGCGATGGCGGTGTAGACGAGGTACACGGGCACGAGGAGCGGATCGTGGGCCTGCATGGCAATCCTCCTTGATCGCTCGCTTTGAGCGACTGTTTTGAGCGTTCGCTCAGATCATGGCACGGGAGTCAGCAGGAGTCAATGCCGAAGTTGTAGGGACGAAACCCACAAAGCGGTTCAAACGCGGCGAGCGGTGGGAACGGTGCTAAGGGTTGTGAAGACAATCACCAGACCCGCCCCGGCTCGGGCACGAGAGCCTGACGCGGGCGCGCCGCGGCCCGAGCACTGGGCCCGAGGCCTGCCGTTGCTCGCGCCGGACCTGGCCGGGCTCACAGTCCTTCTTCTGGCCGCCCGCCAGCTGGAGGGGACACCGCTGGTACGGATGGTGCTCTTCGGGGGGGCGCTGCTGGCGGTGCGGCGGGCTGCCTTCGTCGCCTGGACCGGAACCGATCCCCTCGTCCCCAGCCAGTCGGCGAACCGGCGGCGAGCCGTGGCGATGGCAGTCTGCCTGGGCCTCGTCGTGCTGGCCGTGGGGTTGCCACTGGCCATCCCCGCCGGTCAGGGTCTGGCGGTGGCGGCGTTGGCGCTGGCTTTCCTGCCGGCGATGCTCACGCCCCTCGAACACCAGGCATTGCGGGCATGTGGCTCGTCGTCCACCACGATGTCGGCTCTCGCCGGCGCCGCCGTCACCCTGGTGGTGGGCCTTGCCCTGCTGGCCAAGGTGCCCTCGGCGACGCTCGTCCCTGTCGTCGCGCTGGCCGCCGGCGACCCCGTCAGCCTCCTGCTGGCCCGTCACCGCCGCCATGGCGGACCCTGCGGGTTGCTGCCCCAACAAGCATCGTCGACCCCGGTGGAGGTTCGCCGACGGTCGCCCGTCAGCGCGGCCGTGGCCTCGATGCTCGTCGGAGCCATGCCCCTCGTCGCCCTCCTCGCCACCCTCCGGCCCAGTTCCGACAAGACGCTCATCGGCGCCCTCGTCGTCCTCGGGCTCTTCCCGTTGCTCGCCTCGGGAATCGCGCCGGCGCTGGTGGTGCGCAACGTCGGCGCCGGCCGCCGCGACGCCCTCATGCCGGCGCTGCTCGTCTCCGCCACCGCGGGCAGCGCCGTCGTGCTGGTGGCGCTGGTGGCGCCCGCCCTGTTGCTCCACCTCTCCGACGCCCGCCTCGGCCTCCATGCCGCTTATTTCGCCGTGGCCATGGCCGGTCTCGGCATGGCCCAGGTGCTCGTGCACCAGCGGGTGGCCGAAGGGGCCGCTCGTACCGTCCTCGTGCTCACGAGCCTCGCCCTCGCGCTGCAGGTGACCATGACCCTCACCGGGCGGGGCACGGCAGCCGACGTGGCCGTGGACGCCTCGGTAGCCGCGACCGCGATGTTGCTCGTGAGCCTGGCCATCGCCACCGCGGTCTCGGCCCCCGTGCCTCTGGTGGTGCCCGTGGAGGAGGCCGGCGACGGCCCTCGGTTCGTCGGCTGGGCCCTGCTCGGTCTGACCGTGGCGGCGGCCGGTCTCCGCCTGGCCACGGCCCGTGACATCTGGCTCGACGAGGCACTCACCGCCCGCATCACCCGGGGCTCGTTCCTCTCGGTGGTCAATGCCGCATCTTCCGCAGACGCCCACCCACCGCTGCAGATGGTCCTCGCCTGGGCTTCACGTCAGGCCTTCGGTCCCGGTCCGTTCGCGCTGCGCCTGCCGTCACTCGTGGCCGGAATCCTCCTCGTTCCCCTCCTCTACCTCACGGCCAAGGAGCTCTACGACCGCCGGGCCGGCATGGCCGCAGCCGCCATCGGCGCCGTCGCCCCGCCCCTGGTCTGGTTCTCCACCCAGGCCCGCCCCGCCTCCGTCGCCACCCTGCTTGCGGTCGCCGCGCTGTTGACCATGCTGTGCGCGGTGCGGTGCGGCCGGCCCAGCGACTGGGTGCTGTTCGGGCTGGTCGGAGCGGCGCTGGTGTGGTCGCATCAACTGGCGCTGGTACACCTGGCGGTGCTGCACGGGGCCGTGGTGGTCGCTCTCATCCGGCGCCGGCGCGGCCAGGAACGGGTGTTGCCGGCACTCGGCGGGTGGTTGGTGGCTCTGGGCCTGGTGGCCGCGGCGGCCGTGCCCCTCCTGGTCCTGCGCTCGGGCCTGGGTCCGCCGCGGGTACTCCCCCCGCTGGAGTACGCCACAGCCGCCGCCCCCGGCGGTGAGACCTCTGTCTTCCCGCTGATCGGTTCACTCCTGTCGGGGGTCTTCGGCTTCCACCCCGTGAGCGTGACGTCCCGGCTGCTGGCGCTGTGGCCGCTGGGCATGCTGGCGGGGCTGGCGGTGCTCGGGCGGAGCCGGTCGCGGCAGGGGCCGCTCCTGCTCCTGCTGGCGACGGCCCCGGTTGCCGTCATCCTCATGGCCCAGTTGCTCGGGGCCCCGCGGCGGCCCACCTTCGCCATCGGCTGGTTCGCGACCGCGGTCCCGGCACTGGTGCTGGTGATCGGCCGCGGCGTGACGATGGTCGGCGGGCGCTGGCCCAGGACCCGCCTTCTCACGGTGGCGGCCGTGGCCGTGCTCCTGGTCGCGCTGGTCGACCAGACGGCGCGGGTGCATCCGTTGCGTCGTTTCGACGTCACCCCGGTCGTGGCCGAAGTGGCGGGCACTGCCCGTCCTGGTGACCTCGTCGTCTATGAGCCCAAGGCCATCGGTGACCTGCTGCGCTACAAGGCGCCCGACGTCGAGATGCGCGCTCTGGGCGCCGAACCCGATGCGGCGCCGACTCCTCACCGACGGGTGTTCGTGGTGGCTGCCTTCAGCCTCACCAACCCTGACAGGAGCGTGCCGCGGGTGGTCGAGTACGTGAAGACCCTGGGAGCGGAAAGGTCGTTGCGCTCCGAGCGAGGACGCGACGTGAAGGTGTGGATGTTCGAATGAGCGATGCAACCGACTGCCGATTGGCGCCCCCGACGTGGCGGCCGCTGCAGGGCGGATGGCGCCTCCGGGTGGCCCGCCTGCTGACGATCGTCAACGTGCCGATGGCCATCTGGTACCTCTCGTGGCTGCTCGCCCCGGGGCGCGCCGGCCATCCCGTGCTCTACGGCCTGCTCGTCGGCGCCGAGTTGTTCAACATGATCCAGGTCCTGGGGTTCTGGTGGACGCTGGCCAGCATTCGCCGGCGCCCACCGAAGCCCCCCTTCACCGACGCTGTGGCCGTCGACGTATTCATCCCCGTCTACAACGAGTCGGTCGAGATCGTCGAGCCGACGGTCGCCGCGGCCACGCGGCTACGGACCGCCCAGGTGCGGGTGCACCTTCTCGACGACGGCGGCAACCCCGCCATGGAGGCGATGGCACGGCGCCACGGCGTCAACTACGTCTGCCGTCCCTCCAACGAGGGAGCCAAGGCCGGCAACATCAACTGGGCGCTGGAGCGCACCGACGCCCCCTTCGTCGCCATCCTCGACTGCGACCACGTCGCCAACCCCCGTTTCCTGGAAGTCACGCTGGCCTACTTCGACGACGACCGCGTGGCGTTCGTCCAGACGCCGCAGTACTACGCCAACCATGGCCAAGGCGGCATCGCCGAGACCAGCTGGGCCCAGCAGACGCTGTTCTTCGGCACCATCGCCGTGGGCCGCGACGACCTGGGCGCGATGTTCTGCTGCGGCACCAATGTCGTGTTCCGGCGGACGGCGCTCGAGGCCATGGGTGGCTTCCCCACCGACTCGTTGACCGAGGACTTCGAGCTGTCGCTCCGGCTCCACGAGCAGGGGTGGAAGAGCCGTTACGTGCCGGAGGTGCTGGCGTCGGGCCTGGGGCCCGAGGACATGGCCTCCTACGCGAGCCAGCAGTTGCGGTGGGCCCGCGGCTGCCTCTCGGCGCTGCCCCGCATCATCGCGTCGCGGCTCCCGTTCAAGATCCGCCTCAACTACCTGATGTCGGCCGCCTTCTGGCTGACGGGGTGGACGCTGCTCATCTACATGAGCTTCCCCGTCGTGCGGATCCTCACCGGCGCCCAGCCCGTGACCGTGGCCTCGGTCGACCAGTTCCTCGTCCACTGGGCGCCCTACTTCGCCACCGGCCTGGTGACGGTGTCGCTGGCCAGCGGCGGCACCTACACCTTCGGCGCGTTCGCCCTCCAGTCCGCCAACTTCTGGGTTCACGTCGTCGCCTCGCTGCTGACGTTGCTGCGCCGCAAGGGGAGCTTCGCGGTCACCCCCAAAGAGGGCGCCACGGGCCGTCAGATCAAGCCCATCCGGTTTCCGTTGGCGGCCTGCGCCATCCTGGGGGGCGTCGCCGTGTACGGCCTAACCAGGGACCAGTCACCGGCAACCGTCAACAACGTGGCCTTCGCGCTGGTCCACATCACGGTGCTGTTCAGCGGAATGTGGCCGGCGCTGAGGGGAGGACGAGCCGAGCCCGCGCCCGAGGCTGTGGCCGAGCCGGCCCCTTCGCTCGGGCAGACGCGGTGAGGCTGCGCGTGCCGGTGGTTATCGCCCTCGTGTTGGCCGTGGTGGCCGCCGTCGTCCTGGTCCGCCGCGACGGCAGCGGCGACGGGGGCGTGGCCCCGCTGGGGACGGGCCCCGGCCGGAGCAGCGCGGCGGTCGACCGCTTCTTCGCGGAGTACGTGAACGGCGACGGCCGGGTGGTACGTCCCGACCATGGTGGCGACACCGTGAGCGAAGGACAGGCCTACGCCCTCTTGCTGGCCGCCGTCACCGAAGACCCCGACCGTTTCCACCGGGTCTGGAAGTGGACCAAGGAGAACCTGCAACGCGACGACGGGTTGCTGTCGTGGAAATGGGCCGGAGGACGGGTCGTCGATCCGGAGCCGGCAACCGACGCCGACCTGGATGCGGCGCGGGCCCTGGTGATGGCGGGGCGGACCTTCGGCGAGCCGGGGCTGGTCGAGGAGGGCAAGCGCCTGGGCCTGGCGATCCTGGACCACGCCACCGCGGAGGTGGGCGGCGGGCTCGTCCTCCTGCCGGGGCCGTGGGCCGCCCGCGAGCGCTTCTTCAACCCGAGC
>JAHWJU010000133.1:3110-6115 GCA_019348255.1 Actinomycetota bacterium | reverse complement strand
GCGCCCGAGGAGGAGTACCAGTACAACCAGGTGGTGGAGAACGACCTGGGCGACCTCTCCCTCGAAGACGCCATCGCCGGCACGATCGTCGAGTTCGAGGACGGTGACATCGTCACCGGCACCGTGGTCAAGGTCGACAAGGACGAGGTGCTCCTCGACATCGGCTTCAAGTCCGAAGGCGTGATCCCCTCCCGCGAGCTGTCCATCCGCAACGACGTCGACCCCGGCGAGATCGTCAGCCTGGGCGAGGTGATCGAGGCCCTGGTCCTGCAGAAGGAGGACAAGGAGGGTCGGCTGGTCCTGTCCAAGAAGCGGGCGCAGTACGAGCGGGCCTGGGGGACGATCGAAAAGATCAAGGAGAACGACGGCACCGTGAAGGGCCCGGTCATCGAGGTGGTCAAGGGCGGGCTGATCCTCGACATCGGGCTGCGGGGCTTCCTGCCGGCGTCGCTGGTCGAGCTGCGTCGGGTGCGCGACCTTCAGCCCTATGTGGGCCGCGAGATCGAGGCCAAGATCATCGAGCTCGACAAGAACCGGAACAACGTCGTGCTCTCCCGCCGTGCCTGGCTCGAAGAGACCCAGAAGGAGCAGCGGGATGAGTTCCTCACCAACCTGAAGGTGGGGGAGACGCGCCGGGGCGTGGTCAGCAGCATCGTCAACTTCGGCGCCTTCGTCGACATCGGCGGTATGGACGGGCTGATCCACGTCTCGGAGCTGTCCTGGAAGCACGTCGACCACCCGAGCTCGGTGGTCACCGTCGGCGACGAGGTCGAGGTCAAGGTCATCGACGTCGACATGGACCGCGAGCGCATCGCCCTGTCGCTCAAGGCGACCCAGCAGGACCCGTGGAACGAGTTCGCTTCGAGCCACAGAGTGGGCGAGCTCACCTATGGCCGCGTCACCAAGCTGGTGCCCTTCGGCGCCTTCGTCCAGGTGGGCGAGGGCATCGAGGGCCTGGTCCACATCTCGGAGATGGCGGCCCACCACGTGGACCTGCCCGAGCAGGTCGTGACACCGGGCGAGGAGCTGTGGGTCAAGATCATCGACCTCGACCTTCAGCGCCGGCGAATCAGCCTGTCGATCAAGCAGGCGGCCGAGGGAGGCGAAGTGGCCGCCGAGTTCCGCGAGCACTTCGGGGAGCACGCCTTCGACGAGGAGGGCAAGTACATCGGCTCGATCGACTACGCGCAGTTCGAGCCCGAGACGGAATCCCAGGCCGCCTGGGCCGATCTTGCCGAGGAGTACGTCGCCCCGGCCGAGGGCGACGGTGGGCCGACGGCGCCGGGCGCTGCCGATGCCGCTACCGGCGACGGCTCCGGGCAGTTCGCGCCCTAGCGAATCAGGCGAACCTGGCGGGTCAGACGCCCCGTGGCATGGGGCGCGGCCGGCATCAGCGTGACGTCCCCCAGGCCCTCCAGGCGGACCCGGCCGGCCACCACCTGAGCCTCGAAGGTCAGCCCGCCGCCCGCGTTGCGGCCTTCCAGCACAACGGTGGTGTTCGGGGCGAAGAGGGTTCCCCTCAACTGATTGGAGTCCTGCTCGCCGACACGAATCCCGCCGGCGGACTCCGCCCACAGCAGGAGGCCCTGGAAGGCTCCCCCGTCGGGGGCTGTCCACCTGAGGGCGCCGTCGGGGCTGGCGTCGGGATCCAGCGGCAACTGGACGGCACCGCTCGAGTACAAAAAGGTTCGGGTCAACAGCAGTCGACCCTTGACTTCCTTGGTCATCCCGCCGCTGCGGAGGAAGGCGACGCCATCCTGCAGGGGGACACCTGCGGCTCCGCAGGAGGTGTCGTTGACGGCGAGGCAGCCGCCGTCGCGCACGACCACGGAGCCCGCGAAGGCGACACCCGTCGCCGAGACGGTGAAGGAGTTGCTCACATCCAGCAGGGGGCAGTCCACGAACGTGTCGCCTACGAGCAGCACCGGGGGGTCGGCGGGGGCGAGGGTGCAGGGCCCGGTGTAGAGGTTGTAGCCCGCCGGTGATCCAGGCCCCTGCAACGCAGCTTCGAGCTGATCCACCTGGTTCGATCCCCCGGGGCAGGTGGACAGCGTGCAGTTGTAACGGTTGTCGATGATGCTACGCCCGGTGCGGGTGAGCGTGGGGGTGGGCGTCGGGAAGAGCCGGCCCGGGACCGCCGCAGGGTCGTAGGCCCGCGCGAAGTTGGCTCCCGACAGGGCGAACGAGGAGATCACCCCGGGGGTCGAGCCGTAGTCGAGGGCACGGATGCGGCTCGGGTCGGCGGGGTCGATGGTGAAGCCGGAGCTGCAGGTGGAAGCGTCGGAGTCCACCACCGCCACCCCCGGCTGGGCCGCGGCGCCGATGTCCAGGCGACCGCCCTGGGGGCTGGAGGACAAGGCATCGCACCCGGTGCGCTCCAGGGCGACAACGGCAGGGATCTCCGGCGACGACGTCAGCCTGGCCCGAGCCACGCTGTGGACGTCGGTGGTACCGCTGCCGCTGCCGATGAGCCCGCCGAAGAGGAACTCGCGCCTGCCGACGATCCGCACCGCCAGTCGCTCACAGGAGGATCCATCCCGGGTGGGCTCCACCGCCTGGGGGAGGTCACCCCCCTGGACCTCGGCCGCCATGAGGGGAGAGGTGTCGGGGACGGGGTGGGTGATCTCGACGGTGAGCGGGCCGAGGGACCCTGAAGCGGTGCGGGAGGCGAGCAGAGCCGAGCAGGAGGTGCTCGACGGGAAGGCGGCGTCACAATCCGGCGGCGCCATCGACCCGGCCGCCTCGGAGCGGTTCGTGACCACGTACCCCCAGGCGGCCCGGCAGGCAACGGCGAAGCTGGTCGGGTCGCCGGGGTCGAGCTCGACCATCCCGGCCGTAGCGGCAAGATCGGCCGCGGTCCGGTCGATCCTGCGGCCCTGGCGCAGCGTGGCGATGTCGAGGACCAGTGCCGCCATGGTGAACATCACCACCGCCAACAGGGCATACAGCACGAGGTAGGCGCCGTCTTCTGTGCTTCCGGCGGCTGCGCCGCCCCCGGCCGGGGC
>JAHWJU010000133.1:0-3010 GCA_019348255.1 Actinomycetota bacterium | reverse complement strand
CCCGGCCGGGGCATGGGGGCCCACGGCTACTGCGCCTCGAATCGAGCCACGGCGCGGGAGCTCAGGTCGAGGTCCCGGCTGAACAGGAGCACCTCGAGGCGAGAAGACCGGCGGGCCACCACCTGAACCCGGGTCTCGCCTGCCCTCCCGTCGTCGACGATGCAGGGAGCATCGGCGAAGCTGACGGTGGTGCCTGTCTGCTGGCGACTGCGGGCGGTCCCGGAGCTGGCGACGTGGGCGACGCAGAGCGCCTGGCCGGGACGGTCGGCGGCCAGTTCGGCGTCGCTGCTGGCGATGGTCACGTTGGCCACCCTCGTCAACCAGGTGTCGACCGGCAGGGCCGCGGTGATCGGGAGCGTCGCTCCGTAACGGGCACCTTCGCGGGCTCCTTGCGCGACAGAGAGCTTCCGGCTGTAGGCCAGCCCTCCAGTGAGCATGCCCAGCAGCAGCATCATGAAGACGGGCAGAACCAGCGAGAACTCCACCAAGGACGCGCCGGTTTCCCCACGGTTGCGCGCAAAAAGGGGAAGGGAGATGACCCTTCTCACGCTGGTGTTATCGGCGTCGGACGGGAGTTCTGAATCATCGGGGAGTAATCTTTCAACAGGAGATGCTTGCGTTGCTCCTTTTGCCAGCCGATGCTTAGCCGTACTGGAGGGCCGCATCGCGCCGGGGCCCGAGCGGAATCGAGGGAACAGGGGTCGTGGGATCGCGTCGAACGGTGTTCGTGGTGGTGGCGATCGTTCTCGCCGCCCTCGCGGCAGGCACCACGTTCCTCTACGTGAGGGGCATCGAAGCGCGAGCCTTCAACGACACCCAGCTGGTCGAGGTCTTCGTCGTCGCCAAGGGCGTCCCCAAGGGGCTCCCGGGCGAGCAGGCCATCGGTGAGTTCGTGAAGCCCAGCCGGATTCCTCGCAAGTTCCGCCCGGCCACCGCCCTCACCGATCCGGCCAGCATCAACGGCAAGGTGGCGGTGACGGACCTCTCGGTGAACACGGTCCTGGTAGAGGGGCAGTTCGTCGACCCCCGTCAGGCCCAGGTGACGTTCTCCCAGAAGATCCCCGCGGGACAGGTTGCGATCACGGTGTCCGTCGACCAGGTGCGCGGCGTTGCCGGCCTGCTCGTCCCGGGCGACAAGGTCAACATCCTGGTGGCCGACGGTGGTTCGCAGCGAGTGCTGTTCCAGAACGTCAACATCATCGCCATCGGTACCACTGCCGCGCCGCAGGCGGGGGAGACTGCTCCGGTGGCCAATCCCGGCAGTGGTCTGATCACCTTCGCAGTGCCGCCGGAGGCGGCGTCGCGGATCGCCTTCGCCACCCAACAGGGCGGAGGCATCTACCTCACGCTCGTGCCCATCGACAACCAGCCCTCCCCCGTCCCGCCGGTGAACGCCGGCAACCTCTTCACCGGCAACCTCACCCCGAGCTGACGATCCATGGCCAGTCCCTCGCCCTTCGACCTCCCTGTGCCCGCCTTCTCGGTCGCGGTCGTCGACGAAGACCCGAAGCTGCGGACCCGCCTGGCCATGCAGCTGGGTGAGGCGGCGCGGGCGGCGGCCTTCGGAGCGCTCGAGGCGGTGGACCAGAAGTTGCCGGCGGGATCGCCGCTGGTGCTCGTCGTGGGCCCCTCCTTCGCGACCCCGGCGGCCATGGGCGAGGTCAGCCGTGTCACCCGGGCCCGGCCGGAGGTGAGCGCGGTGATGGTGGTGCACGAACTGTCGACGGAGATCCTCCAAGCCGCCATCCGCGCCGGGATCAGCGACGTGGTCGCCCTGGCGGCGGAGCCGGGGCAGCTGCGGGAGGCCGTGGAGCGCGCCACTCAGCACCTGAACGCGACAGCGCCGCCGGCTCCGTCAGCCCCTCCAGCGGTGGCCGAGGATGGCGGGTCGAGGGGCCGCATCGTGACCGTGTTCTCCACCAAGGGTGGGGCGGGGAAGTCCTTCGTCGCCACCAACCTCGCCGTGGCTCTGGCCCGGCGCAGCAGCCGCCCGGTGGTGCTGCTCGACGCCGACCTGCAGTTCGGCGACGTGGCGGTGATGCTCGGCCTGGTCCCCACCCACACCGTCATCGACGCGGTGAACGAGATCGACAGGCTCGACGTCAGCCTGCTGCAGAGCCTGCTCATCGAGCACGAGCCGAGTGGTTTGCGGGTGCTGGCGGCCCCCATCGAGCCGGCGTTCGCCGACTCGATCTCGCTGGCTCACGTCCGGCGGATACTCGATCTGCTGGCCTCGTTCGCCTCTCACGTGGTCATCGACACGCCGGCGTCCTTCAACGACATCGTGCTGGGCATCCTCGAACAGACCGACGACATCGTGCTCATGGCGGGGATGGACATCCCGAACATCAAGAACACCAAGATCGGCCTGCAGACCCTGCGCCTCCTCCACGTCCCGCCAACCAAGGTGAAGCTGACCCTGAACCGGGCCAACTCGAAGGTGAAGCTCGACATCGCCGACGTGGAGCGAACGCTCCAGCTGAAGGCGGACTGCCTCATCCCGAGCGACATCGCCGTGCCGCAGTCCATCAACAAGGGCGTCCCCATCGTGCTCGACGCGCCCCGTTCGAGCGTGGCCCGCAGCCTCGAGCGCCTGGCCGAGCTGTTTCCGGCACCGGCCGTGGGCGAGCGGGCCCGATAGCGGAGCCACCCGATGTCCCTCTTCAAGCGGCTGCACGACGCGCAGGGGATCGCTTCGCCGACGGGTCGCAACCCGCTGCTCGACGACCTGCGCCAGAAGATCCACGCCCAGCTCATCGACGAGCTGGGGGCGGTTCTCTATGACAAGCGGTTGTCGGAGGACGACCTGCGCAAGCGGGTCCAGGACCAGCTCCAGATGGTCCTGCTCCGGGAGACGGCCGCCATCACCGCCGCGGATCGAGCCGTCCTCGTCAGCGACGTCTCCGACGACATCCTGGGCTACGGCCCCATCGACAAGTACCTGCACGACGCCAGCGTCACCGAGGTCATGGTCAACGGCCCCAACCGGGTCTTCGTCGAACGCGGCGGC